>JBEGTF010000032.1:0-7126 GCA_041179545.1 Actinomycetota bacterium | reverse complement strand
TGCACTCCCGGCTTCACCTCAGCCGGCTTGAAGTCATCAACGTCTGCCTCACAGCCATCCACCAGAATTGGGTTTAAGCGAACCCCGCCGTTTCCGATTGTCTGGTACATCATTGCTGACTGAATTGGTGTAACCGAAACACCTTGACCAAACATCGATACATAGCGCTTTACACCATCGTTCGCCCAGACATCTCTAGAGTTCAAAAGCCCGGAACCCTCGCCAGGGAAATTGATTGCTGTGCGCTTTCCAAGACCAAATTTTTCGAAATACGAATAGCGAGTTTTCCAGTCGACAACTTTTCCGACATTCATGATTCCAGTGTTGGATGACTCCGCCAAGACGCCAGTCATAGTCAGTTGTTCGAGTGGGTGCGAGTGACTGTCAGTCACGGTGTAGCCATTTGAATTTGGAATCTTCATTCCGTAGGGGGCTAGCACTTTCATGTTTGGCGAACCCATGCCCGTATCAACAACGGTTGCCGCCGTAATTGTTTTCAAGGTCGAGCCTGGTTCGAAAGCTGCTTGAAAAATCCTTGCCCTGCGGTCATCGGCAGAAAGCTTGCCCGGATCATTCGGGTCAACCGACGGTGCCTCCGCGGCTGCCAAAATTCTTCCGGTTTTGACTTCAATAATTGTGGCGGTACCCCAGTCGGCGCGAAGATAAGAGACTGTTGATGCCATGACTTGCTGGGCAAAATATTGAAGATCAGAATCTATTGTGAGTCGGACGTTTTTTCCTGGGACAGCCTTCTTGGTAGTAATTACGCTAGAAGGAATCTTGATTCCGTCTTTTCCTTTTTCAAAAGACTCTTCGCCGTCAACGCCTGAAAGACACTTGTTGTATTGCTGTTCGATGCCTTCCATTAACCCTGACTGGGTTATGAAGCCAAGGATGTTTCCTGCAACCGCTCCATTTGGATAAACGCGCTCCGCGACGGAGTCGTAGTAAAGCCAAGGAACGTTAAGAGCAAGTATCTTGCGATACTCAGATGCATTAGCGCGCTTCTTAATTTGTGAATACTCGCCGGTTCCAATGATTTTTGACATTACTTCTTCGGCAGTCATACCAAGAATGGTGGCAATTTCAGCAGCTACTTGCTCAACCGGAATAGCAACAGCTTGACCACTTACTTTTCTGGTGACAGGGCCAACCTTGCTAGGCGCCGCATTAATGTCGTAGCGCAAAATGGTTTTCGCCAAAACATTACCGTTGACATCAAGAATTTCACCGCGTAGCGCTGGAATCACACGAGTTACCGCGCGCTTTTCGTATGACTTTTCGTTTATGGCGTCTGCCTGAATGATCTGCAAATCAATCAATCGAATGGCAAAAATTACTACCAGAATCAGAATTGCCGCAATTACTTTTTTCAGGCGCTTAGATGAATCACCAGGCGTCAGATATGTCATCTGCCGACCTGCCTATCTAGTGAGTTGGTGAAGCGGGAATTACGCCACCATTAGAAATTACTTGAACTGGAGCCGGTTTCTGTTTAGCGACATTTGCGTCCGGTGCTGCTGGGGGCGCTGAGGCATCGGTAGAAGCGACAGTCGCATTCAATCCGGTTGAAACCGCTGTCATGGCGGAGTTGGCAATTAGGTTTCGAGCCACGCGGCCATCGGTGTTTAGGGCTGCGGTTGGCTTTCCGTACACCTTTTGCTCGCCAATGCTTAGAAATACTGGGTTGGCGTTGGCAATCATTCCTAGCTTTTGAGCAGAGTTCGAGAGATTCTGCTGTGAAGAAAGTGAATCAACCTCATCTGCAATTATTTGCGAGGTTGTGTTTAGTTCACGTGCCTGTTGCTGCAGGCTTGCCAACTCATAAACCGAACTTGAAGTAAGGATGTGAAGCACCAGATTTGCAAAGGCGATTGAAAGAGCGCCGAAAGTTAAAAGTGTCACGAGCTTGGTGTTTAACTTGCTGGCGCGAGTGTTGGCAACCGATACCGCTCGCAGTTGTGCTCTAGCCGGAGCCAGTTGGCGACTTGGGTTGGTCATGCGAATGGCACTCATGCTGCTCTCCGGATCTTTTCTGCTGCGCGCAGGCGAACGGATGCAGCGCGCGGGTTTCTAGCGATTTCTTCAGCGGTTGCGGCTTCGGCGCCTTTAACCAGTAGTCGAAGCACAGGTGCGTGCTCCGGAAGTTCGATTGGTAACTCAATCGGGGCCGATGAATTTGCCGCAGCAACTAGGGCATGTTTAGTGATGCGATCCTCGAGTGAGTGATAGGACATCACAACGATGCGACCGCCAAGGGCAAGTGCAGCAATTGCGGCTGGCATTGTGCGTTCTAGAACTTCAAGCTCGCCGTTGACTTCGATTCTTAGCGCCTGAAATACGCGCTTTGCTGGGTGACCAGAACTCTTACCCGGAATGAATGGGATGATCTTTGCGATCAAAGCAGCAAGCTCAGTGCTGGTTGAAAAAGGAGTGCTCTTTCGAACTGAAACTATTTCGCGAGCCACACCTTTGGCGTAGCGCTCTTCGCCAAACTCCTTGAAGATTCGCGCCAGCTCTGATTCGCTGTAAGTGTTGACCACATCGGCAGCTGTCTTGCCAACGGTTGAATCCATCCGCATGTCAAGTGGAGCTTCGTAGGAGTAGGCAAATCCTCGCTCACGTTCATCGAGTTGCATTGATGAGACACCTAGGTCAAGCAAGATCCCCTGGACTTCGACGATTTTTAGATCTGCAAGTACGTCTTCGATTTCTTCGTAAACGGCGTGTACCAAGTGAACTCGGTCGCCGAATCGAGCTAGTCGCTCCCCCGCAAGTGCCAGTGCACTTGGGTCACGATCGATGCCGACCAAAGTAAGGTTTGGAAAACGATCAAGAAAAGCTTCGCTGTGACCGGCAAGTCCTAGGGTGCAATCTACAAAAACGGGCGATTCGACTTCGAAGGCCGGCGCCAGCAGTTCAATCGCACGCTCTAGCAGTACCGGTTCGTGGAGTTCAGATATTTTCTTAGACATAGGAAGTCCGTTGACTTCTGAGTCCCTAGAGCTAGGGCCCCATCCATTTACTACCTGGCTTGGTTTCAGGTGAAATAGCTGGAGTTCTAGCTTTAGGGCTAGAAGAGTCCTGGAATCACCTCCGCCGCTACATTCGCAAAGGCTGTCTCTTGCTTAGCCAGGTATTCATTCCATGACTTGGCGTTCCAGATTTCTGCACGTGCACCAACGCCAATGACGACAAGGTCCTTATCAAGACCTGCGTATTGACGAAGTGCGGCCGGGATAGTGACTCGGCCTTGCTTGTCAGGAAGTTCATCGGAAGCGCCGGATAGAAAAACGCGAAGGTAGTTGCGGGCCTCGATGCTGGTCACCGGTGCTTGACGAATTTTGTCGTGCACTGAAGCGAACTCAGCTGAGCTAAATACGTATAGGCAGTTTTCCTGCCCACGTGTGATAACCAAACCACCTTGAAGTTCATCGCGGAACTTTGCCGGAAGGATGACGCGCCCTTTGTCGTCAAGCTTCGGTGCGTGAGTGCCTAGCAACATGTGCGTCCCCCTTTCTCGACATCGAACTTGCGCTTATCTCCACATTACACCACTTTCCCCCACTTATGGGTAAAAATCGGCATAAACTTTGGTTCGGCGTGTCTTAATTGTCAATAAATTAGCGGGATATAGCAAGTGGAGGGAAATACCGTAAATTTGCTTAAAAACTAAAAAACCCACCAGATTCTGGTGGGTTTTGAGGAGTAACTGAAGACTGAATGGGGCTATTGGCCCTGGCGCTTATCCCAGCGATCTTCAAAGAAACTTCTTCGCTCTGATTTTGCGGCCTGCGGCTTAGCTGCCTGCTTTGGCTGGCTTTCCAGACCTGAATTTGAAGATGTTGCTAGAACTAGCCCGGCCAACATTACTAAGAACCCGGCCACTCCAAATAAAGCAAACTGCAAGATAACGGCAACTACCAGTAGTGAAAGACCAATCACGGCTAGAGCCCCGCCGGCAATTATTCGCTTAGGTGATCGGGCGCCAGGCTTGCCAAGTTTGTGCGCTAACCCCGCATCAGACGCGTAAAGACCGCGCTCGAGTTCATCGAGAAGCTGTTGTTCTCTCTCGGAGAGTCCCATTTGTAACTCCTTATGCCGATTTTGCGTTGCTATCTAGAGTCTAAACACCTAGCCCGAGTTAGGCTATTCCCGTGAGTGAAACTAAAGTCCTACTTGGCCTGATTCAGGACCACTTGGATGAATTTTGCGTCGCCCGAAAGAGCGATTTTGAGCAAATCTCCCCCGATCTAATCCCTGTAGTTGACTACACTCGGGACCTGCTTCAGGGCGGAAAGCGCTTTAGAGCCCTTTTCTGCTACTGGTCATGGGTAGGCGCTTTAGCCGGTGCGGATATTCGCCAAACCGAGTCCCAGCGCGAGGCTTCAGCTGAAGCAATGGTTGGCATCACGGCAGCTTTGGAAATGTTTCACGCGGCGGCGCTAGTTCACGATGACTTGCTCGATCAGTCAGATACTCGCCGAGGTGCACCATCGGTGCATAAGCGCTTTGAATCTCTGCATTCATCTTCTGGCTGGGCCGGAAGTCCGGAACGTTTTGGCGTCGCCGGCTCCGTTTTAGTTGGTGACCTGATGCTCGGCTGGAGCAGCGAAATATTTGGAAACGCTTTACTTCAAGCTCCAGAGCCATCAGTAGAGTCCGCGTGCCGAACAGAGTTCAGCAAAATGCGCGTTGAGGTGATGGCAGGTCAGTACCTTGATGTTCTCGAAGAAAACGCAGCCAACACCAGACCGGTTGATGAAGCGGTGGGTCGTGCCAATCGCGTAATTCTTTACAAAACAGCGAAATACAGCATTGAAGCACCGATGTTGATTGGCGCGGCTTTTGCAGGTGCCTCACCCGGCTTGCTGCGCGGCCTTTCGGCATTTGGGATTCCCCTTGGCATGGCGTTTCAACTACGCGATGACATTCTTGGAGTGTTCGGCGATCCAGCGATCACGGGTAAGCCAGCAGGTGACGACCTGCGCGAAGGAAAACGAACCGTTTTAGTTGCACTAACACGAGAATCGCTAACTTCATCAGTTGGAGCGATTTTCGATGAGATGCTTTCGAGTCGAAACCTAACCGGTGAACAAATTGCGTTCCTTCAGCAAACCATTGTGGGTTCAGGTGCCTTGGCAAAGTCCGAGCGAATGATTGACGAATTAGCTGAAGAAAGCTTGAATGCGCTGGAATCTCTTGAGATCGACGAGCGTGCTAAACACGAGCTTCGAGAATTGGCACTGAAAGTGATTAACCGCCAGGCGTAAAGCGGATTTTAGAGAGCTAGCAACATCGCCAGGCGACGAACTGCTGACTTATGCCCCTTCAGGAGAAACTCCATCGGTGTTCCTGGCAGACTTTCGTCAAATGTGTAAAGCCACTTGAACGCAGCCTCATAGTTCAAACCTGAATCCAACAGCACGATCATTGTGCCCGGCAAACTCGGCAGTGGCTCGCCATCAACAATTATTTCGGCCGGGATCATCAGGACGCCATCGCGCTTTATCGCAATGAGGTGATGCTCTTCAATCCAGCGGCGAATTCTGCCGGCAGGTTCACCCAATTTTTCGGCGGCCTCTGGCACGCTAATCCAAGATTCGACTTGGTCTAATACATCAGTCACTAGACAAGATTGCCACACCTCAGCGCCTCACGGGTATCAAACCTGCACCGTGCGATGATATTGGCTGGCTACCCCAGGAGAAATGTAGATATTTTGGACGAAAAACGTGACAAGAATGCGCTGGGAATTGCGCTTGTCACCGTACCTATCTCCATCGTGGGGGCTCTCTCCGGTGCTGACATCGCCGCGGCTGAGCCGCAGGTTCTAGAAGATTCGGCGAACGAGAAGTCCCAAACCAATAACGCATCCCCTAGCAATGTTGTCAGCGCAGCTTCAACTCCCCTGATGTCTATGGGTTCGCAGTTGACTTACACGGTGAAAACCGGCGACACCATCAGCCAAATTGCGCGAAAGTTCCAACTTTCAACCAACCAACTACTGCAACTAAATTCCCTTTCGGCAAAGGCGTTAATTGTTCCCGGGCAAAAACTTAAACTTGTGCAAAACGCGGTTGTTCCGGCGGCTCAGGCTAAAGCGAATGCGGCAACGGTGCACGTGGTCAAACGCGGCGAAACAGTTCAAACAATCTCAAAAAAGTACGGCATCTCAGTCACCACTGTCTTGTCGATGAACAAACTCTCAGCCACGGCGATTATCTTTCCCGGTCAACGATTGGCCATTGGTTCGGTAATTCCTAAGCAGGCCAAACCAGCGACACCCGAGATGCACACGGTGCAACCAGGCGAAACTCTTGCCTCAATTGCAAATCACTATGGAATTTCACTAAGTAACTTGCTTTTGGTGAATGGATTTACAGAATCCTCACTGGTGTACGGCGGTCAGGCCATCAAGTTGAAGAATTTGGACGTAACCGCCCCATCGGAAGCAAAGCCAGTTAGCAACGTGAAGGCGCTGGCTACTCCCTTGAGCGGCGCACTTAGCTCTACCGATCCGCATCGGCCACCCAACATTTGCGAGGTGCACGGTTTTCACACAGTCAAACCTGGTGAATCTGTAAGCAAACTCGCTGCTGTCTATGGACTCAGCACTCAATCCATCTTGAGTGAAAATAATCTCACTTGGTCTTCAATGATTTACATTGGTCAACGCCTGATCATTCCAGGTGTGCACGAAATAAAATTTTGCCCCGACCTAACCCCGATGACCGCCGAAATGAAATCCAACGCGAAAATTATTTTTCAGGTTGGAAAATCCCTCGGTGTTAGTGATTACGGAATTGTGATTGCTCTAGCAACCGCAATGCAAGAATCCGGAATCAGAAACCTAAGCTATGGCGATAGGGATTCGGTGGGGCTTTTTCAGCAACGCCCGAGCGCTCATTGGGGCACTGTAAAGCAAATAATGAATCCGGAATACGCAGCCCGTGCTTTCTTTGGCGGAAAAACAAGCCCAACATTTGGCGTGGCACGAGGGTTGCTGGACATCAAGGACTGGTCGAGTAAGTCTTTGACCGAAGCGGCGCAAGCCGTTCAAATTTCTGCCTACCCAAACGCCTACGCAAAGTGGGAAGCATCTGCCTGGGTTTGGCTTGACCAG
>JBEGTF010000031.1:0-9425 GCA_041179545.1 Actinomycetota bacterium | reverse complement strand
GATAGTGAGCGACTTCGACTTGAGGCGTATCACAAACTATCTGCGGCAAGTGGGGAGCGCGGTTCCCGTGCGCAACTTGATGCGATTCTTGCTGAACTTGAAGATCGCTATGGCGCAGCACCTGAACCGGTAAAGAACTTGATTGCGGTAACTGAACTGCGTCAGCAGGCAAATCGCCTTGGCCTAAAAGATTTCAATGTGCTTGGCCTGCAAGCAAAACTGCAGCCAGTTGACCTTACCGAGTCGGAGCAGGTTCGAATCGCCAGCCTTTACCTGGGAACCAAGTACCTGCAGTCGGCGCAAACCCTATTGATTACAGCACCCCGCGATGAAAACTTTGAACCGCTTCGTGACACGGCAATCATCCAGTGGGCATGGGGCTTATTGGCTAAGGTTTTTTCAAACACCGAAAGTAGCAAAAATGACCAAGCTTGATGAACTGATTGCCGTTGCAGCAAAACTCCGCGGCCCCGGTGGCTGCCCGTGGGACGCCGAGCAAACTCACCAATCGCTGGTCAAGTACTTGATCGAAGAAGTTTACGAATTAGTGGATGCCATCGAGTCAGGCAATCGTGATGAAGTACTAGAAGAACTTGGTGATGTTCTATATCACGTGGTCTTCCACAGCGATCTTGCCGAAAACGGTTCTTTGGGTGAGAAGTTTGACATTCAAGATGTTGCCGAGCTGTCAATCAAAAAGATGGTTGGTCGTCACCCACACGTATTTGGCAACGAAGAAGAACTTGAGAAGTACAAGGCTGAAACCGGTGATGATGTCATGGTCAACTGGGACGACCACAAAAAGCGTGAGAAGCCAGAGCGCTCATCGGTGTTGGATGGCATACCCAAGCACCTGCCTGCTCTGGCCTTGGCAGACAAAGTAATTGGAAAAGCCGAGAAATTAGAGTTGTTGGACGCCAATGCACCTGGTCCCTTCAGCGTCACCAGTGAGGCAGAACTCGGCGCAATCCTGTTGGCGATTGTTTCGTCAGCGCGATCGGCCGGAATCGATGCCGAAGGCGCACTTCGCGGTGCCGTGCGCGAACTAGAAGTTGAGATTCGCGAATTCGAACTCGACGACGCAAATGACGCAGGTGTAATCGCGCTTCCGGCCGAATAGGCAGCCCGCCACCTAAACTTGAACCATGGCTAAAGACGTGCACCCACCCCGTGGCATGCGCGATTTCCTACCCGTAGAAAAACTTAAGCGCGATATTGTTTTGGGCAAAATTCGCTCAACCTATCTCGCACACGGATTCCAAGAGATTGAAACTCCTGCCCTCGAGGATCTTGAGCGTTTAACTTCTGGCCAGGGCGGTGACAACGAAAAACTTGCCTTCCGCGTTATGAAGCGAGGCGAAGACCTTGATCGCTCGCTTGCAGCAAACACCGATGGCGATAATCTTGCCGATCTTGGGCTTCGATACGACCTGACCGTTCCACTGACTCGCTATTACGCAACTAATCGCGCAAAATTACCAAAGGTTTTCAAAGCAATTCAGACCGGTCCTGTTTGGCGAGCTGAGCGCCCGCAGAAGGGTCGCTACCGACAGTTCGTGCAGTGCGACATCGATATTATTGGCGACGCATCGCCGCTTGCTGAAATTGATCTTTTAGTTTCTTCGCTTGAGGCTCTTGAAGCAATTCAATTGAGCGATGCAACCATTCGTGTTAATCACCGTGTACTGCTTGCCAATTTGCTTGACGGTCTGGGTATTCCAGAGGATGGCAAGCCAGCCGCAATGATCATCATCGACAAACTCGACAAAATCTTTGCCGAGGGAGTAGTCAAAGAACTTGGTGAAAAATTTGGCGCCAAGGTCGCAGAGACCGCAACCGGATGGTTAGCGTCCTTGAAATCTGATCTCGAGACTCCTGCCGAACTGAGTGAAATTTTTGTGGCGGTCGAGTCACGATTTGGCAAAGGTCGATTGCGTTTTGACCCAACCCTTGTTCGCGGCATGGGTTATTACACCGGAGCTATTTTTGAAATCGAACACCCGGAGTCGGGCTCATCCATCGGTGGTGGTGGTCGCTACGACGGGATGATTGGTCGTTGGATTGGCGAGGATGTTCCTGCGGTTGGAATTTCGATCGGCTTTGAGCGCGCTGTGGATCTGGTTCCCGATTCTTTCGTTCAAATGGCGCCGAGCCGCCTAGTTTTGGTGCTCGCTGACACCAGCCCGACGACCATCGGTGTGGCACTAGCTCGTCAAAAGGAGCTTTTTGAACATGGCTATAGCGTTCGCCTAGAGCAGCGACCGAAGAAGCTAAACCTGCTGCTAGACAGCCTTGCTGAGCAGGGATTTACCCAATTTGCGGCCGTTGGCGCGGACTCGAGCAGCTTCGAGAGCCTCGACATCAAGCCAATCGCCTAAACTAGGTCTCATCACAACGACGTTTTCGCGTCGTTCGGCGCGTTTTGAAAACAGCCCAAATAAGGAGACACCTTGTCAATCATTGAAGCCATTGGCGCACGCGAGATTCTTGACTCACGCGGAAACCCAACCATTGAGGTTGAGGTTCTACTAGAAGACGACAGCTTTGGTCGTGCAGCAGTTCCATCGGGTGCATCTACCGGTGCATTCGAAGCGCACGAGAGCCGCGATGGCGACAAGTCACGCTACCTAGGTAAGGGTGTTCAGAACGCAGTAAAGGCAGTTGTAGAAACTGTTGATAAAGCGCTTGTTGGTTTTGATGCACTTGACCAGCGTCTCGTTGACGCAGCACTTATTTCACTTGATGGCACACCAACCAAGTCAAACTTGGGTGCCAACGCAATTCTTGGTGTTTCACTTGCCAACGCCCGCGCTGCTGCTGAGGCAACTGGCCAGCCGCTTTACCGCTACCTTGGCGGACCAAACGCTTACACACTTCCTGTTCCTCTAATGAACATCATCAACGGTGGCGCACACGCAGATACCGGCGTTGACATTCAGGAATTCATGATTGTTCCTCTAGGCGCAGAAACCTTCAGCGAGGCAATTCGTTGGGGCGTTGAGGTTTACCACGCGCTAAAGAGTCTGTTGCACAGCAAGGGGCTTTCAACTGGTCTTGGTGACGAGGGTGGTTTTGCGCCAGAGCTTCCAAACAACGCTGCAGCTCTTGAGCTAATCGCTGAGGCAATCGCCAAGGCAGGTTACAAGCTGGGCACCGACATCGCTCTCGCACTTGATGTTGCTGCGACTGAGTTCTACTCAGAAGAAACCAAGAAGTACACCTTCGAGGGCCAGGAGCGCACCGGTGACGAAATGATCGCGTACTACACCGATCTTGTTGCTCGCTTCCCGCTAGTTTCAATCGAAGACCCATTGTCAGAAGATGACTGGGCTTCATGGACCAAGATGACTGCTGAGCTTGGCTCAAAAGTACAGCTTGTTGGCGATGACCTGTACGTGACCAACCCATCTCGTTTGCAGAAGGGTATTGACGAGGCTGCCGGTAACGCAATTCTTGTTAAGGTGAACCAGATCGGTACTTTGACCGAGACTCTAGATGCAGTATCTCTTGCTCAGCGTCACGGCATGAAGGCAATCATCTCGCACCGTTCAGGCGAAACTGAGGACACCTTTATTGCCGACCTAGCTGTTGCAACCAACGCAGGACAGATCAAGACAGGTGCGCCAGCTCGTTCGGAGCGCGTGGCAAAGTACAACCAGTTGCTTCGCATTGAAGAAGAACTAAGCGATGCAGCGTTCTACGCTGGTCGTTCCGCATTTCCTCGTTTCAAGGCGTAATACTTAAAGCATGAGAACACCCCGCAAAGGCGCACCTTCACAATCGAAGGCGGCTTTGCGGGTTTCTCGTTTAAACCTTTCTAGCCTGGCCCTGCTGGCGATGATTGTGCTTGGCGTCATTACCCTTGCACCACGAGTTCAGACTTGGTTTATGCAGAGACAGGCTATTTTTCAGGCGCAGGCCTCACTTGAAGAAGCCAAAAAAGAAGTCGCGCAGATGCAGGTTGAACGCAAGCGTTGGGAAGACCCGGCCTACATTCGTGCTCAGGCTCGCGACCGCCTTTACTACGTGATGCCAGGCGAAGTCTCTTACCTGGTAATGGATGCCAATGGCGTTAATACCTCTGATACTTCAGGCACTGTTGGTGCCAAGATGCTGGCAGACAAAAATAATGCGGCAATCTCAAGCAGCATCTACCAAACCAAAAATAACTGGGTCGATGCAGTTCTGGAAACAGTAATTCGCGCGGGCATTGAGCAGCCGGTCGATGAAAAATTAGACCAAACAAAAAAGGCTCAGGACTAATGCCGCTGACTCCAGCAACCACCGAGGATATTGCCGAGGTGTCACGACAGCTCGGTCGAGAGGCACGAAACATTGTTGCAATCGCCGCTCGCTGCGTTTGCGGAAAACCTACCGTCGTTCACACGGCGCCAAGGTTGGCCGACGGCACTCCGTTTCCAACTACCTATTACCTGACGCACAAGGGTGCCACCAGTGCAGTTTCAACGCTAGAGGCGAGCGGACTCATGGCTGAATTACAGCAGCGCCTTGCCGACGAACCTGAACTGGCTGCCCAGTACCAGGCAGCACACGAAGCATTCATTGCTGACCGCGATAAAGCAGCAAAAGATTTGGGCCTTTTTGTCCCAGAGATAGCGGGAATCTCTGCGGGCGGAATGCCCACCCGCGTGAAATGTTTGCATGCGCTAATCGGTCATGCTCTCGCAGCAGGACCAGGCGTAAATCCAATCGGTGATATCGCTCTGGAAGCATGTAGCTGGAGTCCAAACAAGTGCGTTTGCGAAAGCTATTAGCTGTAAGTCTGACACTGGTCAGCGTATTTATTTTTACCCAGCCGGTTTTGGCAGACACCATTCGCGATCGAGAGTATTGGATCAAAGATTATGGTTTCAATTCGGCCTGGAAAATTTCTAAAGGAGAAGGCGTCAAGGTAGCTGTAATCGATACCGGCATCGATCAGACTCATCCTGACCTACTAAATGTAATTGCCGCAGGCAAAGATGTTTCCGGTATTGGAAGTCAAAATGGCTCAAAGCCGATTGGTGAAATTAGTTACCACGGCACGATGGTGGCAAGTCTGCTGGCCGGTCGCGGTCACGGATCAGATTCAAAGAATGCGAATGGTGTCATCGGCACTGCACCGAGCGCTGAGTTACTCAGTGTCTCAATGGCATTTGGCGATACCAATTTGAACACCGATACCCAAGTGGCCGAGGGCATTCGCTGGGCCGTCGACAACGGTGCAAAAGTTATCAACCTATCTCTCACTCGAAATAGTTCAGATTGGCCAACATCATGGGATGAGGCGTTTTTGTACGCGTTCGATCACGACGTAGTAGTTGTTGCTGCGGCCGGAAATCGGGCAAGTGGTACAGACCAAGTTGGAGCTCCGGCAACTATTCCCGGTGTGCTCGTTGTAGCGGGTGTTGATAAGAATGCGCAGGGAAGCAACCAGGCATCGACTAATGGCCTGACCATTGCAGTGGCCGCGCCCGCAACAGACTTGGTTAGTGCCTATCCTGGTGGGGAATACAAGATTTGGAGTGGCACGAGCGGAGCGGCTCCCATAGTTTCTGGTTTGGTTGCGTTGGTTAGGGCTGAGTTTCCAGACCTAGACGCCAATAACGTCATCAATCGAATTATCAAAACAGCGACGCCACAAACCAGTGAGCAATTCTCACCAGTGTATGGATTTGGGCTCATCGACCCGGTCAGGGCTCTAACAGCCAGCGTGGCACCAGTGGATGCCAACCCACTGGGGTCGCTCAAGGAATGGGTTTCGCTCTATAGAAAGAGTGAAACTGCCAACACCGATGCCTTAGAGTCGGGGGAGATCGCAGCTCCGATTGCGGCCAATCAGGTCAAAGATTCCTCAGGTTTTGACACGACTCAGATTGTGCCCATCGGTGTTTATGTGATTTTTGGAATCCTAGTGATCCGCTCAGTGGCTCGGGCGCTGCGGAGGCGTAAATAAGCCCGCCCAAGGCCCTAAAATGGAACAATGTCTGAAATCAACACAGGTGCCAACGCGCCCAAAATTCTTATCGTCGGTGGCGGTTACGCCGGTTTCTATACAGCTTTCAAGCTAGAGAAGCTTTTGAAGCAGGGCGAGGCCGAGGTCACTCTTGTTGATCCGCTTCCTTATCTGACTTACCAGCCGTTTCTGCCAGAGGTAGTAGCTGGTTCAATCGAGGCTCGTCACGTTGTGACATCGCACCGTCGCCACCTAAAGAAAACCAACATCGTTTCTGGAAAAGTAACCAATGTTGATCACAAAACCAAGACCGCAACTATCGAAGTTGCTGGCCTTGCTCCATACAAGATGCAGTACGACCAGATCGTAGTTACTGCTGGTGCTGTTTCACGTACTTTCCCAATTCCAGGTGTTGCAGATCACGCAATCGGCCTAAAGACCATTGAAGAAGCTGTTGAAATTCGCAACCGCATCATGACCAACCTTGACAAGGCAGCAAACTTGCCTGCAGGTGCCGCTCGCGATCGTCTGTTAACCTTCGTTGTTGTTGGTGGTGGTTTCGCAGGTATCGAAACTTTCGCAGAAATGCGCTCACTGGTTAGCTACCTTTTGCGTTACTACCCAACACTTTCATTCGCAGATACTCACTTCCACCTAATTGAGGCAATGGGTCGCATCATGCCTGAGGTTGCTCAGGACACCAGCGAGTGGGTAATTGCAAACCTCGACAAGCGCGGCGCAAAGATTCACCTAAACACTCAGTTGCAGTCTGCTGAAAACGGAAAGATTGAGCTTTCAACTGGTGAATCATTTGAGTCAGATGTAATCGTCTGGACCGCAGGTGTTATGGCGCACCCATTTGTTCGCAACACCGATCTACCTCTCGACGAGCGTGGCCGCATCACTGCGAAAGCAACCCTTCAGGTTGTTGACGGTGACAAGGTAATCGTTGATGCTTGGACTGCCGGTGACGTTTCTGCTGTTCCTGATCTTTCAGGTGGCGGCGTTGGTGGCTTCTGTGTGCCAAACGCACAGCACGCTGTTCGTCAGGCTAAGTTGCTCGCTAAGAATATCGTTGCTTCACTTCGCAACCAGGTTGTTGTTGACTACCTGCACAAGAACTTGGGCGCCGTTGCCGGTCTTGGTATCGGTGTTGGTGTTTACCAGTACAAGAAGTTGGCAATCAACTTGCAATGCCAATGTGGGAGCGCAAGATTCGCGTTGTTTCTGGTTGGATCTGGAATTTCTTGCTACGTCGTGACATTGTTGCGATTTCAGCAACCAAGGACCCGCGATTAGCATTCGAGACCTTCGCGTCGCGTCCAAAGGCTTAATAAATACAGTCTTTTCGTACAAGCTTCGAGCAGCGGCTCGGAAAAACTGAAATAACCTTTCAGTTTTTCTCCGCCCCGCTCGACGCTCGCCCCTGTATTCCAATGGCAGAGAAGGGCGACTTAAAATCGCTACAGTGTGGGTTCGAGTCCCACCAGGGGCACTAAAAATCAACCACTCGAATCGGAGTGGTTGATTTTTTATTGCCGGTGGATCGACGAACCCCACTCGGGCCCCAAAATGCGAAGCATTTAGGGCGGGGTTCGCTGAAGGACATTTTTGCCGAAGGTGGGGCGGGGTTCGCTGAGGTGCTGCTGCGCCAAAGGTCATCGGTGTACAGCAAACTCCCAGCAAGCTTGGGTTAACATTTAGCCATGGACATCACTCTTATCGTCGTAATCGGCGCAGTCGTACTAATCGGTATCTTCCTTTGGGCCACCTACAACGGCCTCGTCACCTTGAATGTTCGAGTTGATGAAGCTTGGAGCGACATCACAGTTCAGCTCAAGCGCCGTGCCGACTTGATTCCAAACTTGATCGAAACCGTCAAGGGTTACGCAACCCACGAAAAAGAGGTTTTCGATAACGTCACCAAGGCCCGTGCAGCTACCGTTTCACCTCAGGTGCTGCAGCACCCTGGACAAGCTGCCGCAGCCGAGGACTCATTCGGCGCCGCGATGAAGAGTCTTTTCGCTGTTGCTGAGGCGTACCCTCAGCTGCAGGCTAACCAGAACTTCCTAAGTCTTCAGCAGGAACTTTCCGACACCGAAGACAAGATCATGGCGGCTCGCCGTTTTTACAACGGAGGCGTGCGCGAACTTAACACCAAGATTAAGCAGTTCCCACAGACTCTTTTTGTGCGCGGCCTTGGTTTCAAGGAGCGCGAGTTCTTTGAGGTCAGCGACCCGGCCGCAATCGCCGATGCACCAAACGTAAAGTTCTAACCCTCCCTAACTCCGGCACAGACTTCTAGGGCATAAATGTATTCAGCCATTGCTGCAAATAAGCGCAACACGTTTTTCATCGTGTTTGGATTTGTTGCGCTCTTAGGCGGCCTTGCCTACTGGTGGGGTCAAGCAAGCGGCGACGGCTCCAGCGCATTCATGATCATTGGCTTTGTTCTGGTTTATGCGCTGTTCCAATATTTTGTTGCCAGTTCAATCGCTGTTGCAATGAGTGGCGCTGTGCCAATAACCAAGGCAGATAACCCAAGGCTTTGGCGAATCGTTGAGAATCTTGCAATTACTGAGGGCATGCCGATGCCAAAGGTTTACATCATCACCGATGAAGCTCCGAATGCCTTTGCAACTGGGCGGGACCCTAAGCACGCCGTTGTTGCCGCAACCACGGGACTTCTTTCCATCATGGATGACAAGGAACTCGAAGGGGTTATGGCTCACGAGTTAGGCCACGTTAAGAATTACGACATTCGCGTGTCGACAATTGTTTTTGGTTTGGTTAGCGCGGTTGGTATCTTGGCCGACTTTGCAATTCGCATGGCGTTTTTCTCGGGTGGTGGTCGTCGAGATTCTAATGACAATGGTTTTGGCGCAGCACTAATTGTGATTGGTCTTGTTGCCTCAATAATTTCTTGGTTGATTGGCCCAATCGTGTCAGCTGCTGTTTCACGTCAGCGAGAATACCTAGCTGACGCGACCGGCGCACACACCACTCGCTACCCAGAGGGATTAGCCAGCGCTTTGCAGAAGCTGGGGCAGTACGGGAGACCCATGCGCAGGGCTAGTTCTTCGATGGCTCACATGTACATCAATGACCCGGTTAAGCCTGGGCTTACTGAGCGACTGTTTTCTACCCACCCTCCGATTCCAGAGCGAATCGCAAGGCTTCGCGCAATCGGCAGCAAGTTCTAAATAGTCGCCACTTTGCTCTAACAAACTAGACTTACTAGAAGCCCAGAATCTAGTGAGGTCCTAATGTCTGCCAAAGTTACACAGCCCACTCTTGCCGAGTTTGAACTCGCTCACGAGAACGTGCTGAAGGTTGCCATTAAGACTCCAATTCTGAAGAGTAATTTTCTTACCAAATACACCGGCACTGATGTGTTTCTAAAGTGCGAGAACCTTCAACGCACCGGTGCTTACAAACTTCGCGGCGCTTACAACCGCATGAGCAAACT
>JBEGTF010000030.1:0-22816 GCA_041179545.1 Actinomycetota bacterium | reverse complement strand
GAAAAACTTGATCGCAAACTAATTGAGGTGCCAGTTGGTTTCAAGTGGTTCGTTCCTGGATTGATTGACGGTTCAGTTGGTTTTGGTGGCGAGGAATCTGCCGGTGCATCATTCTTGCGTCACGACGGAACTGCTTGGAGCACCGATAAAGACGGTTTGATTCTTGCTCTCCTTGCAGCAGAAATTACCGCGGTAACTGGCAAGACTCCATCACAGCGCTACGCGGAGTTGACAGCGGAATTTGGTGCACCGTCTTATGAGCGCATCGATGCGCCAGCAACTCTCGAGCAAAAATCAAAACTTGGCAAGCTATCTGCCGATGCGGTTACCGCAAGTGAACTTGCCGGTGAAAAAATCACCGCGATTCTTACTCACGCACCCGGTAATGGCGCAGCTCTTGGTGGATTGAAAGTAGAAACCGAGAATGCCTGGTTCGCGGCACGTCCATCGGGTACTGAGAATGTTTACAAGATATACGGTGAATCATTCCGTGGTGCAGAGCACCTAAGGCAAGTGCAGGTTGAGGCTAAGCAACTTGTTGACAGTGTTATTTAGTACTTAGGCGCAGCCGGCAACCCAAAGAATTCTTCGAGGGTTGTGATCTTCTTGGATTTCATCTCGGTGGCTAGTTCAATGCCAACAAAGCGCAGGTGCCATGGCTCCCAAACGTACCCGGTGATCGCGGTTTTGGCATTGCTTGGGTAGCGCACGATGAAGCCGTATTGCCAGGCATTCTCGGCAATCCACTTCGATGCCTTGCTGGCACCAAACGGACCAATCCGGCAACCAAGCTGCGTGGTCGAGACATCAATGGCCAAACCGGTTTGGTGCTCTGAGTGACCCGGGCGAGCTGCCAGCTTCTCTCCGTTGGTCTTACCCAGCTGCGCAACCTTTGCCGCGTGAATGATTTTTTGGCTGGCAAAGCTTCGATATCCGCTGTTGATGCACAAAGTGCCCAGTTTCTTGGCGCTAACCGCGGCCTTTAGTTGCCCGTAGGCCTCGGCCGCTGGCTTGGCCACCCAGCTATAACCAATCTGCACCTTGCCGCGTGGCAGGTAATCAATTGGGTTCAACGGTCGCTTTTTGTTCACCACCACCTGCAGCGAGCTGGCTTTATCGGTGTCATATAAAGGTATGCGAGTGGTGTCCTCGGTGATTGGCAGGATGCTGACGTCCGGGCTTGGTGACACCGATGGGCTGGCGCTAACCGATGGGCTTGGCGTTGGGCTCTCGTCGACAGCCATGGCGCCACCGCCTGAAAACAGCGGGAATACCAAAGCGCCAATAAGCATTGGGGTAGTTAGAACTACTTTCCAATTTCTGGGCTTAGGCTGGAACTCTCGCTGGAAACGCATAGACCCAGCCTAACTTTTCCCCATAAAAACGAATCGAACGAATCGAGTCCCATGGCGCGCGCCGAAAGAAAAGCAGCTGCTGAAGAATCAGCAAAAACTGGAGTGATGACGCACCGCCAAATCATGTTGGTTCTCGCCGGCCTTATGAGCGGTATGTTTCTTTCTGCTCTTGATCAGTCGGTGGTTGGTAGCGCAATGCGCACGATTGCCGATGACCTTCAGGGTCTTGAACTTCAGGCTTGGGCAACCACCGCCTACCTAATCACCTCAACTGTGACTACTCCTCTATATGGAAAGCTCGGTGACATCTTTGGTCGTCGTCGCTTGTTTATTTTTGCCATCACCGTTTTCGTGATTGGCTCTGTTGCCGCTGCATCGTCAAACTCAATGTACGAGCTTGCAGCTTGGCGTGCTTTCCAAGGTATTGGTGCTGGAGGTTTGTTCACTCTGTCACTAACAATTCTTGCTGACATCGTTCCACCACGTGAGCGTGCTCGCTACCAGGGCATGTTTATGGCTGTGTTTGGAACTTCATCTGTGCTTGGCCCGCTTATCGGTGGTTTATTCGCCGACATGGATACCTTCTTGTTCGTTGAAGGTTGGCGCTGGATTTTCTTGATCAACTTTCCTATCGGTGTGATTGCAATGATGATGGTGGTTTCGTTCCTTCACGTTCCACACACTCCACGTAAATCAAAGATTGACTGGATGGGTTCACTCGCGATCATCGTTGCGGTTGTTCCACTGTTGTTGGTTGCCGAGTCAGGTCGCGATTGGGGCTGGGATAGCTCGCTTGCAATCACGATGTATGTAACCGGTGTTGTTGGAATCATCTCGTTCATTTTCATCGAGCGCAAAATGGGTGACGACGCAATCTTGCCGTTGAAACTTTTCAAGTCTCGTACCTTCTCAATGAGCACTGGTATCGGTGTAATTGTTGGTGTTGGCATGTTTGGTGGAATGATGACCATTCCGCTGATCTTGCAAATCGTTAAGGGCGCATCGCCAACTGAAGCTGGTCTGCTAATGATTCCAATGACCATTGGAATGATGACTGCATCGATGGGTTCTGGAATCATTACCGGCCGCACCGGTAAGTACAAAATCTTTATGGTGCTTGGCACCGCGATGATGACA
This sequence comes from Actinomycetota bacterium, assembly GCA_041179545.1. GTDB lineage: Bacteria > Actinomycetota > Actinomycetes > Actinomycetales > Microbacteriaceae > Rhodoluna. Next base: position 20,324 of record JBEGTF010000030.1, on the reverse strand, counting down.
ATCTCTTACGTTTACTTTGCACAGATGAAGTACGACTGGGAGATCTGGCAGATTTCAATCGGCATGGTTGTGATGGGTCTTGGATTGGGTCAGCTGATGCAGACGCTAACCATCGCTGCGCAGAACGCTGTTGAGCCTCGCGATATTGGTGTGGCAACTTCTTCGTCAACCTTCTTCCGTCAGATGGGTGGCACCGGCGGTGTTGCAGTATTCCTATCGATTCTGTTTGCAACTCTTGCTGACAAGGGCTCATGGATTGGCGAGCAGATAAAGTCTGTGTTGATGGCTAAGCCTGAACTTTTGACTCTGCCTGAGAATGCAATCTTGAAAAACACTGAGACTGGTGGCATCGCCGACATGGTTGCAACTGACTCATCTTTCTTGCAGAGCATCTCACCTGAGATCTCAAAGCCAATCTTGATTGCCTTCACTGAGGCGGGCGTGACCGTGTTCTCTGCAGCCGCAGCGGTTATCTTCGTTGGTTTCATCCTGACCTGGTTCGTCAAAGAGGTTCCGCTTCGCCAAATGTCTGGTGTTGCAGCCAAGGCCGAGGAAGAAGCCCAAGAGGCGGCAAAGCTACCTGGCATGCACTAACTTAGAAATACACGGGAGCCGGGTAAACCCAGCTGAGAGGAAGACATCCAGTCTTCGACCGTAGAACCTGTCTGGGTAATGCCAGCGAAGGAAGGCGTTTCAAATGTTTAAGCAGCTCTCACTAATTGCAGCCGCCAGCGTCATGGCACTTGGCCTAACCGCCTGTACCCCGATGGGCGATGCAACACCAACAGAAGTGACCGTGGTCACTCACGATTCCGCTGTATTCACCGATGAAGTTATTGCCGAGTTCAAGTCCCAGACCGGCATCACCATCAAGCAGATCAAAGCCGGCGACACCGGCGCAATGACCAACAAGCTCGTGCTGACCAAAGACGCGCCGATAGGCGATGTGGTCTACGGCATTGACAACACGTTCAGCGGTGTGGCCATCGAGAATGAAATCATTGATGGCGAATTGGCTCCGGTTAACTTTGGCGATGTGTGCTTCAACTACGACAAAGCTTGGTTTGCAAACAACGAACAGCCAGCGCCTACCTCAATTAAAGATTTGACTAAGCCTGCTTTCAAGAGACTTACCGTTTTGACTAACCCAACAACTTCTTCACCTGGTCTTGCTTTCCTAGCTTCCACGGTGGATGTGTTTGGCGAAAACGGTTGGGAACAATACTGGACCGCACTTAAATCAAACGAAGTGAAAGTTTCTGCCGGTTGGGAAGACGCATACTTCACTGAGTTCAGCGGATCATCAGGTAAGGGTAATTACCCAATCGTTTTGAGTTACTCAAGCTCACCTGCTTTCGAAGTTCGTGACTCGGGCGAGTTTGCGGGCGAATCACAAACTGCAACAATCGATGACGGTTGCTTCCGTCAAACCGAATACGTGGGCGTTCTAAAAAATTCAAAGAATCCAACGGCCGCGAAGAAGCTTGCCGAGTTTTTGTTGACCGAACCATTCCAAAAAACACTTGCCGACAACATGTACGTTTACCCAATTCTTGCAACCGTTGAATTGCCGAAGGCATGGGCAGATTTTGCACCACCGGCAAAAAACACATTCGGCGGCTCACTTGACATCAGCAAAAATCGCAAGATTTGGTTGAGCAAGTGGTCTGAAATATTTGCAGTCAACTAATTAGTTTTTAAAAATGTCCAAGAAGATTTGGCTCTGGGCAGCTCCGCTAATTTTTATCGGAGTGTTGTTCTACTGGCCACTGCTGAAGATTATCGGTGTTGGGTTATCCGCCAATTGGTTTGAAATTTATTTTGAACCGTCGACACTAAAGGCGATTTGGTTCACAATTTGGCAAGCGGCCGTCTCAACGCTGATTGCTTTACTAATTGGTGTGCCAGGTGCCTACGTTTTGTATCGAAAGCAATTTTTTGGACAGCGCGTTATTCGCGCGTTGATTACCGTGCCCTTGGTGCTGCCAACCATCGTGGTAGCAATTGTGTTCTCATCATTCCGTGCCGAACACCAGATCTACCAAGATCTGGGGCTGGGATTCTTTTTTGAGAATTCCATCTACTGGATTATCGCGGCTCACGTTTTTGTGAACTACTCACTCGTGGTGCGCACCCTCGGCGGGGTGTGGGCCACCATGGACAACGAAACCGAGGAAGCCGCAGCCCTTGCCGGAGCCGGACGCCTGCGCACCACCCTTCAGGTCACCCTGCCCCAGCTAAAGCCAGCAATAGTCTCGGCCTCAGCCCTTACCTTCTTGTTCTGTTCCAGCAGCTACGGCATCATCCTGATTCTTGGTGGTGGACAGGTGCAATCGGTAGAAACCCAGATAGCCACTGCGGCCCTCCAGTTTCTTGATCTAAATAAGGCGGCAGCCCTTGCACTGCTCCAAACCCTAATTACCGTGGTTGCCTTCAGCATCTCTGAGGCAATCGCCAAGCACCCTATTGGAATTGAGCAGGTAGATGAAAGCACTAGAAAGCCCAGGCTTGATGCGCGCGATTGGCCAGCCGTTGCGGTTACTGCCCTTGCGGTAGTCGGCATGATTGCAATACCAATGCTGGTCGTTCTGGCCAAGGCCTTCACCTTTGATGGCGCCCTGAGTCTGCAAAACTTCTTGAACCTCACTGGCCGCGGGGATCGCGAGTTATTGAACATCTCGATTTGGCAGGCAATCGGCGAGCATTGCCGTGGGTCTAGGCTCTTTCGTCTCATACTTGCTCTCACGCACTCACCGCACTCGTCGCGCACGTTTTTCGAATCGCACCATCGATTTGCTTTTTCTGATTCCTATTGGAATCTCATCGGTTGTTCTTGGCTTTGGCTATCTGATCACCTTTGGCGATGGCCCGCTGCCGATTCGTGCAAGTTGGTTGGTTGTTCCATTGGTTCAAGCACTCATGGCACTGCCGTTGGTTATTCGTCTTATCTACCCGGCACTAATTTCAATTGGCGCAGACCACCGAGAAGCAGCATCACTTGCCGGTGCAAATTCAAGACAAACCTGGTGGCACATTGAATCAGGAATTATTCGCAACGTGATTCTGACCGCGATTGGTTTTGCTCTTATTGCGGGCATTGGTGAGTTTGGTGCGGCATCGCTGCTTGCCTTCGGCGATCAAGCAACTTTGCCGACCGTGCTCTACGCGTTGATTTCTAGACCTGGTTCCACAAATTACGGAATGGCTATGGCAGTGTCAGCGACATTGATTTTGCTAACTTTTGTTTTGGTGTTTAGCGCTTCAGCGCGAATTCCACGCCGTCGTCGCTCAGGCGCTTTGAAATCACCTCGATAGATTCCGGGTTCTGGTCAATCAAAATAAATTTACGACCAAGCTCCGCGGCTACTGCGCCAGTTGTTCCTGAACCCGCAAAGAAATCCAAAACCAAATCGCCCTTTTGCGAAGAAGCCTGAATCACTCGACGCAAAATACCTTTTGGCTTCTGAGTTGGATAACCGGTTTTTTCTTTTCCGGTTGGCGAAACAATTGTGTGCCACCAGACATCGGTAGGCAGCTTGCCTTTCTCAACTTTTTCTGGAGTCACTAATCCGGGCGCCATGTATGGCTCGCGGTCAACCTCAGTTGAGTTGAAGTAATACTTTGCGGGGTTTTTTACGTAAACCAAAATGGTGTCGTGCTTTGAGGGCCACTTGTTCTTACTCTTGCCGCCGTAGTCGTAAGCCCAAATAATTTCGTTCAAGAAGCAGTCGCGACCAAACAGTGCATCAAGTAAAACCTTGGCGTAGTGCGCCTCGCGATAATCAAGGTGCAGGTAAAGGGTTCCGGTTTCGTTGAGTAGACGCCAGGCCTCTTCAAGTCGCGGCTCAAGAAATGACCAAAAGTCTTCAAACTCATCGTCATAAGACAGCACGGTCTCACGCACCACGTCGTAGCGCTTGCCCTTGAAGCCCACGCGATTACCGGCATCGGTGCGGGTTGTGGTTGTTGTGCCACGGGTCTGGGTGCGGCCGGTGTTGAACGGCGGATCAATGTAGATCAGTTGAACTGACTCGCTCGGAATAGACTTCAAAATAGGGAGGTTATCCCCTTTGAAGATTTGATTTATCGGCACAGAAAGAGATTAACATCATGACCGACGCAACACCTAACGTCATTCACGAAGCCGACAAACACCGATACGCGATCTTCATCGGTAATGAAGAAGTGGGTGACTTGAAGTACCGCAAGACCCCGGGCGAAATCCACATGGTCAGTACCCACGTGAACCCGGTCCACCAGGGCAAGAACCTGGCCGCGATTCTTACCAAGTTTGCGTTGAATGATGTTCGCGAGCAGGGCACCGATAAAGTCGTGCCGATTTGTTCATACACAGTGCGCTACATGGAAAAGCACCCGGAGACTCACGACCTGCTACTCAACTCAATTGAAGAAGCGGTGGCGTTCTGCGAACTCCCGAAGCGGGACTAAAGCTCGCTCTAGCTAAATCTCATCTAGATGCTCGTGCGCATCTAAACGATCATCAAGCCAAGCAACTAAATCTTCAAGCACTTCTTGCTTGTTAATTTCATTGAAGATCTCGTGACGAGCATCGTGATAAATCACTAGCTCAACATCGTGCACTCCGGCCTTCCGGTAGGCATCAAGCAACTTCTTGTTGCCTTTCTCACCGCCCAGTGGATCAGCTGATCCGGCCATAATCAAAATCGGCACGTGCGAATCAATCTGCTTTGAAGGCACACCCATCAGTTTTGCGGTGTTGGTAATTCCAAAAACCTGAATCGCGTTCTCAGGAAAATTCTTTGGATCGTTCAAGAAATCACGACCAACTTCTTCATCGCGACTCAACCACTCATAGCCAGTGGAGTTTGGGGTCTTGTTCCATTTCTTGTTGAAGCCAGAACTTGGCACCACGCCTGGAATCAGAATCGATGAACCGCTCAGCACTAGACCGTCGTATTCATCGGAATATTTGTTGTAAATGCGCTGCGCGATCATCGAGCCCCAGCTGTGACCAATGAGCACCAACGGCTCTTCAGGGTTTTCACCAACGATAATGTGGCTCAGTTGGCGCACGCCAGAAAACACTGCGGCCATGCCACCAGGGCCAAGGTTGCCTTGCTTCTTGGTGATGCCCTCGGCGGTCATGCGAAGTCCAGTGGCACCGTGCCCGCGGTGGTCATCGGCATACACGCTGAAGCCCGCGCGATTTAGCGCCGCGGCAACGTGGTCATAGCGGCGAGCGTGCTCACCTAATCCGTGCACCAGTTGAACGCAGCCTTTTGGCTGGGCCACTGGCCATTCGTAGAAGGTAATGTCGATGCCCTCGGCATCGGTGTAGGTTCGCACAATCGGAAGAGCAGTCATGAGGCAACTTTAGCCCTGCTGTCATTCATTCCGCACATACAGCGCGCGTCCAGATAACTCCCAGCCTTCTGAACCAGACTGGGGCTTATGAGCAACTCACCGGCCAATCAATTGCGGCTAACCGAGCCAAATAAGGCGGTCCGAATTGGTGAACGCAAGGTAGTTCGCATCAAACGAGCCCAAGACATCATCGAGACCCTTGCCTGGTCAATCGTGATGGCTGTTTTGGTGATGTTCCTAATCGACGGCGGACTAAAAGGCGTGACCGATCTGCCAACCACCCTAGGCGCAATCAGCAGGCTTACCTCTTTATTAGGCACGGCCCTGCTTTTGATTTTGATGTTGCTTATTGCCCGTGTGCCATGGATCGATAAGTTCTATGGTCACGACGGTGCCACGGTCGTTCACAAGCGCCTCGGTAAACCGGTGTTGTATCTGATCGTCGCCCACTTTTTAGCTTCGCTGGTTCAGTATTCAATCAATAACGGCAAAGATCTCGTGACAACTTTCTGGTGGTTTGTTTTCGACGTGCAAGACATGTTGCTGGCCACCATCGGTTTGTTTTTGATGATTGTTGTGGTTCTGACTTCGATTAACTTTGCACGTCAAAAGATGAGCTACGAAGCGTGGTACTTCGTGCACTTGGTTTCATACATTTCTGTTGCCGTTGCCGTGCCACACATTTTCACTTCAGGTAGTGATGTCGCGGGCAAACCGGTGCAAACAACTATTTGGGTTTCGCTTTACTTATTTGTTTTTCTAAACATTCTTTGGTTCCGCGTAATAATTCCGATTCGCAAATCTTTCCGTAAGCGTCTTGTGCTGGCGCAAACCGTTCGTGAATCATCAGACACTGTTTCTCTTTACCTAACCGGCAAGCACCTGCAAAAGATTGAAGCGGTTTCGGGCCAGTTCTACTTCTTACGTTTTCTAACTCCTACCCAGTGGTGGCGCCCACACCCTTTCTCAATTTCTGCAGCGCCAAACGGTGAGTACTTACGTTTTACGATTGGTGATCGCGGTGACGACACCAAGCTGATGCAAAACCTAAAGCCTGGTACACCTATCGCAATTGAAGGTCCTTACGGTTTGTTCACCGAAGAACGTCGCACAAAAGAAAAAGTTGTGTTAATTGCTTCGGGCATCGGCATTCCACCGATTCGCACACTCGCCGAATCTATGGCCGCCCGCCCTGGTGACATCACAGTTATTTATCGCGTGCGAAACGAAAACGATGCGTCTCTGCTGAACGAGATCAAAGAAATTTGTCGTCGTCGCGAATTCCCTTTGCACATCATCGCTGGCCCGCGCGCAAACAAAAACTCTTGGCTAAATGATGATAGATCAAACAACCCCGATGTCGCCCGCCTAACAATGATGGCTCCGCACGTTTCAGAAGCAGACGTTTACGTTTGTGGTCCTGAAGCGTGGACTCACAGTGTGCTCAAATCTGTGCGCAAAGCAGGCACCCCAATCGACAGCATTCACTCAGAGGAGTACGCCTGGTGAGAAAAGCAACCCAAAACATTGTTGGCGTAATCAGCCTTGGCGTTCTTGCAACCTCATGGTCATTAGGTCAGGCTGCTGAAACTGGGCTAAGTCTTGCTGCCAGTGAGCCACCCTCGGGTAACAGCGCCGCGCCTGAAGCTACTGCTACCGATACCCCAACCACTCAGCCAGGTGTCGAAACCAGCACGAGTACAGAGTCGACTCAAAATACGGCCTCAGTTCCAACACCGACCAAGTCGACCAGTTCGGCTCCTTCTTCCGCTCCCACTCAGAAAACAAGTGGTGGTTCGCAAACCGGATCAGCTATTCAATACAAATATGGAGTGATCCAAGTTGAAGTGGTTAAATCCGGCTCAACAATAACCGCAGTGAATTTGATTCAGGCTGGCACTAGGGGGCCGGACTGGGCGGTAGTGCCTGACATGTTGGCCGAAGCCGCGGTTAGTGCCAACGGTTCAAATTTTGGCAACGTCTCGGGGGCAACCTTTACAACTCAGGCCTTCAAGCAAGCATTGGAGTCAGCTCTTGCCAAATTCTAAAGATTTGAAACTCGCGAACCCGCACAGCAAAAAGCGTCCCTGGATTTTCTCAACCATGATTATGGTTGCCGCCAGTGTTGGTGGAGCAATCGGCATCAATGCACTCTGGCTTAATCCAGCAACCGATACCAGCGGCTCAGCCGCGGGTGCCACTAAGACCCAAACCGTCAAGGGTGATCCGGTTGAGTATCGCTACGGAGTGATCGAGCTTGAAGTAACCGCCACCGCAGGCAAGATTGAAAAAATCACCGAGCTGCAAGCATCAGCAAGCCCTGGTTGGGACCAGGCGATTCCAGTTTTGAACGAAGAAGCCATTAAGGCACAGAGCGCTAGCTTTGGAAATCTTTCCGGAGCAACCTTTACAACTGCGGCTTATCAACAGGCACTGTCAAGCGCGCTATCGAAATTGAATTAATGAATTCTCTCGAGCTCAACCTTTTTGAACATGTTGAAGCCTGCATGGGCACGACTTTTCGTTTTGCCGGCCGCAGTGCACTTAGTGGCACAGAAATCCAAAACATAATCGCTCAGGCCTGTGAAATTTTGCACGAGGCCGACAGAACTTTCAGTCTTTACAAACCAGAGTCGCCACTTTCGCAGCTTGCAAGAGGTGAAACGAGAGTTTCAGATTGTCCACCGGTCGTCGCAGAAATTTGGGATGCGTGTGACGAATGGGAGAAGCGAACCGATGGTTGGTTTAGCGCCATGACTCCGCAAAATACTTTTGATCCTTCGGGCATAGTCAAAACTTGGGCGGCAAAGCGTGCGGCTGAATATATGTTGCAAGCAGGCATTGTTGACTTCACGATGAATGCCGGCGGAGATGTTTGGTTGAGCGATGAACTAACTGCTGATCAAGATTGGCGAATCGCAATTTCAAAACCAATTTCCATCGCGTCAACTGATCACGCAATACTTACCGTGATTGATTTACAAAACACTGATTACCGAGCAATGGCCACAAGTGGCTCGGCAGAAGAGCAAAGATTCACCAACTGACTTAGTTCAGGTGAGCGTAGTTGCTAAAGATTTAGTCACTGCAGACGTTTGGGCAACCGCAGCGTTCGCGGCTGGCACACGTGGAATTCCACTGCTTGAAGCCGTCGATGAAATTGAAGCACTTTTTATTCTTGCCAATGGTGATTTAGCCGCAACAGATAACTTCCAATCGCTGTTTGCCAGAGCGTGACCTGTCGTTCACTTTTTGCTCATAAGAAATTCTTATGGTTAAGCCGTGCCCCTAAGAGTTGCAGTCGTAACGGAGTCCTTCCTGCCGTCAATTAACGGCGTCACAAATTCGGTCATCCGTGTCCTGGAATCACTCAAGGCAGACGGGCACGAGGCAATTGTTCTTGCCCCAACCTCGAATGCAGCTGAATTTTTGGGCTTCAGAGTAATTCGAATAAGTCGCTTTTACATCAAGCAGTTCGCCGTTGCCTTGCCTCACTTGCGGCTAGAAAGCATCCTCAGGGATTTCAACCCCGATGTCGTGCACGTTGCAGCGCCTTTCGCATTTGGTCGTCAGGCCATCTCCGTGGCCAACCGGATGGGAGTTCCGGCAATTGCCATCTATCAAACCGATATTGCGGGGTACGCTCAGCGCTACGGAGTTCCCGGCCTTAGACCTCTGATTGATCGATTGATTGGCGCAATTCACCGACGAGCCACCGTAAATCTTGCGCCGACCGCCGAAGGCGCAGATTACCTGCGCAAAATTGGCGCTCAGGGCGTGGCTGTTTGGGGGCGAGGGGTTGACCTCGAAACCTACAACCCTATGAAGCGCGATCTGGTTGGCGAAAGCGGTTATCGCAAGGAGCTTGCCGCTAATGACCACTTAGTAATCGGCTTCGTTGGCCGGTTAGCGGCAGAAAAACAAGTAGAGCGCTTTGCCGAATTATTTGGCATCCCAAACGTGAGTTTCTTGATCGTTGGCGATGGGCCAGAACGCGCCAATCTCGAAAAGCTGTTCAGATACCAGAAAGTAAAGTTCACCGGCAAGCTGGTGGGACCCGCCCTAGCCAACGCCTATGCATCGATGGACATCTTCATGCACTGTGGCACTGAGGAAACTTTCGGGCAAACAATTCAAGAGGCACAAGCCAGTGGTTTACCAGTGGTTGCACCTGCAAGGGGTGGCCCTCGATTCATAATTCAATCGGGCGTTAACGGTTTCTTGGTAAACCCCGATGAAGAGAACGCTTACCGAAGCGTCGTGCAAGAACTGATTGCTGATCCCGAGCTAAGAAAGCAGATTGGCCTAGAAGCTCGAGAGGCAGTAGCCGACAAATCCTGGTCGGCAAATAACGCCCAACTTTTTGAACACTACCGAAGTGCGATGCAAATCAAAGATGCGTCTCGAGAGAATCGAGTTGCATGAATTGGCTGGATAGTAACGCGATTCTAACGAGCCTTGGCTCACTAGCCGTTCTGGGTGCAGCATTAATCATCTACTTCGAGACCGCAACGATTTTGGGATCATTCTTACCTGGTGATTCTCTTTTGTTTTTACTGGGGCTAGCACTGGCAACTTGGCTCAGTGATTTTCCCGTTTACGTAGCGATACCTATCTTGTTTATTGCTGCTGTGGCAGGTTCACAAACTGGATTCTGGCTTGGCCACAAGATAGGCCCGCGACTCTTCAAGCAAAGAGAGACCTTCTTCTTTAACCATCGAACCGTCGAACACACAAAAAAGTTTTTTGATCGCTACGGTGCCAGGTCTATCGTCCTGGCCAGATTTGTTCCGGGCCTTCGTGCACTGATTCCTATGTTTGCTGCAATCAGCCACTTTGATGCAAAAAGATTTTGGAAGTTGAACTTGATTGGGGGCGCAGCTTGGACAGTTGGACTAACTGGATGTGGCTACCTGCTTGGTCAAGTTGAATTTGTTGCTAAGCACGTAGAGCTGTTTGTGATTGGTTTTGTAATTCTTTCCTCGCTGCCGCTGCCTTTCGAATTGCTGCGCGAGAGATTAAGGTCACGTAAGAATCGTGCTTAGGCTCTAAGCCGTCGCCCGAAGATCGTCGGCGAATTCGCCTCACTAGATAAGGGATCACGTGGCGCACGGTCCATTGCATTACGGCAACGGGGCCCCTGTCTGGCCTGTGCATCTGTTCCAGGTCCGCTTCTTCGAATCCTTGATCTAGCCCCAACATACTTGCCGCTTGGTTAGCAATGCGAATGTGGCCGTGCCCTGAGAAGTGCACCATGTCTTCGCACCAAAACTCCAGACTTTCAAACTCATTCATTGAAAAGAGGTCTAGTACCGGTACCTCGTACTCTGCTGCCACAGAGTTGATGAGTTCAGTCATCGCTCTGGCTTTATAGGAGAGAGGTTGAAAGAGCTTCAGGTGAACTGGATTGACGGTGTTCACTAGGAGCACGTGAGCCCCAGCCTCGTGCAGTCGCTTAATCGCACCGCGGAGTAGGGCTTTCATCTCGGGATGAGTTTTGTTTGAGCGCATGAAGTCATTTGAACCGGCAAAAATCGTCACTAGGTCAGGCTTCAACTTAAGTGCATCCTCAAGCTGGGCGGTCAAAATGTCGTAGAGGCTGCTTCCACGAAGCGCCAGGTTGGCGTAATCAAAATTCTCGCCGGCCTCAAAAGCAACTCTTGCAAAAAGTTCGGCCAAGCGATCCGCCCAACCACAACCAAATCGACTGACTTCAAAATCAAAGTCGCCGAGGCCTTCGGTTAGGGAATCCCCTATTGCCACGTAGCTGCGATAGAGGTATTTAGACATGTGCGCCTAAACCAGAGCCGGCAGTCGTTCAAGATTGCGGCCTAGTGCAATGACCTGCCAGTTGGCGTCTCGCCAGGCAGCAACATCGAGAGCGTTTCTGCCATCAATCACTAAGCGATTGCGAGCCAGCTCACCAAGGAGTTGAGGATCTGCATCGCGGTACTCGCGCCATTCGGTAGCCAACACGACAAGCTCTGCCCCATCTAGTGCAGCAGCCAAGTCGTACTCGGTATCTAATTGCGGGTACATGCGTTTGACATTTTCTAATGCCTTCGGATCGTGCACAATCACGTGCGCCCCGGCACTCCAAAATTGCTCGGCTACAGCCATTGCAGGAGAATCTCGAACGTCATCGGTTTCTGGTTTGAAAGCGGCACCTAACATAACCACACGCTTACCGGTCAAGTCACCTAGTTCCTCTTGAGCAATTTCTATCACTCGGCTTCGGCGACGCAGGTTAATTTCTTCAACCTCGCGCAAGAAACCAACCGCCTGGCCAACGCCTAGTTCCTCGGCGCGGGCGCTAAATGCACGAATGTCTTTCGGTAGGCAGCCGCCACCAAACCCAATTCCAGTCTTTAGGAATTTGTTTCCAATGCGTTCGTCGTAGCCAATAGCTTCTGCAAGTTTCACTGCGTCTGCACCAGAAACTTCAGCGACTTCGGCCATTGCGTTGATGAATGAAATCTTTGTTGCTAGGAACGAGTTTGCGGCAACCTTTACTAACTCGGCGGTCGGAATGTCCATTTGCAAAAGCGGAACGCCTGCGCTGGTGATTGGTTCGTAGAGCGTCCGCAGAATCTTTTCGCTCCACATTTCGTCCGTGCCAATCACGATACGGTCTGGTTCCAAAGTGTCCTTGAGCGCGGTGCCCTCGCGCAGAAATTCCGGATTCCAAGCGAGGTGAGGTTCAAAATCCACCAACTCAGAGAGGTGAGCACGAAGCGCCTTTGCTGTGCCCACCGGTACCGTGGACTTACCTGCAACTACTGAATCTTCATTTAGGTAGGGTGCAAGCTCAGTCACCGCTGAGAAAAGATATGAGGTGTCAGCGCCAAGCCCAGTGCGAGACTGCGGAGTGCCCACGCACAAAAGATGAACATCCGCAGATCCTGAATCCTTGTCTTGCTTGGATTTGAACCTAAGGTTTCCCTCGGCCAGCACCGATGTCAGTGCTTCGTCGAGTCCGGGTTCATAAAAAGGAACACGTCCGCTTTGCAGCAGAGTGAGCTTGTTTTCATCAGAATCCAAACCGATAACGTCGTGGCCCAACTTTGCGAACGCTACGGCGGTTGTTGCACCCAAGTATCCCAACCCGATAATGCTGACTTTTAGCTTCACGAGTTCAATTTAGAAACTATTCAAACCTCAAACTGGCGAAACACGACTTGTTAGATAAATGGTCCACCGATGTTTGCTAAACAGAAAACAAAGTTAACGCAGGTTTACCAGTTGCTTGGGGCTTCAATTCTGCCGGTGAAACAATTCCGCGTGAGCGCTTCAAGAATCTGATTCGCACAATTGCCTTGGTGTAGATCTCGCCCTTCACAACAAAGCGCTGTTCAAAATAAACTGCCTGGTCGTCCCAACCAATGACCTTGCTTTCAAGATCAAACTTCTGCCAGGGCATCAAAGATTTTCTAAAGGTTATGGTCTCGGCGACCACCACCGGGTACCAGCCAAGCTTCTTCCACTCCTGCCAAACACCAGAGCGCATCGCCAAGTCGTAGCGGCCAAGATCAAGCAGTGACAGGAAGACTCCGTTGTTCATGTGCCTAAAAATGTCTAGGTCACTTGGCCAAACCCGGAAGGTGCGCTTGCCCACTGATTGCCAGTCCACCGCTGGGCGGCGGCGCATGGTTAGTAGGTCATATAGAAGCCTGAACCAGAGATTCATTTACCAGATCACCACTCGCTCTTCAGGCTCTAGCCAAAGCTTGTCTCCCGGCTGAACGTTGAAAGCCTCATAGAACACATCGATGTTGCGCACAATCTGATTGCAACGGAACTCGGCAGGCGAGTGCGGGTCGGTGGCTAGGCGCTGCAAGACCATTTCATCGCGGCCAATTGCACGCCATGACTGACTCCAGGCAATAAAGAATCGCTGGGCTGCAGTTCGGCCATCAATCTCAGGCGCCTCGGCACCTTGAAGAGAAAGTAGGTACGCCTTGTAGGCAATGCCCAAGCCACCCAGATCACCAATGTTCTCACCAATGGTCAGCTCACCATTTACCTTGTGCTCATCGCCCAACTGTGCCGGTGAAAGTTCGTTGTACTGATCGATCAACTTTTTGGTGCGCTTCTCGAATGCTGAGCGGTCGGCATCGGTCCACCATGATTGCAATGCACCATCGCCGTCATACTTTGAACCTTGGTCATCAAAACCGTGACCAATCTCGTGACCAATCACAGCACCGATAGCGCCAAAGTTAATTGCGTCATCGTTTTCGAGCGAGAAGAACGGTGGCTGCAAAATTGCTGCCGGAAATACGATCTCGTTGAAGCCCGGGTTGTAATAAGCGTTAACGGTTTGCGGTGTCATGAACCATTCATCGCGATCAAGCGGTGCACCAATTTTTGCCGCTTCGCGCTCGTGCTCAAATGCGTTCGCGCGGCGCACGTTGCCAACTAAATCATCACGCTGAATAACTAGTGATGAATAGTCTTTCCACTTATCCGGGAAACCAATCTTTGGAGTGAACTTGTCTAGTTTTACCAGAGCCTTCTTCTTAGTTTCTTCGCTCATCCAATCAAGTTCAAGAATGCTCTGGCGGTAAGCCTCGATTAGATAGCCAACCAATTCATCCATGCGGTGCTTGGCTTCCATCGGAAAATGCTTCTCAACATAAATTTTTCCGATTAGCTCGCCGAGTGAACCTTCAACAAGTGAAACTGCGCGCTTCCATCGTGCGCGATTAACCGGAGCACCGGTCAACTTGGTTCCGTAAAACGCAAAGCGCTCATTTACAAAGTCATCGCTCAACAAACTTGCGGCCGAACCGATTACCTTCCATGCCATCCAAAGTTTGATGGTCTCAAGGTTTTCCTGTTTGTAAATATTTTCAAGGCCCTCAAAGAACGAAGGCATCATTACAACAGATTCCTCCAGTACCTTGCGCTCAAGTTCTGCTCCGGCTAACCAAAGTGACCAGTCAAAAGTTTTTGTCGCCGCCTGCAAATCATCGAATGCAACCAGGTTGTAAGTTTTCTCAGCATCGCGTGAGTCCACGTTGTTCCAGTGCACTGCGGCGAGCGCAGTTTCGAACTCAAAGATCTTGTGTGCGGCAGACTCGGCATCGGTGTTTGACCAACCAGCAAGCGAAAGCATCTGTGTAATGTGTGGCACGTAGGCATCGCGAATTTCCTGGTGCTTCTCTTCGCGGTAGTAGGCCTCGTCGGGCAGGCCGATTCCACCGTGGTACAGATTCACCAGGTAGCGATTTGGATTGCCCGGGTCGTTGTCTACATAAGAACCAAAAAGCCCACCGATACCCGCCTTCGAGAACTCACCCATCAACTTGGTGGCTTCGTCGAGCGTGCTTAGGTGTTCAATCAGATTCAGTTCGGCGGCGATTGGCGCAGCGCCCAGTTCGTTGGCTCGGGCTTCGTCCATAAAAGAGGCATACATGTCACCGATTTGCTGAGCTGCACTTCCGGCCGGCGCCTTGCCAGCGCCGGCATTTTCAGCACCTGCTGTCGCAGCTGCTGCAAGCAGTATCTCTTTCACCGCAGCCTCGGCATCATCGGCCAGCATGTGGAATGAGCCGTACATGCTCTTATCCTCTGGAATCGCGGTTTCCTTGAACCAGGTGCCGTTTACGTGACGAAATAGGTCGTCCTGCACGCGAATCGAGTGGTCAAAAGAGGTTTCTTCAATGCCTGGCTTCATGCTCATCCCTTTATCCTATGAGGGCGCCGAAGGTAGAATTGGCCGTATGGAGCTCCAAAAAATCATCTTGTACTACGGCTTTGCGCCGGTTGCCGACCCTATTGCTATGAAGCTTTGGCAGAAGACTCTTTGTGAGTCGCTGAACCTAAAGGGTCGCATCATCGTTTCTAAGCACGGCATCAACGGCACCCTGGGTGGCAACATGTCTGACCTGAAGAAGTACGTACGTGCAACCAAGGAGTTCCCGGGTTTCGGCAAGATCGACTTCAAGTGGTCAGATGGCACCGGCAATGACTTCCCTCGCCTATCGGTTAAGAACCGTTCTGAGCTTGTGGCCTTTACTACCCCCGATGAAATCACCGTCGAAAAGTCTGGCATCACCAACGGTGGCAAGCACCTCAAGCCAGCCGCAGTCAACAAGCTGGTTGAAGAGCGCGGCGATGATGTTGTGTTCTTTGATGGGCGTAATGCGTTCGAGGCCCGCATCGGTAAATTCAAGAATGCGATTGTTCCTGATGTTCAGACATCGCATGACTTTGTTGCAGAGCTTGAGAGTGGCAAGTACGACCACCTGAAAGACAAGCCAATCGTCACCTACTGCACCGGTGGTATTCGTTGCGAGATTCTCTCTGCGGTAATGATCAACCGTGGCTTTAAAGAGGTCTACCAAATTGATGGCGGCATCGTTCGCTACGGCGAGAAGTTCAAGGACTCAGGTCTTTGGGAAGGCTCGCTCTACATCTTTGATGACCGCATGGTTCAAGACTTCAGCGATGAGGCAAAAGTAATTGGTGAATGTGAAGGATGTGGCGGTGCGACAAACGCGTTCCGCAACTGTTCACACGCCGGCTGCAAGGATCTGATTCTGCTTTGTGACAGCTGCTACGCAGACCCTAAGCACTCAGAGCACAAAGATACTCACACTCGCGGAAAGCGTCACGCTGAGCAAGTCGGTTAAAAAGACTTAAACAAAAATCCCCCACCGGCACAATGGTGGGGGATTTTTGCTTTTCTATTGGAGAGGTAGTTCGATGAAAAGGTTTAAGTGATTAGCGGCGGTGACCCTTTTTCATTCCGCGATCACCCTTCATGCCCTTACCTTCACCTAGCGCTGGCTTGGTTGGTTCAGCGTAAGCGGTGGTAAGTGCTACAGAAGATGTTGCAGTTGCAGCACCAGCTGAATCTGTGACTACTGTAACTAGAGCACCGACACCTGCTGCGTTGTAAACCGCATACTTCACGGTTCCTGCAGTAACAGGTGCATCGATTTCAACTGAGTATGAAACTACGTTGTCGGTTCCAACTTTTGCCACAACCTTGGCAGGCTTGCCGCCTGTGGTTGGCTGAGTTGAAGGAATCGCTGTTGCGTCAGCTGCCAACTTATAAGCAACAAACTTGGCTCCACGAACAATCTGGCCAACATTAGTAACGGTTGAAGGAATAGCTGTGATGGTTGCTGAAACTGAAGCGTGAGTGTGAGCTTCCTTGACAGGACGCTCAACCTGGCCAGACACAGATGAACCTGAGACCTGAGGTCCGCGAGGGCCCTTGTTGCCGTGAGCGAAAGATGGTGTGGCAACGGCAAGTGAAAGTACAGCTGCCGCTGATGCGGCTGCGATTGCCCCGCGCTTGAACTTTTTAGTCATTTTGATCCTTTGTTTGAGTTCTGATCAGGAGAAAATCGGAACAGTTTCAATTTAGAAAGTTTTTGCCTGCCAGGTCGGAAAACTCAGGGAGCTATGCCCTTCTTGCCAGCAAGTTCACAGCATGGCGGCAAGTTATGCCGACAGGGTGAACGAAGCCACCACTGGTAGAGGGCAACTTGTGCCCGCGAAGGTAAACTTTTCCAATGGGCTTCTTGGATAACTTCGAAAAGGGATTGGAAAGAGTCGTCAACGGCGCTTTCACCAAAACCTTCAAATCCGAGCTTCAGCCGGTGGAAATTTCAGGTCACATCCGCGCCGAAATGGACTCAAAAGCCTCAATTCTGAGCCGAGACCGCATTTTGGCCCCAAATACCTTCACCGTGAGCCTCTCAACCCCTGATTTCAAGCGGATGGCGGCCCTTGGCGACTCCCTGATCACTGAATTGACCGATTTGGCCACAAAACATGCCAAAAAGCAGGGTTTTCAGTTCGGAGCGACCCTTGCCATCAAGCTAATTGAGGATTCCAGCCTGAATCTGGGCCAGGTTTCGGTGCGTTCAAACACCCAAAACCACGAAATTGAGTGGATGCCTACCCTCGAGGTCAATGGCCAGCGCTTTCTGCTCAAGGTGGGGCAGACCACCATCGGTCGTGATGTCACCGCTGATATTCAGATTCACGACACCGGCCTAAGCCGCGTGCACTTCGCGATTATTTGGGATGGACGAAATGCTGCCGCCAAAGACCTCAAGAGCACCAACGGAACTCGCATCGCCGGCCGCCCAATCAGTGAGATTGCCATTCAAGGTGACACCCAAATTCAAGCCGGCACCAATACCTTTGTGTTTAAAGTAGTCGCGCGAACAATCAACAACGACATGGCAGTGAGTGAATGAGCGAGTTAGCCCTATTTCTTGTGCGCACCGGATTCGTTGCGGTGCTTTGGATTTTCATCTTCAGCATCATCTCGGTTATTCGCTCCGACTTGTTTGGTCAAAAAGTTGTTAGTCGCGTTGCATCAGCAAACGCACCCCAGGTTGTTTCAGCACCGATAGCGCCAAGCGCACCAGGCTCACTCGTTATGGAACCAAACGGAAGCAACGCAACCAAGTTGGTAATTGTTGAAGGTGATAGAACCGGACACAACATTGCGCTTGATCGCCGTGAGCTTACTATCGGTCGTGCAGAAGATTCCGACTTAATTGTTGATGACGAGTTTGCATCAACTCACCACGCAAAACTTGTTTTGATTAACAACGACTGGTTGATTCAAGATCTAAATTCAACCAACGGAACATTCCTCGATGGATCACGAGTAGGCACACCAGCTGTTGTGAAACTAAACACTCCGGTTCGCGTTGGCAAAACAGTTTTTGAGTTGCGAGCCTAAGGTTTACTAATTGGCAATCAAGACTGTTAGCTTTGCGGCATCCGACATCGGTCGTATTCGCGCAAGCAACCAAGACTCTGGTTACGCCGGTTACAACTTATTCTTCGTAGCCGATGGCATGGGTGGTCACGCGGGTGGCGACATTGCATCTGCACTAACAACTCAAAAGGTTGCCAAGGTTGATCGTGTTTACGATTCAACTGAAGAAGCATCAAAGGCACTTATCGATGTCATCTGGGAAGCAAACGCACTTCTTGGCACCACCGCGCAACAGCACCCAGAACTTTCGGGGCTTGGAACAACTTACAGTGGAATCGTTTTCACGGGTGAACGCGTAACCATCGGTCACATCGGTGACTCAAGAATTTATCTAGCCCGCGACGGTGAAGTTTCACAGATCACAACAGACCACACCTTCGTGCAACGTCTAGTTGACACCGGACGCATCACCGCAGATGAAGCGCTTGTGCACCCACGTCGTTCAGTATTGATGCGCGTCCTTGGTGACGTTGAAGAATTCCCAGACGTAGACACCTTCTCTATGGACGCAAAGCCTGGTGACCGCTGGTTGCTATGTTCTGACGGGCTTTCAGGCGTTGTGCCACCAGAAATCGCAGAGCGCATCCTGCTCAGCAAGATGGATTCAAAAGAAGCCAGCGAGCTATTGGTTGGTGAAGCTCTTGAGTTTGGTGCACCTGACAACGTGACCGTTGTTGTGGTTGATGTTCTTGATGCAGCGATGCAAACAGATTTTGAACCAACCGCACGCTTTGTAGGCTCCGCTGCAAACGAAGTTGTGATTGAAGAAGGCAAGGGTCGTCGCACTCTCAAGATTCTTAACCCGCTCAACTTGCTTGATCTTCTTCGCAAGGTTGACGATGCCGAGAGTTACCTTCCGGGTGCAGACGATTACCTAGAGAAGTTCTTGCGCGAAACAAAGCGAAGAATTTTGTGGCGTCGCATTCGTCAAATGCTTACCGTACTAACCATGATGGCGCTAGTGATTGCCGGAATCATGTGGGCATACGATTACACCCAGACCCGTTACTACGTTGGTCTACAGAACGAAAAGGTTTATATATTCCAGGGCATCAAGGAATCACTTGGTCCGTTGATGTTCTCGTCTCCTTATAAAGACACTCTCTTGATTGTCGATGATTTGAATAGCTACCAGTTGAACTTGGTGCAGCGCACTATCAGTGCTGAATCACTTGAAGACGCAATGCGCATTGTGAAACTTCTTGAACAAGGTGCGAATGGTGGTGAGGGCAAGTGACAGATACCTCGAGCATCGCGCTTCCTAAAATCGTTCGCGTAATTCCGCGAAACCGAAACATCGAATTCCTCCTGCTATTTTTTGCGGCTGGTATCTATGCATTCGAGCTTGCTCAGGTGCAGCTATCGGTGTTGGAAGTTATGACACCGGAACTTTTGCTTTACTGGGCGCCGGTCACGCTAATTGGTTTTGTAATTCACTTCATCTTGCGACGCAGAGCCAGCGAAGCCGATCCAATGATTTTGCCGATTGCAGTTGTGCTCAACAATTTGGGCCTCGCGATGATTTACCGACTGGATCTTGCGGCAATTGCCAACGACAACCCAGAACTATTTGGCATGAAGCAAATTGCCTGGACGCTACTAGCAATGGCCGTAGCCGCAATCGTCATTATCTATGTGCCAAGTCACCTGTTTTTGCGACGCTACGTTTACGTCTCAATGGTGATTGGTATTGCCCTGCTACTTGCCCCGAGCCTGCCAATTATTGGTCGCAGCATCAACGGTGCCCGCCTTTGGATTGGCATTGGCCCATTCACCTTCCAACCTGGTGAGTTAGCCAAGATCGCCCTGACCGTGTTCTTTGCCGGCTACCTGGTGACCCGTCGCGAGTCCCTGGCCCTTACCGGTCGCAAGATTCTGGGAATGCGGGCACATCGCTTCTCTACTTTGGACTCTTTATAGTGCTCGTTTACGTGGCCACCGGCCGCGCGATCTACGTAATCGTGGGTCTGACCATGTTCCTCACCGGCGCCTTGGTTGCCAGCCGCCTAATGGGCTACGTCAGCAGCCGAATTGACTCATGGCTGAACCCATTTGATTCGGCAAACTACGACGCCGTTGGCGGCAGCTACCAGTTGGCCCAGGGCATCTTTGGTCTGGCCCACGGCAACCTGCTTGGCACCGGACTCGGCGGCGGAATCCCGCACCTTGTGCCACTGGCCGAATCTGACTTCATCATTGCCTCACTCGGCGAAGAGCTTGGTCT
>JBEGTF010000029.1:0-12285 GCA_041179545.1 Actinomycetota bacterium | reverse complement strand
CGTCCATCTCCCAGGTCATCGACGTCAGCAACCTCGCGATCATATTCGTCGCTGATTTCTCCCACGATTTCTTCGATCACGTCTTCCATTGTTGCAAGACCTGCCACTCCACCGTATTCATCGACAATCACGGCGATGTGCGTTGAACTCAGTTGCATCTCTCGGAGCAAGTCATCAACAGGTTTGGATTCAGGAACAAAAATTACCGGACGAGAAATATCGCCAACCAACGTCTGATCCATTTTCGCTGGTGATTCGTGAAGAATCCTGGCAACATCTTTCACATAAAGAATGCCGCTTATGTCATCGATGTTTTTGCCAACCACCGGCAACCTGGAGTAACCCCGGCTCAAGAAAATACTCATTGCCTTGGTCAAGTTTGATTCAGCGGGCACTGTCGCCATGTCGATGCGAGGCACCATGATTTCGCGCACTATGGTCTCGCCAAATTCTTCTACGGAATCAAGAAGTTCTTGTTCAAACTCTTCTGGGACGTCTAATTTGGGCAGTGAAATTGGTGTAAAAAGCAAATGGATAGATTCGATTGGCCCACGAAAAGTTTTGAGTAATTTTTGCCCCACACGGTGATGTCCGAGGTGCTTCGCCGCCCACTGAGAGCCAAACAACAGTGCGAGCATCATCGCAGTCGAGATTAGCGCGGACCAGTACCAAGCAATTGAAGTTGGAGCTAGTGCTTGACCTGCAACTACGCCAAAAACTCCAGTAAGAGCCAGTCTCACGAAACTTAGCGATTCTGCCTTGGCCGATTCATCGACTTCCAGTGCAGCCTTTACGACCGCAGTCAAGGTCGTAAGCAGAGCCAGGAGTCCTGCGATCCAAAGGGCTAAACCAACCACCTAAGCGCTCGCCTCGCTTGCATAAAATTTTTCGAGAATCGACTTCTGTAGAGCGAACATCTCTTTTTCTTCATCAGGTTCTACGTGATCAAAACCTAATAGGTGCAGAATTCCATGAGTAGTCAAAAGCAAAATTTCATTTATAGGCTCGTGCCCAGCTACCTCAGCCTGACGAATAGCGACCTGTGGGCAAACAACGATGTCACCGAGTAATCCAGGTTCAGTAACTTCACCCTCGCCTCCTGGGCGAAGCTCATCCATCGGAAAACTCAAGACATCAGTTGGTCCTGGCTCATCCATCCATTGGATATGCAGTACCTCCATTGGCTCTTCATCGACAAATTGAATTGCCAACTCAGCTTTTGGATGAATGTTCATTTCAGCTAGGGCGTGCTGAGCCAATCTAAGGACTCGAGCCTCGTCCACCGCTATCTCGGTTTCGTTATTGATCTCGATGCTCATTTGGAGTCCTTTTTAGATACCTTCTTGGCTTTTTGCGAATCTTCGTACTTGGTATAGGCGTCAACGATCTTGGCAACAAGTGAGTGGCGAACAACATCTTCTGAAGTCAATGTTGCAAAGTGCATGCCATCAACCTTGCTAAGTACCTCGACTGCAGTGCGCAGCCCAGAACTTCCGGTCGGCAAGTCAATCTGAGTGATGTCACCGGTCACAATCATCTTGGAATTGAAACCAAGGCGGGTTAGGAACATCTTCATCTGCTCCGGTGTGGTGTTCTGAGCCTCATCAAGAATGATGAACGAATCGTTCAGCGTGCGGCCACGCATGTAGGCCAATGGAGCAACTTCAATTGTTCCGGCGGCCATTAGCTTTGGAATAGATTCTGGCTCAAGCATTTCGTGCAAAGCATCAAACAGCGGTCGAAGATATGGGTCGATCTTGTCATTTAATGTTCCCGGCAAGAAGCCAAGGCGTTCACCCGCTTCAACAGCCGGACGAGTCAAGATGATGCGACTTACTTCTTTGCGCTGAAGCGCTTGGACGGCTTTTGCCATCGCCAAGTATGTTTTTCCGGTACCCGCTGGTCCGATACCAAAAACAATTGTCGCCTCATCAATTGCGTCGACGTACTTCTTTTGGCCAAGCGTCTTAGGGCGAATGCTCTTGCCACGAGAGCTGAGAATGCTTTGACTTAGGACATCAGCAGGGCGGTTCTCCCCTTCAAGCATTTTTGCCGAGCGAGTGAAATCCTGTGGCGCAAGATCTTGCCCGTTGGCAATTAGAGCAACCATTTCTTCAATAAGTTTCTTTGCCTCAGCTACTTGAGAACCTGGACCTGTTAGCGCTACCTCGTTGCCACGTGCGTGCACTTCAACGTCAGGGTAAGTCTGCTCAAGCGTTTTAAGCAATTTATCCTCGGTACCAAAAAGCGAAATCATTGGTACGCCCACAACCTGAAGCTTCTCTGTACGAACCTTACTTGCCGATGAATCGCGCGATGAACTAGGCAAGCTGGTCCTTTGGCGTGCGACTGGTGATGTGTCCGTGCGCGTGAAATACGGTTTGCCCCGCTTCTGCCCCCGTGTTGAAACTAAGACGGAAAGAACCCGTTGATTTCTCAAGCGCGATTTTTGATCCAAGCCGCATTAGGTCTACCAATTCATCCGGAGCGTTATTGGTTAACTCTGCGATGTTGGCGTGATGGTGCTTTGGGATTACCAAGATGTGAATCGGCTGACGCGGTGAAATATCCCAGAAGGCAAGAGAGTGCTCTGTCTCTTCGACCAGGTTTGCCTGAATGTCTTGGTTCGCGATTCTGCAAAAGATGCAGTCTTGGTTATTCAATCTTTCCTCCAGCAATGAGTCTACTTTGAGCCCCATTGCCCAGTAAGGGCAAGGATTCCCGAAATCGCAGCAACACCCGCGGTTGAGGTCCTAAGAATAGGTGTGCCCAGGTTAACTCGATGGGCGCCAGCCTCTTCCAGAGCCTCAAGTTCCGCATCACTGATTCCGCCTTCAGGCCCCACCACCAGCGCGACGCGTCCTGTCTTTGGAAGATTCTGAACCCCGATGCCTTGGGGAGCTGTTGGGTCTAGTACCAACATTTGATCGAAATCCTTAACGAATTCGGAAACGCTAACGCCCTTGATCGGTTTTGCAACAATGGGGTGCCACGTGGTCAGCGATTGTTTCGCAGCCTCAGTCACAATGCTCTGCCAACGTTCGACCCCCTTGGCTTCTTTGAGGCCGATCCAACGGCTGACCGAACGATCGGCCTCCCATGGAATGACACCGGCCACGCCAAGTTCAGTCGCCGCCTGAATCGCGAGTTCATCTCGATCTCCCTTGGCTAGCGCCTGAATTAAGGTCAATTGAATTTTTGGGGCTGCATCTTGCTCGACAGAACTAACTCGAACATGAAGGTTATTTCCAACGATGGAATCAACCAGTCCGCGAACCCTTAGCCCGCCGCCATCGGTTAGTTGAATGGCTTCACCAACTCGCATTCTGCGAACCGAGACCGCGTGCTTTGCCTCTGAACCGGTTAAATCAAGGACTGCACCAACTTGGACCGGCTGGTCAAAGCTGCGGGTGAACATTGGTTCAACCATGACTAGTTCTTTTTCTTGCCAGAGAATCGGCCGTGAGTAACGCGAGCCAGCTTAATGTTGTCATCTTTGCGAAGCGACGCAAGTGAGCGGAATAGCTCCTTTTGCTTTGAGTCAAGCTTGCTAGGCGTAACTACCTGAAGCTTGATCTTCAAATCACCGCGACCTGCCGAACGCAAATGCTGCACTCCCTTACCGCGCACGGTGATTACTTCTCCAGTTTGCGCACCAGGTTCAACTTCAATTTCTATTTCGCCATCAAAAGTTTGAATCTTGGCAAGTGAACCAAGCACGGCATCGTGCAAAGGAACTTCAAGTACGCAAGTTAGGTCATCGCCCTGACGACCAAAGACGTCGTCTTCTTTGACAGCCATGTCTACATATAGGTCACCATTTGGACCACCAGCAAATCCAACCTCACCCTGGCCTGATAGTTGCAAACGCAATCCGTCTTCAACACCGGCAGGGATGTTCAAATCAATGTTTCGTCGCGCACGAACACGGCCCTGGCCGCGGCAATCAATACAAGGCTCTGGAATCACTTGCCCGTATCCACGGCAGGTTCCACATGGCTGAGAGGTGACCACGTTGCCGAGCAGTGAACGAACCTGACGCTGAATCTGACCAGACCCACCACAAATATCGCAGGTTGCCATTGAGCTTCCAGGTCGGCAGCATGAACCCTGGCAGGTCTCGCAAAGTACGGCGGTGTCTACCTCAACGCTCTTCAAGATACCGAACACTACCTCTTGGAGAGTTAGATCGATGCGAATTAACGCATCTTGACCTCGTTCGGCTCGTGAGCGAGGTCCACGAGATCCGCCTCCCCCAAAGAATGTGTCAAAAATATCCCCGAAGCCGCCAAAGCCTGCACCGCCGAATGGATCCTGCCCGCCCATATCGTATTGGCGACGAGAATTTGCATCACTCAATACCTCATAAGCGTGTGTTACAGCCTTGAACTTTTCTTGGGCCTCAGGGGCCGGGTTTACATCGGGGTGCAGTTCGCGGGCGAGTTTACGATACGCCTTTTTAATCTGCTCTTCAGTTGCGTCTCGAGATACTCCCAATGCTGCATAGTGATCAGTTTTGCAATCTCGCTGCCTTGATTTTCATAACCACTAACCACGACGGAAGCATTTGCTAAACCCTCGAATTGATTTTCGCGTCCGATTCGAAGTGACACCCCGTGCTGCTCGGCTTGCATCTCACTAATGAGCTTGAGCAAAACGACCTGCTCTTCAATGGCTTCAAGCACCGGTGAAATACTTCCCGGAAAATCTTCCTCACGCTTGGCCAAATTAGAAGTTCCTGAAAGAATTATTTTTTCCTGGCGATTTGCATCCACCTGCTCAAGCAAATTCTTGAGAATTACGTTCGTGAGTTTGATGTGGTCGGCACTCATTCCCGCCGTGATGCTCTTTACCTTGGCGCTAACCTCGGTCAGTGGCGTTCCGGCTAAAGCTGTATTGAGTTTTGCTCTTAGCTCGGCGATAAAGCTCTCTTCGACCGGCACACCCAAATCAACGACATGCTGTTGAATCCGGCCATTATCGGTTATCAGAACCATGAGGACGCGAGTTTCGGCCGCTGGGATTAATTCGACGTGACGGATCGAGGCCTTACCCAGAGTTGGATACTGAACAATCGCAACCTGATTAGTTAGTTGAGAAAGCAAGCGGACGGTTCTACCCAAAGTCTCGTCAAGGTCTGCGCTGCCAACCATGAAGTTTTCGATTGCTTGTTTCTCGGCTGCGTTCAAAGGTTTGACTTCGCTGAGGCGATCAACGAATAGTCGGTATCCCTTATCCGTTGGGACACGGCCTGCCGAGGTGTGCGGCGCGTGAATCAGCTCTTCTTCTTCAAGCAACGCCATGTCGTTTCGAATAGTCGCCGCTGATACCCCAAATGAATGTCTCTCGACTAGCGATTTTGAACCAACGGGCTCTTTGCTGGCGATGTAATCCTGAACGATGGCGCGCAGCACTTCAAGACTTCTGTCTGGAATCAATTCGCACCGCCTTTCTGCAACCTATTAGCACTCTTGCGCCCTGAGTGCCAATATTACCTTCACCATTTATGAATCGGTAGGCTAATCGGGCTAGAAGGAGAATCAGATGTCAGAGCAGAATCCATACGCCACGCCGGGGCAACCACTTACCCCAGAACTCGAGCGCCTTTGGGCTATCGCTATTCATGCATTTGGGATTGTTCTAGAGTTCTTTGCTCCCCTGCTTGGCTACCTGTTTCTGAAAGATCGCGGCCCATTCATTCGTCACCATGTGATCGAATCACTCAACTTCGGAATCACCATGCTCTTGCTTTACGTCGTTCTAGCGATCAGCATCATCGGGTGGTTCCTATTCTGGGTGCCACCAATTATCTGGACGGTGTTCCGAATCATCGCCGCCTACAAAGCAAGCCTTGGCGAGTTTTATCGCTATCCATTATCGATTCGGCTTGTAAAAAACTAATTTGACAACAGCTGGCGAACAAGGGAGTCGGCAAGTAAGCGGCCCTTCAGCGTCAGTTTCAAAACTCCACCGATAGCCGTTTGGGCCTCAACTAGTTCATCGGCAATAAAGCCCGCAATTAGTTTTACGGCGTCTGGGTTTGCTTCTTTGGCGAGGGCAACGCTTAGTCCGGAATTCACTCTAATCTCCAACAGAATTCTCTCTTCGAGCCGAGTTCTGTCGCTGAGGGTTTCGCGACCAGCAGCCGACGAATTACCCTCGGCAAGTTTTGCAGCATAGGTGGTTGGATGCTTTACATTCCACCAGCGAACACCACCAAAGTGACTATGCGCCCCGGGGCCGTAGCCCCACCAATCTTGAGATTGCCAATACGCGATATTGTGTGCCGAAGCGTTTGATTTGCCGATCGAAGTACCTGTGGCTTTTCGCGCCCAGTTACTTACTTCGTACCAATCGAATCCGGCTTCAGAAAATAGTTGCTCTGCAAGTTCGTACTTGTCTGCCTGCAGATCTTCATCCGGCTCGGCCAGCTGACCCGATTTAATCTGACGGGCGAGCTTGGTGCCGTCTTCAACAATAAGTGCATAGGCAGAAATGTGATCTGGCTGCATTGCAATCGCAGTTTCAACACTTTGACGCCACTCATCAATAGTCTCGCCGGGTGCTCCGTAAATTAAGTCAACTGAAGTGTTTAGCCCAAGTGCTTTAGCCGCAGCCACGCCAAGCGAAACGTTGTCTGGATTATGAGTACGTTCGAGCGTTGCTAAAACTGAAGGCACTGCCGACTGCATTCCAAAGGAAACGCGATTGAATCCACCGTCACGAAGCGCGAGCAGATAGTCGGCGTTTACTGTGTCTGGGTTTGCTTCTGTTGTGATCTCAGCTTCCTCATGAATTTCAAATACATCACGAAGGGCCACAAGTATTCTGACTAGGTCGGCGGCCGGCAAGAGAGTAGGTGTTCCGCCACCGAAGAAAATTGTAGAAAGCTTGCGTTTTGGCAAACCGGCTTTATGCAAAACCTCAGCACTGAAGCGTATTTCAGAGATAAGTACATCAGCGTAGTCAGATTGTTTGGCACCCTCTAACTCACCCGCGGTGTAGGTGTTGAAATCGCAATAGCCACAGCGAACTTTGCAAAAAGGTATGTGCACGTAAGCATGTAAGGTTCGATCTGCAGCGCCAATCGCTGCTTGAGCTGGCAGGCTGCCATCCGCCGGAGCAGGGTCGCCAATCGGTAGTGGGCCGGCCACTACTTACCCTTCTTCTCGCCCTTTTTCTCACTGTCTGAAGACAGAGCGGCGATGAATGCCTCTTGAGGAACCTCAACGCGGCCAACCATTTTCATGCGCTTCTTTCCTTCTTTTTGCTTCTCAAGAAGTTTGCGCTTTCGAGAAATGTCACCACCGTAACATTTGGCAAGAACATCTTTACGCATCGCGCGGATCGATTCACGGGCGATGATGCGAGCACCGATCGCTGCTTGAATTGGTACCTCAAACTGCTGACGCGGAATAAGCTCGCGCAGCTTGCCGGTGATCATGACACCGTAGGCGTATGCCTTGTCCTTGTGCACGATGGCACTGAACGCATCTACCTGCTCCCCCTGAAGCAATAGGTCTACCTTTACCAGGTCACCCTTCTCGAGTCCGGTCTCTTCATAGTCAAGAGACGCGTAACCCGCGGTCTTACTCTTTAGCTGATCGAAAAAGTCAAACACGATTTCGGCAAGTGGCAACGTGTAACGCAATTGAACTCGATCTTCGCCAAGGTACTGCATGTCGATCATTGTTCCACGACGTTGCTGACAAAGCTCCATAACCGTGCCGGTGTAATCCTTTGGAAGCAAAATCGTTGCCTTCACCATTGGCTCAAGCACTTGCTTAATTTTTCCACCTGGGAATTCGCTTGGGTTGGTGACGGTGATTTCTTTTCCGTCGTCCATTGTTACTTCATAAACCACCGAAGGTGCTGTGGCAATAAGGTCCAAGCCAAATTCACGTTCAAGGCGCTCAGTAATGATTTCAAGATGCAGTAGACCCAAGAATCCACAGCGGAAACCAAAACCAAGGGCAACAGAAGTTTCTGGTTCGTAGACCAAAGCGGCGTCAGACAACTTCAACTTGTCTAAAGCCTCGCGAAGCACTGGGTAGTCGCTGCCGTCAATCGGATATATTCCGGAGTACACCATCGGCAACGGCTCCTTGTAACCCTTGAGCGCTTCTGTTGCCGGCTTAGCCTGGTTGGTGATGGTGTCACCTACCTTCGACTGACGCACATCCTTCACACCGGTGATTAGGTAACCCACTTCACCGACACCAAGACCTTTAGTTGGTTCCGGCTCTGGAGATGAAACGCCAATCTCTAGAAGTTCGTGCACTGCACGAGTTGACATCATTTGAATCTTTTCGCGCGGACTTAGATTTCCGTCGATCATTCGCACATAGGTAATTACGCCGCGATAGCTGTCGTAAACAGAGTCAAAAATCATCGCACGTGCCGGGGCGTTAGCGTCACCCACCGGATGCGGAACAGTGGCCACAATCTTGTCGAGCAATTCATCGACACCGATGCCGGTTTTTCCTGATACGCGTAGACAGTCCTCAGGGTTTCCACCAATTAGGTTGGCAAGTTCCTCGGCGTATTTTTCAGGTTGCGCAGCCGGCAGATCAATCTTGTTGAGTACCGGAATAATCTGCAGGTCGTTTTCCATCGCCAGATAAAGATTTGCCAAAGTCTGGGCTTCAATTCCCTGGGCAGCATCAACCAAAAGCACCGCTCCCTCACAGGCAGCCAATGAACGCGACACCTCGTAGGTAAAGTCAACGTGCCCCGGGGTGTCGATCATATTTAGCGCGTAAGTCTGCCCATCAGATTCCCATGGCATGCGAACAGCCTGGGACTTAATGGTGATACCGCGCTCACGCTCAATATCCATGCGGTCCAGATACTGGGCGCGCATTGAGCGGTCGTCAACAACACCCGTGAGCTGCAGCATGCGGTCTGCCAACGTGGATTTACCGTGGTCAATGTGGGCGATGATGCAGAAATTGCGGATTAGCGCCGGGTCAGTCTTCGCCGGTTCAAGGCGGCGGGTGGCGCGTGGAGACAATGGATACCTCTGGATTGATTGAAAGGGACCGATAGACGGTTCCCCTATTCTCGCACAGACCCCGATGAACTAGGGCTTTGGGGCCTTGATTGGTTGCCGAATTGGGGGCTGGGCTGGTAGCATTAGGAGTCGATACGGATGAGTGTCTCCATCCAAATCCCAATAAAAACTCTTTTAGTTGCCCCGCGCGGGTGACAATCCAAGAAAGTGAAACATGGCAAACATCAAGTCACAGATCAAGCGCATTGGTACCAACTTAAAGGCTACCGAGCGCAACAAGGCTGTAAAGAGCGAGCTAAAGACCGCGATTCGCGCAACCCGCGAAGCAGCAGCTGCCGGAGACAAGGCTGCAGCAACAACCGCACTTGCACTAGCAGGAAAGAAACTAGACAAGGCCGTTTCAAAGGGAGTAATCCACAAGAACCAGGCTGCGAACCGCAAGTCTGCTCTTGCGAAGAAAGTTTCTGCTCTATAAAAAGATTCTCTGAAAATCCCTCGACCTAATGGTCGGGGGATTTTTATTTTGCCGGAATTATGCCCGGACGACCTGCGTAAAAACCAATGCCAGCTTGGATGAGAGTCAATACCGTGATTAGAACGAAACTAAGTGCGTAGCCACCAACGAGATTTGCCACAAGTCCAACCATGAAGGTTCCCGCTGCTGCAACCAAATAGCCCCACCCTTGAGACATCGCCGACAGCTGAGTGGTTTGAGCCTGGGTGGACGCTCTGGTGCTTATTAGGGACAGCGAAATAGGGAAAGTCGCTGACATCCCCAAGCCGATGAGCACGCACGCAAGCACTAAAAGATTTGTGTCTGAGCTTTGCAGGACGAGTGTGAAAAGAATGTTTCCAGCCAAAGTTAGGCTGCTCGTTCCAGCAGCCCACCCAGCGAGGGATTTGAAGCGTCCAAGCATTGACGAAATCAGAAGTCCACTAGGAATTCCAATTGCGCTGGCAAAGCCAAGGTAATTCCCGGCATCTTGCGGCGTCACCCCAATAGAAATCAACGCAGATGGCATCCAACCCAATAGCGCGTAAAAACCAAGTGATTGAATTCCGAAGAAGCCAACGATTGCCCAAGAAATCGGTGACCGAAGCACCGCTGCCTTTTCTTCAGCCGCTGCGTGCGCGGGTTGAGCAACGTGCGCAACTTCTCCCCTTATTTGTGGAAGCCACAGAAAAATTGCAACTGCAGTTGGCAAAATCCAAATTGCCAAAGCTGGATTCCAGCCACCTAGCAAATTACTTGACGGTACTGCGATTGCTGCGGCTAAGCTCGCGGATACCGCCAAGAGAGTTGTGTAAGCACCGGTAACAAGTGCCACGCGATTCGGAAATTGAATGCGGACGATGGTCGGCAACAAGACATTTGCGATTGCAATCGAAAGCCCTGCGCCAACAGTGCCGAGCAACAATCCTGGATAACCCAAAACCATTCGAAGAGCCGACGCAAGCCCCAACATGACGAGCACATAAAGCATGGCCCGATTTAGCCCAACTTTACTTACTAACCATGGGCTCGCAAAG
This sequence comes from Actinomycetota bacterium, assembly GCA_041179545.1. Lineage (GTDB taxonomy): Bacteria > Actinomycetota > Actinomycetes > Actinomycetales > Microbacteriaceae > Rhodoluna. The sequence continues at coordinate 1,742 of JBEGTF010000029.1, read as the reverse complement.
GCTCCCAAACCAAAACATAAAACGGGCGAGGCAGCGAGCAAACCGATGAGTTCAGCGTTTACCTCTAGACCTGCCTGTATCTCTTGCAACAGCGGACCCATCGATGCGACCGGAGGACGAAGGACGATAGCGATGAATACGATCGCCAAGAATCCCGCGATACCGAATTTCTTTTGCTTCATTAGCGAGAACCTGCTTCTAGCCCCTTGTGAGAAATCAGATTAACCAACTTCTCGAGTGAATACACTGGATCTCGCTCAGCTCCCTTTGCTGCGGCGTCGGCAGTTGCCATGGCTTGTATAGCAGCGGCAAGCCCGTCATCACTCCAGCCGGTAAGGTCTTTGCGCGCCCGGTCTAGTTGCCACGGGGCCATTCCTAAACTCGCCGCCGAAGCCGAGCGATTGCCATGTATTTTTGCCATCTGGCGAATCTTCATTGAAATTGCAGCAACCAGCGGAACTGGATCTGCTCCGGTTGCGAGTGCGTGACGCAAGAGTGCCATTGCCTCGCCTGCGCGACCAGCTAGTGCGGCATCAGCGACCTTAAAGGCATTTGTCTCAACGCGTCCGCCGTAATAGCGATCTACTATCTCTTCAGTAATTGAATCCGCGCTGTCAAGAAGCAACTGGTTGCAAGCTGCGGCCAGCTCTGCAGTATCGTCTGCGAACGCATCCAGCAGGGCTCGAACTGCCGCTGGAGCAATTCTTCGGTCGGCGTGTGTGAATTCTCCGATAACAAACGCCTGACGCTCGGCATCTTTCTTAATTTCTGAACAGACAATTTCAGCGGCTGTTTCAGAATCACGTATCGCTTCCACGAGCTTCTTTCCGCGAACACTCGAACCGTTGTGTCGAAGAATCACTGTTGTGTCATCCGTAGGATTGAGAAGGTAATCAAGTCCATCTGTGATTAAGTCATCACTGCACTTCTCAACGCCGCGAATAATGACCAAACGAGGCTCCGCGAATAGCGATGGGCTGCTGATGTTAGTTAGGTTTCCAGCACTGTAGTCAGCGGCTTCAATTTCATGAATCTCAAGTGCAGCGTCGAGCTTGCGAAGCTGTTCACGGATTTCCCTGATTGCTCTGCCGGCCAGATATTCCTCTGGACCTGACACAAAAATGATGGGTGCAGGTGACGCCTTACGCCAATCCATCTGTTTTGCTTTACCCACCGGATAAGCCTAACCGCGTGGAGAGTTTGACAGCACTAGCGCCCCATCCCGACTGGCAACCGATATCGACCCCAGTTCGTCCGTGCGATAAATTGCAGAGCCGGTAGAGGCCAACATCGAAAGGGTGCGCTGGGTAGGGTGCCCATAACTGTTGTTTTGACCGGCAGAAACTAAGCTCAAGTCAGGCTTCAACTCTTCAATTAGTTCATGAAACTGGTCAGCCGAACCATGATGCGAAACTTTAAGAATCAGTGGAACTCTATGAATCTGTGAATCTGACCACCACTGCTCATCACGCGCAAGTCGCATTTGCCCCTTTTCTCCAACGTCAGCCATTGTCAGAATGTTGAATTGAGCAGCCTTCCAGAGCATGACGACACTGGCATCGTTTGAATCCTCGGCACCCGCAGCATTTCGATTTGGAGACAGCACCTGCCATAGAAAATCTCCAAGGTGCCCTTGCATTCCTTTCTCCACTTGAACAATTGGCACTCCGGACTTGGCGAGATAGAGGTTGGTTCCGGTGGCACCCCAACGTTCATCCTTAAATGGACTAACCATTGCCAGG
>JBEGTF010000028.1:0-8247 GCA_041179545.1 Actinomycetota bacterium | reverse complement strand
ACGCGCACAATGAAACTTCTTGGGGTCAACAGCCTTGACGAACTTGAGCCAGGACACGTCAAAATTTTGGAGCGCCTGACCGAAAAGCGATAGTTGCTACATGCCCACTTGGGCGGGTAGAGCTCCTGTGATGTAGCCAACAATTTGCTCGTAGGTAGTGTCACTAGTTTTGACGTCGCAAACCTTACGGCCTCTATTTAGCACTACCATGCGATGCGCGGCGTTGAAGGCTAAAGGCAAATCGTGAGTAACCAATACAACAGCGATTCCTTCTGACGACAGGCGTTGGATGAGTTTCTCCACCATAACTTTTTGCTCATAGCCGAGTGCTGCAGTTGGCTCATCGAGGAGCAAAATTCCGTTGGCTTTACCCGTTACTCGGACCGCCGCGCGAGCCAAAGCGACTCCCTGCCGTTGGCCACCAGAGAGCATTTCAACCGGGCGAGTTAGGTTAGCAATTTTTACTCCGAGGCGATCGGTTTCAGCATCGGCTTCTTGGACCATCTTCTTTCGATCAATAAAACCAATCCAACCAAGTGGGCCACGTCTTAAGATTTCTCGGCCAAGCAGTAAGTTTGTCGCACTATCTTGGGCATCTACCAGCGCCAGGTCTTGATAAACCATTTCGATACCTGCAGCAGCAGAGTCTCGTGGCGAATGAAATTCAAGGTGGTCACCATGAACTGTAATTTTTCCGCTGGTTGGACGATGCGCACCCGACATTACTTTCAGCAGGGTTGACTTGCCAGCACCATTATCGCCGAGCAAGGCTACTGATTCGCCAGGCATTACTTTGAAATTGACTCCATCGAGCGCCTTCACATACCCGTAGTGAAGGTCGATCGACTCTAAATTAAGTGCAGCTGTAGTCATTTGGTTACTTCGATTCTTTGTGGGCCGAGACCGTTGATTTTGTCACGGCTTTTTTGGCAACTGCCTTGCCGATCGCGTGCTCGCCGGCCAGCGCAGCGATCAACATCACGCCTGTGATTGCCACAGTCCAGAACGGTTCGATGTTGAGGATGAGTAACCCGCTGGCGATGGTTGCGATAACCAGGGCACCCACCAAAACTTTAGGGAGGCTGCCTCGCCCACCGGCCAGAGAAATTCCGGAAAGAGCAACGGCTGTTAGCCCATCAAACAGCACTCCGGTGGCGGCAGCCGGCGAAGCACCCGAGGTGTAAGCGGCTGTGACCAAACCACCAAGAGCCGCCAACAAACCTGAAAGTACAAAACCCAGAACTCGATAAAGATTTGCGTTTACACCGACTCGACGAAGCGCCTCGGCGTTTCCACCGGCAGCCAAAAAACGAACGCCTCCGCGGGTTTTCGTGAGAAAAATCGTACCCAGCACGTAAACAATCAGCACGACAAAGAAGGTTGCTGGAATGCCTGCAAACACCTCCCCATCTGTTCCAATTTTGAAGTAGGTGTCGGTACCCATGAATGCTAATACTTCGAGCCCGTATAGCGGCATGCCTCCGGTGAGGATTGCTGCCACTCCTGAAGTTATTGAGAGAGTGCCGATTGTTACCACCAGCGGATTCAGCCCGGTCAGCGAAACTAGACCGTTGAAAGCCCCAATCACAATGCCCACAATCAGTGCAGCGGCGATTGCAATTGGAACTGGCTGACCAGCATTGATCATCAAGCCCGCTGTGATACCGGCGATGGCTGCAGTGCCTGGAACCGATAGGTCTAGGGCACCTGAGAAAACCCCCATCGCGATGGCTGCTGCAAATATTGCGCCGATGGACGCATTTCCCAAGATGAGGCTGAAGTTATCGAGGGTGCCAAAGACCGGCGCCGCCCAAATCGAGAATAGAGCCAGAAGCAATACCAAAAGTACGGTGATTCCCCAGTTTCTAACGAACACCAAGAGTGAGAGTGAATCTAATTTTTTCATAGGGCTTCTTCGAGATAAGTCGGGAAAGAAATTGTGATTCCCCTCAGGGGAAATACCTGAGGGGAATCACAATTTCATTGGTTACTTGACGATGGTTAGAGGAACCGAGAGCTGCTTGCCGTTGGCCTTCGGGTTCTTAATCATCGCAATTAGAGTGTCAACGGTCTGCTTCAGGTCAGCTTCAAAGTTGAGTTTCGCTACCGCGTGAATGTTGTTGGCCTTGACCGCCGCAATAGCCTCGTCTCCACCACCGGCGCCGACGATGCAGTAGTTAGCTGGTTTTTTACCGGCCGCTTTTACTGCCGAAACAGCACCCAGTGCACCTTCATCAGTGAAGGCAACAATGCCAATCGCCTTTGGAGATGCTTGAATCGCACTGCGCACTGCGGTCTGCTGCTTTGCACGATCACCAGTGAGCAAAACTGAACGAACAATTTTCACTTTTGGTGCGTATTTCGCCAAAGCAGCTTTGAATTCACCTTCCATTTCAGCCTTGCCGGCTGTACCTGCAGGGTTTGCCCCGAAAATTACGGTGCCCGATGATTGCTTCAGAGAGTTCATGCAGCGAGCCATTTCGAGGCCCATTTGCTTGCCCTCATATTCGTAGTTGATACGAGCAAAAGTAATACCCGGTTGCATTCCGCTGAAACCGTAGTCTTTAGGCACACCGTTAACAACCGCTACGATGCCTTTTTCTTGAGCCTTCTGGAGTGTCGACTTCAATACCTGTGGGTCTCCAGCAGCGAGTGACCACCAACCCTTGATGGTGCCGTTTGTAATTAGTGACTCGAGGTCTTGCTTCTGTTTGGTGGGGTCGAAGTTGGCATCAGGAGCCTGGATTACGTTTAGCCCTTGAGAACCGCCATAACCCTTGAATCCCTCAAACATTCCAGCAAGAGCTGGGATCTGGAAACTCATCGGCGAAAACGCCACGGTGTCGCCTGCTGCAGATGCAGGTGCTGCCGAGGTAAAAGATGTCGCCGCTATTAGACCCACACTTGCAATGCCAGTGAGTACGCGCTTGGTGCCTTTTGCAAACATTAGAACTCCTGAGTTAATGCCACCTAGGGTCCAAAATATTTGGTGCCTTAGACAGCGTTGTCGATGCGTAAGGTCAAATTAGCACCACACGTTTGCCCAGTAAGTATCGATGAAATCGATAGTTAGTAATTTTGATAACAACCAGATAACAAAAGGGCTCTAGGCCTATTCGTCGCTCTCTGTCTCAATTTTTTCAGCAGTTCTGCGCAGTAGATCGACGAGCCAAATAATTGCAGGATCTTGAGTCTTAGAAGGATGCCAGTGCACAGCCTCGATCAACATATTTTTAGGCAACGGCGTTTCGGCAATAACCAAACCAAGTTCATCGGCATATTTTCTCGCCAACTTCTCTGGCAAAATTCCATACTTCGTCGAGTTAGCCACGGCGTAGGGCACAGGCAAGAAACCAAACACAGATTCGGATACTTTTGGCACGACTCCAGATTCTGAAAGCCATTGGTCAACTCCGGTTACTATTGTTTCGCCGAACGATGACCGCACCATGCGCAGCTCTTCAAGGTCACTGAGCGAGAGAGCATTCTGTCGGAGCCTTGGGTTTTTCGCATCAACAAGACAGACGAATCGATCACTAAACAAAGATTTGCGTTTCCCGGCTATTCCGGTGCCAACACCTGCAATCATCACATCACGGCGCAGCAGATCAATCTGGCTTATTCCGTTTACCGTTGGCAACACCTCAAACGAAATGTCAACTCCAGGGGCTTCATCTTTGAGCATCTCTAGTAGCGGCTTCGACAGTATCGAGAGAACGTAATCAGATGTGGCGATGGTAAAAACTCGGTTGGCATTTTGCGCATCAAATTCGGGCAGGATGTTATAAAGCCGCTCTATTTCTTGCATAGCTTTGGTTACTAGAGGCTGTAATTCTCTAGCTTTATCGGTGAGTTCAAAACCGCGGCCAGATCGCACTAGCAACTCATCCGAGTATTGCTGACGCAGACGGTTCAGGGCGCCACTTACTGCTGATTGCGAAAGGCCTACAGCATCTCCAGCGCGAGTCAGATTGCGCTCGGCGAGTATCGCATCTAGAACGACAATTAGGTTGACGTCAATTCTGCGTAGGTCATTCACAAAAAATCACTATAACCGCCAGTGATTTCTATTCACAGTCGAAGAGTCTTTTGCAAGATATCGCACAAAGATGCCTTCCGGATCGTATTCACCAATCACTTGCTGAAGTTTGGCGAAATTTGACTCCGTCATGAACTTGAGTTGCCTATTGGTCATGTCTGAATCACCGAGGTATTGACCTAAGGTTACGGGCTCGGCGTTTTTCATAGTCTCGGTTAGCCAACTTCGGTTCACATCATCATTGGCCTCGTCTTGCGAAACTAAATAGGTGGCGACATAGGCCTCAGACTGCAAGGAAAGAGCCATATCTGGCAGTTCTCGAACGGGCCCCATTGAGAACCAAATTGTAAAACCTGCTGGCTCTGGCAAATCGGCGAATAGAGGCTCAATTTTTTCGACTACCTGGCTGTGTTCGCCATCCACCCAAATGTTGTCAACGAAGTATCGCCAATGTTCTGGATTGGCCCGAATCTGATCCTCTTTTTGCTCAGCCAGCGAGGAGTGCTTGTGTGGAATGTTGACCAAGGCTCGATCGATGATTGGGCAACTTTGGAATGGGGCTAGTACCTCATCGGCATTTTCAACCGATTCAGCGAGTGCAAGGCCGCTCACGATTAACACCCGTTTCGGAACTTGGCCATCATCTAAAGACATGGTTTGGCTAACGCACACGATTTCTACGTTGGCTGCAATCGATTTATGTAATGAATACATCCACTTCATTACAGGCGCAAAGTCTTCAATTGCGTAAATCTGAACTGAATGTCCGACGTGCTTGAAACGCTCTCGGGTTTGCAAATGAAAACGCAAAACCACTCCGGGAAATGAAGGACCAGCACCCCGCGCTGCCCAGTAGAGGTCTTGGTTTTGAGTGGCATCGGCTCGAATGATTTCACCTTCAGCAGTAACCACATCTACCGCGACCACGCTTTCGGCAGCCCAACCCCAGCCGCGCGCGCACCAACCCTGACCGCCCTGCAGCAAGAAGCCACCGATTCCAACCGTTGGACAATGCCCGCCGTTGAAAAATCTTCCCTTGGTGGCTAAGAATGGCTCGAGAACCTCACCGCCCTTTACGGCGGGGTTTGCTACTGCAATCCCGGTACTTTCATCAAATTCAATCTGTTGCATTTTGCTCAAGTCAATGAGCAAGGTACCGTTCTGAACGCTCCAGGCAGCCCATGAGTGGCCGCCCGACCTGACGGCAACCCTGAGCTGATGTGCCCTGGCATAACGAACGCCGTTTTGCACATCTTGATCAGTTTCAGCAAAAAGTACGGCCACCGGCCTGCGCTCATCTGCACTTGGACGACGCCCATTGAATACTCGGCCGACTGCCGCCTCTTCGAAATCCGGGTGATCTGAGTTGAAAAATTGACCTGTGAAATTGCTCATCCTAGAACCGTTCCTCCGCCATCAACGACCAGGTTGATGCCCGTTACCCAGCTTGCTTCGTCAGATGCCAAAAAAACCGCAGCATTGACAATGTCTGAGGGCTGCCCAACCCTGCCAAGCGGGATACGTGCAATATTTTGCTTAAATGGCTCTGGACCCGACTCGACCAACCAAGCGGTCGAAGGGGTCACAATAAAACCTGGGCTAATACAAACCGCTCTGATCCCGTATTTTCCACCTTCGGCGGCCAGCTGCTGGGTGAGTGAAATGACGCCCCCCTTTGCGGTGCCGTGAGCGTTTTGGTTCATAAACTCAACTCCACGCGTGCCGGCTATTGACCCAATGTTTAGCACCACCCCGCCGTTGTTTTGAAAATGCGGCCAAATTGCCTTCACGGTGTAGAAAACAAGATTTAGTTCGTTGTCGATAACGAAATTCCAGTCGTCAATTGAAAGGTCTTCAATGCTGCCGAATTTAGGAGTAGAGGCATTGTTGTAAAGAATGTCGGCTCCGCCGTATACGGCGAGTGCTTGATTAACCCACCTGGCGCTTTCGGCTGCGTCAGCCAAATTCACCGGTGCAAAATTTGTGATCTCCCCGCCCGCCTCTTGAACTAAACGGACAGTCTCATTGGCGCCTTCTTCGAATAGATCACAGCCAACTACTTTGGCGCCTTCGGCAGTAAAACGAAGTGCAGCCTCGCGGCCCATGCCCCCGCCGATGCCGGTTATTAGGGCTACTTTGCCCGTTAGTCGACCCACAAATACTCCTCGTCGAGTGAATTTCTATCGACAGACTATGGCTAAGTCGGCTGGTGCGGGCCCACAGTCTGACGGATAGTATCTATACCATTCACCGAAACCAACGGAGTTAACCGTGACTTTCAACGGCAAAGACCTCAACCTTCTGGTTGCCTTGCGTGCATTGCTGGAAGAGGCCAACGTTACAAAAGCAGGTGAACGGATTGCAGTTGGGCAATCATCGATGAGTTCGGCTCTCGCGCGATTGAGGGTTCAATTTGGCGACGAGCTTTTAGTTCGCATCGGTCGAAATTACGAACTTACGCCAATGGCACGACTTATATTGCCTCAGCTTCAGGCCACAATCCCTGCCATTGAAACGGCCCTGATGACTCAGGAAGATTTTGACCCGAACACCACATCGCGGCGATTCAGAATCGCACTCAGTGATTTCGCCGGACTAGAACTAAAAGAACGAATCGAAAGAGCCTTGGAGCAGGCTCCGAATGTTCGAATTGACTTGGTACCGCTTCCAGAGGACGCAATCGAGAGCGGTAAAGACCTGATCAATAATGACTTTTTAGTCGCTGTGCCGGGCATCGGCATTCAAGGCGAAAGCAAGTTGTTATTCAAGGATCATTACGTGCTGATGATAGATAGAGACAATCCAGCACTTGATGGTGACTCGATTAGCTGGGATGCCTTCACTCAATTGCCGCATGCGGTGTGTGGGTTCGGGCGAGGCCATCTTTTGCCGCACGATAGAAAACTCGCCGAGCTTGGCTTTACTCGCAAAGCTCGAATAAAAACCACAAGTTTTTTACCGCTCGAATCGGTGGTCTCAGGAAGCGACATGGTTGCCATCGTTCCGAGCAAAATCTTTAATCACCTACCTAAATCGACCAGAGTAATCTCTGTACCCACACCGTTTGATCAGGTTCCATTGATTGAAACACTCTGGTGGCATCCATCGAAAAATAGTGACGTTGCTCATGTGTGGTTACGTAATCTGCTCTGTTATGACTCAAGCGAATAGTTGCTATCCGTCACCAAACTCAACACCGATAATTGCTCTGCTCTAAGTTGATTCAAGCAAAGACGCGAATTCAGGAGCCAAGATGTCTGAACTAAAACAGCTTCCGTCGGAAAACGTTCCGCGAAGAGTAGTAACCGGTCACGATCTAAATGGTGTCTCTGTAGTGCTTTCTGATGGGCCGGTACCAGTGCACCGCATAATGCCGCAAGATGGGGTTGGATTTTACGAAATCTGGAATACCGATGCGGCACCAGCACCGGTTAGCGCAATTGAACCCAACGAACCCACCGAGCGTTCTCTGCGGGTGCCCCCCGAGCCTAATGGCACCAAAATTCGAATCAACGAGTTCTTTCCGGGTTTTATAAACGAGTCTGGCAATCAATCTCCAGTGCACCGCACCGAATCAATCGACTACGGAATTGTGCTCGAAGGCGAAATCTTTTTAGTGCTAGACGAGAGTGAAGTTCTTTTGAAAGCAGGCGATGTAGTTATTCAGCGTGGCACCGACCATGCCTGGGCAAACCGAAGCGACAAGGTTGCTCGCATGGCATTTATTTTGGTAGACGGTGAATTTACTGAAGAGCTGGTGCAGTTGGTTCCAGGCATTCGATCTGGCCTCATGCATAACGGCCCACACGACTAGAAGTGTCGGTGAATTTCTTGAAATTTGATCACATTGGCCTGAGCGTCGCCGATCTAGACTCCCAGGTTGCCTGGTACACCATGGCACTGAACCTACGTGCCACAAATTCATTTGAAGTCGAGCAGCTAAATTTACGAGGTTGTTTTCTGGTTGACGATCAAGGACTGGTAATTGAGTTACTTGAGCGTAAAGGTTCAGAGCCCGGCTTGCAGGCTGAAAGCCCGGCGGCTGCGCTACTCACCAGAGGATACGGTCACATTGCACTTCGCGTTGATGACACGCAGAATGCTTTCGACAATTTGATCATCGCGGGGGCAACAGCAATTTCAGCACCACAACCCGCACCGGAGCAAGGTGTAAGTTTTGCTTTCGTTGCCGACCCCGAAGGAAACCT
>JBEGTF010000027.1:0-10338 GCA_041179545.1 Actinomycetota bacterium | reverse complement strand
AAGGCTGAGGGCGATTGAAACCGGCAGGGTAGTAGTCAATGTTTCAACCGTAGGCGTATCGGCGATTTACGCACCAGATGGCTCCGTCATTGACCAGGTTCCGACTTTCGAACCTGGAGTGATGTTAGAGAATCTCCCGCTTAGGAACTCAATTACTCCAGCAATGTTTGCTGGACCGCTAATTGACCTGCTGGTGAATATTTTTGCAGCGCTACTAATTGCGCTAGCGGCCTATAGGTCTGCTTGGCCGCCGGCACGACGAGCGCGAATGTAATCCAAGCGCTCCTGAAGAATTTCTTCCAACTCTTCGCGGCTACGGCGTTCCAAAAGCATCTCCCAGTGGGAACGTGGTGTCTTATCTTCAACAGCATCGAGCTTGATTAATTTTCCATTTTCAAGCTGGACTGCCTGCAGGGTGCAATTCTTGCACTGCCAAGTTTGCGGGATCTCAGCGTCAGCCGAAAAGATCATTTCTGAAACGTGATCGTTTGCGCATTGGTAAGAGTGAGTGACACGAGCTGAGAAATTTACTCCGCGTTCGCTTTCAAGGCTTTGTGTGCCAAGACGCATTCCGCGCATAGTTTGCTGTGCCATTTTTCCTCCTGGTTTGGTTCGCCCTTTTGGGGCTCGACGAGGAACAACTCGGCGTGAACGCTCAATCTTCCCGCATTTACCAAGTTTTTAGGAAACCCACAGGGAGTGTCGTTGAATTACTTTAGATATTTTTTGATTTCAGGGCCGCAATCACCAGATCGCAATGATCCGAAACGATTCCCGTTGCTCCCAATTTTTTTAACCTTGAAACTTCATCCAGGTCATTGATCGTCCAATAGTGAATCTCAAGACCAGCCTTGAGCGCCATATCAATGAATTTTTTTCCATCAAAACGCAAACCAAATCGCTTCACGGGCAGCTGAAGTGCAGAGATTCCTTTGGCAAGAACATGAAACAGGGGAGTGGCGCCCATGGCAGAGGCAAACCACAGCCAGAAAACTCTTGACGATCCAGCAGAGGTTCGAATTGGGCCAGCAATTTTTGAAACCGTCAGTTTTCTGCGAGATTCACTAAAACTAGAGATAAGGACTCGGTCAATTGCTGCGAGATCGTTTACTGTATTTGCTGTTGCATCAATGGCGGAAGTTGATTTGATGTCCAAATTGAATCTTGAATTTGGAAATTCTTCTAAAGCCTGTCTCAAGGTTGGGATTCTTTTCCCGTACCCGATGTCGATAACCGAAATCTCTTTCCAACTTGTCTCGGAAACCTTTTTTGAAATTCCGGCGAGCCTCTTCAAATCAGCATCGTGAAAAACTATCGCCACCCCATCAGACGTGCACTGAATGTCAGTTTCAATAACATCGGCACCAGCATGGATGGCATCGGCAAAAGCCTTGATGGTGTTTTCCGGCACAAATTCGGAAACCAACCCTCGGTGTGCTAACACTTGAAATTTATACATACATCTTTCGTCAGCGAGGTGGGAGAGTGGCATCGCTAGGCTTTAGCAATGCGCTTTGATTTTAGAACCGTTAGACGGCTTACCCGACTCAATATCGGGCTAATGTTCTACGGTCTGGGTCTTGCCATGATTGTTGAGGCAGAAATTGGCTTGCCGCCTTGGGATGTATTCGCCAAGGGTATTTCAATTCAGTTGGGAATTACCTACGGAATTGCAAGTGTCATCGTCAGCGCACTCGTGTTGCTTGCTTGGATACCGCTCAAGGTAAAACCGGGGATAGGCAGCATTCTCAACGCCATTTTGATTGGCCTCTGGTCAGATGTTTTCATTCCGATAATTCCTGCGCTGGACAGCTACTGGGCAAATCTTGCAATGTTCCTAATTGGAATGGTGATCGTTGCCACGGCAACCGGGATTTACATCACCTCGTATCTAGGTTCAGGTCCGCGAGACGGTCTGATGATTGGTACCCAAAAACTGCTGGGCTGGCCGCTGTGGCAGATTCGAACCATGTACGAGGTTTTCGTCCTAGTGATCGGTTGGCTAATGGGAGGCCAAGTGCGCGAGGGAACCCTGATATTTGCCGTTTGTATCGGTGTTTTGATGCAAATGAGTCTCAAAATCTTCAAATACGACGAATCGAAGAAGATCCAATAGCCATGCAGCCCGGCCAGCATCGAGAAACAGCTAGGGTCATATTATGTAAACCTAATGGGCTTGTTTTCCTGTTAAAAACCCATTTTGACCCTGAGGTTGGTCTTCCACCACGCTGGATAACCCCGGGTGGAGGCATCGACGCTGGTGAAACAGTACTGGATGCAGCTCTGCGGGAACTTGCCGAAGAAACAGGAATCCAAAGCACACCAGAGGCCCTGGGAGATTTGATTTGGAAAACTGAGGGACGTTGGGACTGGGCTGACGGCCAAAATCACCACACATTTGTAGATCATTTCTACCTACTGCAAATTAAAGATTTTGAACTTGACGTTTCAGGCTGGACTGAAGACGAACATCGCGACGTTGTTGAACACCGATGGTGGAGCATTACCGATCTAAAAGATTCTGGTGAGTCGGTGAGTCCGCCAGGTCTGGTCGAATTCCTCGCCAGCCACCTCCTAGGCTAACTCCCTTTCGCCGATAATGAACATTATGTCAAGTAGTGTTTATCTGGCGCCCAGCCCCGTTTTGGTTAGTTTTCTTTCGAGACCCTAGGCGTTGGTTGACGCAGAAATCCACTCGCCTAGTTTGCTCTCGGCTGAGCCAGAATCTAAGGCAAGGGTGACTTTCTGCAGTGCATCTTCGAAGCGAATTCCAAGATCCACGTCGGCCTTTGAGGAATCCTTGGCCATTTCGTAGCTGACTACTCCTCCAGCTGCATTCAACAGAACGATGTCTCGGACAGCCCCAAGTTGTCCTGATGTTTTTCCAGCGAACAAATCCCGGGCCACCTGGGCATTTTCGGCAGCATCGCCGCCAATCAACTGGCTGGTTTGGGCCCTGGCTAGGCCTAATTTGGTTGGATTGAGTTCACTAGGAGAGACCACTCCCCCTGAAACCTGCCAAATTTCGTTATTTGAGGTGGTTGATAGCTCGTCAAGCCCGTCATTTCCCCTAAAAACCAAGGCTGTGCGGCCTCTGGCCGCTAATTCACTGGCCATCAGGGGTGCAATCGAACGGTTTGCGACACCAAGCGAGGTGGCGATTGGCTGGGCTGGGTTAGCCAATGGGCCAAGAAAGTTGAAAGTGGTTGGAATGGCCAAAAGTTTTCGAATCGGTGCCACAAACCGCATGGCCGGATGAAACACCTGGGCAAAAAAGAAGCTAATTCCGCTTTCTTTGAAGACTTGAGTCACCTGAGCTGGGGTGAGATCCAATCGAATACCCAGCGCCTCGAGCATCTCAGCAGACCCCGTTTTACCTGAGGCTGAGCGGCTGCCGTGCTTGAGCACTGGCACGCCGGAGGCTGCCGTGAGGATTGACGCCATGCTGGAGATGTTTACAGTTCCCAGCAGGTCTCCTCCAGTTCCGACGATATCGACGGCATCGGGTCCAGTTTCGAGCTTTAGAGAATTTGTGAGCATCGCATCCACCAAGCCGGAAAGCTCTTCAACGCTTTCACCCTTGTGCCTCAGCGATACCAGAAAGGTTTCGATTACTCCCGCCTGGGTTTTTCCAGTCATAATCTCGTAGAGAGCCCAGGCCGCCTCGGCCCGATTTAGGTCTGATCCAGAGACCAGCTTGCCTAAAATCAGCGGCCAGGTTATCGACGAAGTCATAGGGCAAAGTTTAGCCATCAATGATCCGTCAACCCAGCACTTGAGGTGACTAAAAAGATTGAAAAAATCATCGCCGAAGGGCCCAAAATGGGCGGATTTACTGGGCGCTCGGGGTTAGGATGGACTTATGACGACCATCAGCGCACCTGTCATTAATCGCCCTAGTCCAACCTCGGTTGGCACTATCGTTTGGCTAGGCAGCGAGGTGATGTTCTTTGCCGGCCTTTTTGCCATGTACTTCAGCCTTCGTGCCAATTCCCCAGAAATCTGGGTCAACGACACAGCGATCCTGAATGTGCCATTCGCACTGGTCAACACCCTGATCTTGGTTGCTTCTTCTTTCACAGCCCAGTTTGGTGTTTTCGCCGCTGAGCGCCTTCAGCCTCGTGCCACTGGCCTATCCCCTGTCAAATGGGGTGTTGTTGAGTGGTTCTTCCTAAGCTACGTCCTTGGCGCGATCTTCGTTGCCGGCCAGTGCTGGGAGTACGCAACCCTTATTTCTGAGGGCGTCGCGCTGAACTCAAACTCTTATGGCTCCGCTTTCTACATCACCACCGGATTCCACGCATTGCACGTGACCGGCGGTTTGATTGCCTTCCTAATGGTTATTGGCCGCACATTCGCTGCCAAAAAGTACGGCCACTACGAGGCAACCAGCGCAATCGTAGTTTCCTACTACTGGCACTTCGTTGACGTGGTTTGGATCGGCCTGTTCCTAATCGTTTACGTCCTTAAATAAGAGTTTCAATCAAAAGCTGAAAGACCAAAAATGTCATTCATGAAGAATCGTCGAAGCCCACTAGCGGCTGTAATTGTTATGGCCGCGGGCCTAGCCCTTACCGGTGGTGGCTACGCAGCTGCTACAGCAGCGGTCGAGGCAGTAAAGCCAGTGTCAGCTGTGGCAACTGCAGAGCAAATCAGCGAGGGTCGCAAGCTTTTCCTTGCTAACTGCGCGAGCTGCCACGGTAAGAATGCTGAAGGCTCAAAGGCTGCCCCATCGCTTATCGGTGTTGGTGCTGCATCTGTTGAGTTCCAGGTTGCAACCGGACGTATGCCTGGCCAAGCTTCTGGTCCTCAGCTAGAGAAGAAGCCAGTTCAGTTCACCGAAGAGCAGATAAATCAGATGGCCGCTTATGTGGCAACTCTTGGTGATGGTCCGGCTATCCCAACCGAAGAAATGGTTGCTGCAAACGGAGATTCAACACGAGGTGGCGAGCTATTCCGCATCAACTGTGCAATGTGTCACAACGCCGTTGGCGCTGGTGGCGCGTTGACTGAAGGTAAGTATGCGCCGGCACTCAAGGGCGTTTCTGCGCTTCACATTTACGAGGCAATGGTTACCGGTCCGCAGAACATGCCAGTTTTCAACGATGCCAACTTGACCCCTAAGGATAAGAAAGACATCATCACTTACCTAAAGTTTGTGGAAGAAAACCCATCTGCCGGTGGTTATGAATTAGCGAACCTAGGTCCTGTAGTTGAGGGTCTGTTCACTTGGGTCTTTATTCTCGGCTTCATCATTGCAATCACCATCTGGCTTGGCGCTAAGTCAAACTAAGCGTCAACCAGACAATAAATAGTTTTTATAAAAACAGAGTTTTTCTAAAAGGGAGCAATAAAGAGTGAGCGACAAGAAGCTGGCCAAGTCCGGTTCAACTAACGCAGAGTACGAGTACGAAGGCGGCTTGGCTGTTATCGCGCCTGACGCGGTTAAGGACCCGGGCCTAGAGCCACACCGCACCCGCATGACTGACAAGAGCGTGAAGCACGAAAAGGCTGCAGCTCGTCAGGTCGCGGCTATGTTCTTTGCTTCAGTGGTTGGTAGCGCATTTGCGATTTACGCCTACTTTGCTTTCCCCCTAACTGAAGATCTAGGCACCGTTCGCAACAACACTCTCCTACTAGGTCTTGGTATCACGTTAGGTCTATTCGGTATCGGAATCGGTGCTGTTCACTGGGCAAAGACACTGATGCCAGATGCCGAAGTTTCAGAAGAGCGTCACCAGACTCGCGGCACAGACGAGGTTCGTGCGCGCGCAGTTGAAATTATCAAGCTTGCCGATTCTGAATCAGGCTTCTCTCGTCGCAAACTTATTCGTCGCTCGCTATACAGTGCACTTGCACTGTTCCCACTGCCTGCGATCATGATCTTTGGTGACCTAGGACCAAACCCAGGAAACACTCTTCGTCACACCATGTGGAAGAAAGGCACTCGCCTAGCCACTGACCCAACTGGCACGCCAATTAAGGCGTCGGATGTGACCATTGGTTCCGTGTTCCACGTAATCCCTGAAGGACTTGCCGACCTTGAGCACCACAAGCTCGAGGAAAAAGCGAAGGCTGCTGTGTTACTAGTTCGTCTAGACCCAGCGGATCTAAAAGAATCTGATGAGCGCAAGAGCTGGTCTTATGACGGCATCGTTGCGTACTCAAAGATTTGTACTCACGTGGGTTGCCCGGTTGCTCTCTACGAGCAGCAGACACACCACTTGCTGTGCCCTTGCCACCAGTCAACATTCGATGTGACCGATGCTTGCAAGGTAATTTTTGGCCCTGCCTCTCGCCCACTTCCTCAGCTGCCAATTGCAGTTGATGCAGAGGGTTACTTGATTGCGCAGAGCGATTTCAATGAGCCTGTTGGCCCTAGCTTCTGGGAGCGTTAAAAATGAGTACTACAGTTGCGCCACAAAAAAAGGGTGGCTTTCTAGCCGGAACTGCGAACTACCTAGACGAGCGTGTTGGCGTTGCCGGCATTCTTAAAGAGTTTGGTCGCAAGGTCTTCCCTGACCACTGGTCATTCATGCTTGGTGAGGTTGCCCTCTACAGCTTCCTCGTTCTTCTTCTTTCAGGAACCTTCCTGACCTTCTTCTTCCAGCCTGCGATGGAGCCGGTCATCTACGAAGGTGTCTACGGTCCGCTAAAGGGTGCCGAGATGTCTTTGGCTTACGCATCAACTTTGGACATCTCGTTCGAAGTTCGCGGTGGTCTTTTGATGCGTCAGGTACACCACTGGTCAGCGCTGTTGTTCGTTGCTGCCGCAGGTCTTCACATGCTGCGCGTGTTCTTCACCGGAGCTTTCCGCAAGCCACGTGAAATTAACTGGGTAGTTGGTTTCGTTCTTTTTGTTTTGGGTATGGCTGGTGGTTTCACCGGTTACTCACTGCCTGACGACCTTCTTTCAGGAAACGGTCTTCGCATTATCGACGGAATGATCAAGGGTCTACCGGTTATCGGTGCGTACACCTCTTCACTTCTTTTCGGTGGTGAATTCCCTGGTGAGACAATCGTGGCTCGCCTTTACGGCTTGCACATCTTGCTAGTGCCCGCGTTGATCCTTGTGTTCATTGTCATCCACTTGTTCATGGTGGTAATCCACAAGCACACCCACTACTCAGGCCCAGGCCGCAAGGACACCAACGTAGTTGGTTACCCATTGATGCCTGTTTACGTTGCCAAGGCTGGTGGCTTCTTCTTCATCGTGTTCGGTGTAATCATGTTGATTGCCGCAACATTCACCATCAACCCAGTATGGAACTACGGCGGCTACGACCCGTCCCCTGTCTCGGCTGGTACTCAGCCTGACTGGTACATCGGTTGGCTTGATGGTGCACTTCGTCTTGCACCTACCGGGCTTGAATTTGTAGTTGGTGGAAACACCTGGTCTTGGAACATCCTGCTTCCGATGCTTGTTGGTGTTGGATTCTTGGTTGTTGTTGCTGCGTACCCATTCATCGAAGCTTGGGTCACCGGAGACAAGCGTGAACACCACGTTCTTGACCGTCCTCGAAACGCACCAACTCGTACCGGTATCGGCGCTGCAGGTGTTACTTTCTATGCTGTCCTTTGGGCAGGCGCTGCTACCGACTTGATTGCAACCAACTTCAAGTTGTCGTTAAACCAGGTCTTGACCTCGATGCAGATTCTTTTGATTGTTGGTCCGATTGCGGCCTACATCATTGCGAAACGAACTTGTCTATCGCTTCAGCGCAAAGACCGGGAAATCGCTCTGCACGGTCGCGAATCAGGTCGAATTGTTCGCCTCCCACATGGTGAGTACATTGAAGTCCACGAACCTCTAGATGCTTACGAGCAGTGGAAGCTAGTTGACTTCAAGGACTACCAGCCGACACTTGCTAGACCAAACGCTCAGGGAAAGATCACAGTTCGTGCTCGCCTTCGTGCCGGTCTATCTCGCTTCTACTTCGAAGACCGTATTGCCCCAGTAACTCAGACAGAGATTGATGCAGCTCACCACCACGGTGACCACGCTGAAGTTGAAGCCAAAGAGACCAAGGCTGTAGAGGCATAAAGTTCTAAAGATCAGGGGTCAGGCCAAGCGCCTGGCCCCTTTTCCTTTGGGTAGGCTTGCGTGATGGATCCATTCTCCTCGACTAACACCTCTAACTACAGTTCGCTTCACGCAGGCGTGAGTGAAGTCAAATTCAATGAATACTCTGCGGGCCATGACCACATCGCAAAGAATATTGCTGCCTTGATGACCGGTGGGCATGGGATTGAATCAGCTGAAGTGCAACATTGGATTGGTAAGCATTATGAATTTGTCTGCCAGTTCTGGGTGCCCAATCGAATTGCCTACAAGTCCCTGGCGTTGACCTACACGATGTATTGGGCCGATCAGAACTTGAATCAAAGCGAGACAGGGAAACAATAGATGCTAACCGCGACCTTTGTTTTTAAACTAAACAACACCGATGGTGATTTCAAAGAACTCGATGACGAAATTATGCGCCGGGCAGAAGCCAATGCTGGCTTCAAGGGCAAAGAAAAATGGCTGTCCCCTGATGGGTCACAGATTCGCGTGATCTACTATTTTGACTCCAAAGAATCACTGGCGGAATTTTCACGCGATGAAGTGCACAAGCAAGCCAAAGCCAGATACGCAGAATGGTACGACGGCTACCGCGTAGAAATTGCAGAGATTAACGGAACCTGGGGTGACGGAAATCTACCCTCCCCCATAAAAAACTAAAAAAATACCCGCCGATTACCGACGGGTATTTTTGATTAAGTTCTTTGATTATTAGTGTGCGTTGAGTCCGCGGCTTCTTTCGAATACGAATCCAATAAGTGCTACTAGCACCAATGGGAAACCGATGAAGAACAACCACCAGCCCACAGCCAAAGCTGCGAAGCAGATTGAGGCAAACAGACCAAGGAATAGTGGCCACCAACTCCATGGGGCAAAGTAACCAATTTCTGATTCGCCGTCTTCGATGTTTGCATCAAGACGATCCTCGGGAACTGTGCCCTGTCGCTTATCGGTGTTTTTGATATAGAAGGCAAGAAACAGCGACATGAAGCCGAGCATGGCAATTGCAGCTGTTCCGATTGGCTCGTAGCCACCGTTGGTGTTGTACCACCAAACTGCATAGCCAGCTGCATCCACGAAGTAAAACGCGGTTAGGAAGTAAAAGAGATTTCCGTTGAACTTCATTTTGTTGCTTAGCCCTTCTTAGCTGAAGACTTTGCTTCAGGTGCCGCAAGCTCAGGGTGGTTTAAGTCAAAAGCTGGTGACTCAGAACGCACACGTGGAATCGAGGTGAAGTTGTGACGTGGGAACGGAGTGCCGGTAGCCCACTCAAGTGAGCGCCCGTAACCCCATGGGTCATTGAGAGTGGTTTTCTCGCCCTTGCGAGCGGTGATGTAAATGTTCCACAAGAACGGAATCATCGAAAGCGCAAGCAAAGCTGAACCGACGGTTGAAACCTGGTTCATCCAGGTGAAGCCATCCTCAGGTAGGTAGGTTGCGTAGCGACGTGGCATACCAATAACACCTAGCCAGTGCTGGATCAAGAATGTTGCGTGGAAACCAACGAACAGCAACCAGAACTGAATTTTTCCGAGACGCTCGTTCAACATCTTTCCGGTCATCTTTGGATACCAGAAGTAGATGCCGGCGAACATTGCGAACACAACGGTTCCAAAAACTACATAGTGGAAGTGTGCTACCACGAAGTAGCTGTCAGACAGGTGGAAGTCCAAAGCTGGAGAAGCAAGAATTACGCCGGTAAGACCGCCGAAGATGAAAGTGGTCAAGAAACCAAGTGAGTAAAGCATCGGTGTTTCGAAAGTTACCGAGCCCTTCCAAAGTGTTCCGATCCAGTTAAATACCTTCACACCCGTTGGAATCGCAATCAACATTGTGGTGAAAGCGAAGAACGGTAGCAGCACTGAACCGGTGACATACATGTGGTGTGCCCACACGGTCATCGACAACGCAGCAATTGCGATAGTTGCATAGACCAGAGTCTTGTAGCCAAAAATTGGTTTACGGCTAAACACTGGGAAGATTTCCGAAACGATTCCGAAGAACGGCAACGCCAGGATGTAAACCTCAGGGTGACCAAAGAACCAGAACAGGTGCTGCCAAAGCATTGGTCCACCGTTTGCTGGGTCGAAGATGTGAGCTTCGAAGCGACGATCGGCACCCAGTGCGAACAGCGCTGCTGCTAGAGGAGGGAAACACATGATTACCAAGATTGAGGTGACCAAGGTGTTCCAAGTGAAGATTGGCAAACGGAACATGGTCATACCAGGTGCACGCATTGTGAGGATTGTTGTGATGAAGTTCACACCACCCAT
>JBEGTF010000026.1:0-14232 GCA_041179545.1 Actinomycetota bacterium | reverse complement strand
ACTGGTGCTGGCGCTTAGTTTCTTCTTCTTTATCACCAGCGGCGTCACCATTATGAAAATGATGGGCCTCGGAATTGCCTTCGCTATTTTGCTCGATGCGACCGTGGTGCGCGCCTTACTGGTGCCAGCCCTAATGCGTCTATTTGGTGAGGCAAACTGGTGGGCTCCAAAATGGCTCAAGGCTATCTACCATCGGGCCGGCCTAGACCACTAGTTTGCGAACACCTCGCCAACTCCGTTCAACTGGTAGTGACGAACGTAATCAATTTTCATCTGAGAAGTAGACCAGCCATCGTAGGTGCCGCCAAACGCACCCACAGCATTGTTTAGAATCACAAAGAACGGATGGTTGAAAGCCCAGGCTCCGGACTGCCCAAGCGTTTGCGGTGTTTCTTCGAGAATCTTCACTCCGTCAACATAAATTGCGATGTAGTTCTCTAGCCAGTAGAGCTGATAATTGTGGAATTCGTTGGTGAAATCACTACTCGAATAGTCTGCGTCATCGTAAGCATCTGCCCCTCCGTTAGACCAATGGATTGCCCCGGCCACTAAAGAACGAGATTTACCCTCCATTACATCTATCTCACCAGAAGCGGGCCAGCCAACTGAAGTTATGTCAGTGCCCAGCAACCAAAAGGCTGGCCAGTTTGCACCGCCTAGAGGGTTTTGAATGCGAGCTTCAATCACCCCATACTTGAACGAAACCTTGCCCTGTGTATCAAATCGACCACTCGTGTAAGAGCATTGACCACTCCAAGCAAGACAGCCTGAGCTCTGTGGCGTAGCTAACCGCTGTGTGGAAATTACTGCGCTACTTCCATCTTGGGTAATTGCATCAGGTGTGTATATTTGCTGCTCGTTATTGTGGCAGGCCCCACCGCCATTGGCAGCAGAGTGTCCGCAGTTACGAGCCGTCCACTTAGTTTGATCAACTGCTCCAGTCGCATTGAATTCGTCTGACCACAACAACGAACCTATTGTGAATGTTGGTTGTGGGGCTGGCGTTAAAACCGCAGCAGCTTCAAACAAAACCTGATCCAGATAGTAAACACCACCAGACGAAGTGGAGCCGAAATCAAAGAAAATTACAGCTTTGCGATAGCCCACGTTTGAGTTGAAAGCAGGAGTACCGGACTGGAGATTGTTGAAATTGAATGTCAGGTTTTGCCATCCGGCCGCGCTGGCAACCGAAATGGTCTCAATCGACCTGGATGCATCTGAGGCATCTTCCAATTTCATCAGGATCGGTGCACCGGCCCGGGCTGAGTAAACCTGTGCGGTCACATTTTTGTTTGACGGGGAAATCAAAGTTGAACCCAATGGAGCAGTGTAGAAGACAGTACCTGAGGCTACTTGATTACCACGGACTACCTTGACTGCTTTGGTTGAGCCAGAAACACCACCGGCAGGATGGGACTCGATGCTTGCAGTGTCACCACTGAATGCAACCAACTGCGAGTTAGATGCTGATTCAAAGTCCAGCGTAAGCCCAGAACTGGTGGGAGTTGGTGCTGTCGTGGCAGTTGGTGAAGGCGACGGTGTCTGGGTCGGGCTAGAACTTGGCTCAGGTGATGTCGAAGGGGAAGATGAACCGCCGCCAGCACTTCCGCCTCCGGGGCTAACCGGCGTTGGTGTTGGAGTTGGGTCAATAGTCGGAGGCGCGGTCGGGGTGGGGCTGGCTTGACTGGTTGCATTAGGTGCTGAAGTTGGACGGGATGGAGTTATTTTAGGAAGGGAGGAGACATAGCGGCATGTTTTTGTGAATTTCTCGCCACTATCTCTGACGCACTTATTTGAACCGGTGCCACCGTCAATTTGGTCGTTGCCGGTTCCGCCGTGAATCGAGTCGTTTCCGCTACCGCCAAATAACTTGTCATTTCCAGAGCCACCGTCTAAAACATCATTTCCACCTAAGCCGTAGATTATGTCGTTGCCGGCGAGGCCGCATATCACGTCTGATTTTGAGGTGCCCCGCAAAATCTCAGCCTTGTTGGTGCCAACTATCGTGCATGCGTGACCGGTTGTCGCCTTAGTTGCTGCCCAAGCGTTGCTTGAAGCAACTAAACCTGCCAAAGCGACTATCGTCAGTGCAATCGGAACTAGTCGAAGTTTGGTCACTTATAGGTAACCTTGCCGACGCCGTTCAGTGAGTAATACCGGATGTAATCGACAGCCATGGTCGCTTTTTCTATTGAACTATCTAGACGGCCCCCATCGAAGTCACCACCCATGGCTAGGTTCAAAATTATGAAGAAATCTTGGTTGAATACGTATGAGCCAGCTTTTACGCTCTTATTGGTTAGCGTGTGATAGAGCTTTCCGTCTAGATACCAACTAATTTTGTTCGCAGTCCAGTCGATTGAATAAACGTGGTAGTCGTCAGATAGTGAAACCGGCAATGAGCGAACGCCCGATTTGCTCGCAGCCCCCGAATATCCTGGTCCATGAGCAGATGCAATTGCTCTGTTTGGTTCGCGACCGCGAAGTTCAATTACGTCAATTTCGCCACAGGCTGGCCAAGATTTCGCTACGATGTTGCTGCCCAATAGCCAAAATGCAGGCCATACGCCTTCACCTGACGGTAGCTTGATGCGGGCCTCAATTCGCCCGTACTTGAACCTCACCTTGCCCTGTGTCTTGATTCGGCCGCTGAAATATTGGCAATCCCCAAAGCAGTTAAACGGAAGTTCGTCATCGGCTACAGGCGGAATCTTGGTAGCAGAAATTTCAAGTTGGCCTTTGCCATTAGTCTGCACGGCATCTTCCGAGTACCACTGAAGTTCCTTGTTGCCCCAACCTCCGCCCCCAAGGTCGTAATTGAAATACTTTGAACTGGGTGCAGTACCTGCTGCATCATTGAACTCTTGAGACCAAAGCAATTTTTTCTTAATTGGTGCTGCAGCTACAGGAGTCGTGAAACTGACAACCGATAGGGCCACAATCGCTGAAGCCGCGATCATTCGAAGTTTCATCAGTTTCTAGTTACCTTTCCGATTCCGTTTATTGAGTAATAGCGAATCCAGTCGACGCTGAGGGTGCCCTTTTTGAGATCGGGGTCGATGTCGCCCGTGAATTGTCCGCCTACCGCGAGGTTCAGCACTAGGTAAAACTGTTTGTTGAATACCCATTCGTTTGACCCAACGTCAGACTTATTCAGCGTGAAGTAGACCTTGTCATTCAGCAACCACTTGATTTGATCCGGCTTCCATTCGATCGCATATGTGTTGAATCCGCTGTAGTTGAAAGTCTTCATGGCGACATGGCCACCGATGCCATCGCCACCCGAATAACCTGGCCCGTGAACTGTGCCGTAGGTCATTTTCGGGCTAACTCCTTTTGCTTCAACGATGTCGATTTCACCGCAGGCGGGCCAAGGGTTAGTTTTGATGTCCGTTCCCAACATCCAAAATGCCGGCCACATTCCAATTCCCTTGGGCATCTTAATTCGTGCCTCAACTCGACCGTATTGAAATGAGACCTTGCCAAGGGTGGTGATTTTTCCGCTTGTCCATTCGCAGGCTGTGCCGTAGTAGCAGGAATAAGGGTTGGCCTTTGTCGGCGCTCCGCTTGGGTCAACCGGCATTTTTGTTGCCGTGATCACGAGGGAACCTTTTCCGTCTTGCTTAACCGCACCGGAAATGTAGTACTCGCGCTCAGAGTTTCCCCAGCCAGGAATCCCCGCCTCGGTCCCGTCTCCGATGTCAAAGTTCCAGTTCGAGCTGGCAACTGAGCTTCCCGCCTTTGAGTTGAACTCTTGAGACCACAGCAACTTCTTGGTGACCCCCGCTGCGTTTGCAGATGGCATTTGAATTCCTAAACCAGCGACCAAGGCAACGGAAACAGCGGCTGAGGCTAGTCTTCTTTGTCGCATTAGGGCACGCTTTCACTTGAGACATAAACTTATTCACTCGGCCAAGCGCACACAAAACCGGTTTCACAATAACCTAACAGTTGGCCTAGGCCAGCACCATACTTCAAACTTAACTATCCTTGTGAAATTCGTAACGCTTGAATAACGAAATCGGTTTCACGCATTATTCCATTTGCAAATCATCAATTTGGAATGCTCTAATTGCGTCATCGCGAAATCGGTTTCACAAATTTTGAAATAGACCACGCGGTAAACCTGGATGACAAAGGTTACTTGTTGCTGAGGCGGTTGCGCACACAACCGCCTCAGCACTAGGCCAAAATGAGGAGATCGCTTTGCTTCGACTAACCAAGACTGTTCGGTTCACCAGCGTAATTGGCGCAACGGCATTGGCCTTCGGGCTGGTAGCCCCCGCTCAAGCTGCTCCTAAGACTGTTGTCACAATATGGTCTTTCGGAAATGTAATTCGCCCGGAGCTAGAGGCAGCTTATGAAAAGCTGAACCCTGATATTGACATCGTCACCAAGAAATCAGAGCTAGATCCCCACCACAACTCGTTAACCACGGCAATGTTGGCGAAAAATACTCCTGACATCGCAGCAATCGAAGTGTCATACTCGGGTTACTTCCGCTCATATCCGAAATATTTCACTGACTTGAAAACCTTGGGCGCTTCTGCCATGGAAAAGGATTACTTGGACTGGCGCTGGGATCAGGGCGTTGCAGAGAACGGTGCAGTAATTGGTATTCCAACCGACGTTGGAGGTGCAGCGATTGCTTACCGTACCGATCTCTTCAAGGCAGCTGGTATGCCGACAGATCCCGAAAAAGTTTCGGCTCTCTGGCCAACATGGGACAAGTACATCGCAACAGGCCAAAAGTACAAGTCAAAGACTAAAAAAGCATTTTTGGACAGCTCGGGCACGATTTTTGCTGCGGTTTTGAACCAGGGCACTGAAAAGTACTACGACCGAGGCGGAAAGCTGATCTACTCGAGCAACAAACAGGTGAAAACTGCTTTTGACGTCTCATCGAAAGCTCTTGCTTCTGGAATCGGAAGCAACATTTCCCAGTTCACCTCCGACTGGAACGTCGGAATGAACAAAGGTACTTTTGCCACCATTATTGCTCCGGCTTGGATGATGGACTACATCAAGCAACAGGCACCACAAACCAAAGGCAAGTGGAACATCGCGTCTCTGCCTGGAGGCGGAGGAAACATCGGTGGAAGCCAATTGACGATTCCTGCCTCAGCCAAGAACCCTAAAGAAGCTATGGCTTTTATCAAGTGGTATTTGTCACCAGAAATGCAGCTGAAAGTCTTCAAAGACTATGGTCTATTCCCATCTACAAAGAGTCTTTACGACGATGACGCAGTGAAGAATTACAAAGATCCTTTCTTCAGCAATGCTCCTGTAGGTGCGATCTACACCAAAGGTGCACTTGCCCTGAAGCCAATTTTTGAAGGTCGCAAACAGCGCCAGATCGATAACATCTTTGGTCAGGCTCTTTCGCGAATAGCTCTGAAGAAGCAGACAGCGGCCGCTGCTTGGCAACAGGCACTTGCTGAAATCAAGAAGACCGTCGGCTAGGCAACGTCGAGGAAGCTAGGTCATGTCGTCAAAAACGAAGAAATCGCCAAACCCATGGCGCAGCAAGCCGGTGAAGCAAGCTGCCCAGCCTGGCGAACTTAAAAAGCACGAGTCGAAATGGGCTTATCTGTTCATTTCGCCGTTCTTCGTGATGTTCTTGATTTTCGGCCTAGCTCCAGTAATTTTCTCGACCTATATCGCCTTCTTCAACTGGGATCCACTTGGCGACGCAATTTTCATCGGTTTCGATAATTTTTCTTACCTTCTATCTGACGGACGATTCTGGCAAGCGACTGGAAACACATTCAGCATCTGGTTCTTCTCGACTTTTCCGCAAATGGTGCTAGCTATTTTCTTAGCGAGTATTTTGAGAAACCCGAAGCTACGTGCGCCGATTTTCTGGCGAACAATGCTCCTAATTCCAAACATCACTTCTGTCCTTGCCGTTGCAATCGTCTTTGGTCAGTTATTCGGTAGAGATTTTGGAATGATCAATGTCCTCCTTGGATTTCTCGGATTCGAACACATCGACTTTGTGGCCGAAACAATTCCGGGGCACATCGCCATTGCTGTAATGATCACCTGGCGCTGGGTCGGTTATAACGCTCTAATTTTCTTGGCTTCAATGCTTGCAATCCCCAATGAGCTCTACGAATCAGCAGAGCTTGATGGTGCCAACCGTTGGCAACAATTCCGTTACGTCACTCTGCCAGGTCTTCGCAACACCATAACTTTCGTGATCATCGTTGGAACAATAGGCGGCCTTCAAGTTTTTGCTGAGCCTCTAACCCTTGGTGGAAACTTCAACGGCGGCGACTCGAGACAATTTTCGACTCTGACACTTTTCTTATTCGAGCAGATGTTCCTTGAGCAGAAATATGGCTACGCAGCTGCAATCGGTATTGCAATTACCGTAATTGTTCTGATCATCTCCTTGATCAACTTCCTGCTGACTCGTCGAATCGCCAGTGAGGATTCAAAATGACCGCAATAAACTTCCCGAGTTTCAAAATGCGACGGAACGCGGGACCCCGTAAGAGGGTATCGCTGGCTAGCTACGCAGTCCTTTACTTCATGGGCTTCGTCTCGTTGTTTCCCTTCTACTGGATGTTTGTAGTGGCTTCCAGTGGATCAGAGGAAATTTCAAAAATACCGCCATCAATCGTTCCTGGACCTAGATTCCTTGAGGTAATGAACGATGTCTACACGGCAGTTCCGTTCAACTTGGCATTGTTCAACACCATAATTGTCGGTACTTCGATCGCAGTTGCTCAGGTTTTCTTTTCGGCAATTGCTGGTTTTGCGTTCGCCAAACTCAACTTCAAGGGTCGCCGATCATTGATTCTTATAATCATCGGCACGATGATGCTTCCAAGCCAACTAGGCATCATTCCGATGTTTATTCTGATGGGAAATTTGGGCTGGATTGACACCTTATACGCCCTTATTGTCCCGGCTCTAATTACGGCCTTTGGCGTGTTTTGGATGCGTCAAATTATCGACGCCCAAGTTCCGAACGAGTTGTTGGAGGCCGCCAGCCTAGATGGTGCCGGAGTTCTTCGCACTTTTGTCAAAATTGTTTTTCCGGTGATTCGTCCAAGCGCATTTGTTCTGGGGCTTTTCGCTTTCCTCGGGTCGTGGAACGACTTCCTTTGGCCGCTCTTGGTATTGCAGACCCCAGAGAACTTCACCGTGCAGGTAGCCATAAATCAGCTAAAGGGCAGCTACACACTTGACTATGCATTGAACATGGGAGGTGCCTTCATGGCTACGGCACCGCTATTGCTTCTTTTTATTTTCGTCGGAAAACGCTTAGTAGGCGGAGTTATGGATGGAGCGGTGAAGGGCTAATGAAAAATTTTCCCGCCGATTTTAAATGGGGAGTTGCTACTTCTAGTTACCAGATCGAAGGCGCAGCCTTTGAGGATGGCAGAGGTGAAAGCATTTGGGATCGCTTCTGCGCAACCCCGGGTAAGGTAGTGAATTCAGAAAACGGTAACGTGGCCTGCGATCACTATCATCGCTACCCGGAAGACGTGGCACTCATGAAAGACATAGGGGTAGACAGTTATCGCTTTTCTATCGCCTGGCCACGTCTTTTCCCATTCGGCGATGCCCGTCGTGAGCAGCGAGGTTTTGATTTCTACAATCGACTTATTGACGAATTGCTTGAGAACGGAATCAAGCCGGTACCAACTCTTTACCACTGGGATTTGCCCCAAACCCTTCAGGACAAGGGAGGATGGGCAAATCGAGAAATCGTTGCAGAATTTGCTGAATACTCCGCTGAAGTTGTTGGCGCCTTTGGGGATAGAGCCAAAGACTTCATCACGATCAACGAGCCATGGTGCGTGGCATGGCTTGGATATATGAACGGGGTTCACGCTCCTGGTATTCAAGACCTAGATGCTGCCCTGGCTGCAGCGCACCACACTGCTTTAGCTCACGCTGAGGCAACCCGTGCAATGCGTGCCGTAAATTCATCCATTCGAAGCGGCATAACCCTGAATATGACGAATTATCGAGTTGACGACCCAAACGACAGCGAGCTACTCGAGCTGTTTGAGTTGATGGATGGGCAATTGAATCGCTGGTGGATTGATGCATTTGTTCACGGCAAGTACCCTGAGGCTCTAACTGATTTCCATGCCGAACGACTATCTCGAATCATCCTCCCTGGCGACATGGCGAAATTGAAAATTGATTCAGAGTTCATGGGAATCAATTACTACAGTGACTCTTTTATTGGAACCCCCCGGCCAGAAGATGGACCAATTTCAGACGGAGGCCTTTTCCCGTTCCCACAACGCACAAATGGCGAGGCACCAAAACCGTACACCGACATGGGTTGGCCTATCACGCCAGAAGGCCTTGAGGAACTTCTTATGAGAATCTGGACTGATTGGCCAGAAATCGACGAGTTGATGATTACCGAAAATGGGGCTGCATATGGCGAAGAGCCTGACTCCAACGGTGAGGTAAAAGACTCACTCAGAGTCGAATACCTCGAGCAGCATCTGGAGGCTGCTGCTAGAGCAATATCGAGAGGCGCCCCGCTGAAGTCATATTTTGCTTGGTCTCTCCTAGATAACTTTGAGTGGGCCGAAGGGTATGCAAAGAGATTCGGAATCATTCACGTCGATTTCAAAACTCAGAAAAGGACTCTGAAAAACAGTGCAAAGTTCTACGCCGGCATTATCGCTGCGAATCGGTTTGAAAGCGCATCGGCGGTGAATTAAAGTAAATGACCGTGGTCTCGACAAGTAATCTTCGCTCCACCTATGCAGAAATTGCGGCTAGGGCTGGAGTTAGTAAGGCTACAGTCTCGCGGGTGATGAACGGCGATGACCGAGTTCATCCTGAAAGAGCAAACGCAGTTATGCAGGCCGCTGACAAACTTGGCTACAAACCAAATCGTGCCGGCGGCTTTGAGCGACCCTTTCTGGGGGGTCGTTTTGGCCGGTATCTCTCGGGTTTTTATGTCAAACGATCTGCATTCGCTTTTGATGGTTTCGCCATTGGATTCTACCGACGGCCCAATTGCTCACTACCTAGAGGGCGGCGAAGTTGACGGCGCGATTTTCCTACAGGTTCACAATTCAGACAACCTCGGCGGCGCACTAACCGCAACTAGGCATCTGTTCAGTCGTGGCTGCAAGCAAGTGGCGACTCTAACCGGAGACGTTGAGGCAAGCGCTGGCATAGATCGTTTGAAAGGTTACCGCGCTGCACACCTCGAGGCTGGTCGAGAGATAAACGAGGATCTGATTGCAAACTGTGATTGGACATTTGAGTCTGCAAAAACCATGACTCTACGTTTGCTCGCCAGAAACCCAGAAGTTGATGGAATTTTCGCTGCAAACGACATCATGGCCTTGGGGGCAATTGCAGCGATACAAGAGCGCGGAAGGCTTGTTCCCGATGACATCGCGGTCGTTGGTTTTGATGACAACATCGTTGCTCAAACTCACAGGCCTGGCCTGACCACCATTCGTCAAGACATTGTTGGGCTAGGTGCAGCTGCGGCTGAAACCATGATTTCAGTTTTGCAAAACCGTGAGCCAAACATTCAAATGCTTCCCACAGAAATAATCATTCGAGAATCCGCTTAATAAATAAGAGACTGAATTTTGGGTGTGTGCGCACCCGACAATAAGAAATCCGAAAGGTAGTCAACATGCGCAACACCACTCGCTTAATGGCACTCGCGTCATCGGCGGCAGTACTTCTGGTTGGCCTAACCCCAATTAGTGCCGCAAATGCCGCAAGTTGGGTTAGCACTTTGAGTTGGGCCAATCTGCATGTCAAAAAGCAAGAAGGCGTTTTCGAGCGATTCCGCAGGGAATTTGATGATAAAGAACAACTAATTGGAGACTCAGAGACGCAGCACAACCAGGCGTGGGTTCGCACTGACCAGAAGAGCGTTACCGTTCAGTATGTGGGAACTGCAGCTAATGCTGGGCAGCAGGTCAAATTTATAGTTGATAGCGACATCGACTACACCGACAATGTCCCGGGTGACGAGAATATCGCCGTTGCAGATGCGTCAGGAACTGCAGAACTGGTGATTACCCCCAAATCACCAGCAAAAGACGATGATTCGATTCGAGTCGACTTGAGTAACGGGTCGAAAACCGTTGGAACTATGCTGATTCTCTTCAAAGATGCTGGATTCAGCCCCATCGTAAAGTTGGTCGGTACCACAACCGGCCCAGAGGCGACCTGCGACTACAAATTTGACTGTCAAGGCAGTGACCTTTGGGAGGCCACCTATGAATGGAGCGTCTTCAAGCGAGGGTGGTTGCCTGAATATGCTCAGGTGTTTGCCAAGTCATACCTTGTTGGTTCCACAGTTGGGCTCAAATATCGAGTTTTCGACATTTGGGGTACCCCCTTGGTTAAGAAAGATGTCAGCCTCGTGCTCGATGCTGGCTGTAGCCTCTGCAAGTGGGCAAAATTCACCAGCAAAAAATCCACCGATAGCAAGGGTTACGTTTCGTTTGCCATCAAAAACATGAACACAAAAGCTCAAGTTTTGAAATATAAGTCGGTTAACCCCGATACCAAAGAGCCTGGTGCTGCCTTCCTACCCTTTAGTATCAACCCGACTACCAACGAACTAGATGAATCGGTCGACTACATTTGGCCACAAATCGTGCCAGACATGACCATCAGATCGACTGCTGTAAATCTTCAAGTGAAAAGCCGCGGTGATGTGATCGCAGACTTGTCTGGAAACGTAGTAAAAGATGGTGTTACAAACCCTGCATTGATCCTTGATCCTGCAGGTACGGCCAAAACAGATCAAATTGTTGTCAAACTTGCAATTAGCTACCTGCGCAATGCCCAGGCCAACGCACTCTACTCGCCAGACATCAAGGTTTCGGCAACCAACGGTGGCTACGCGACCCTAATTACCCCAACTAACAAACTAGACACGATGACCGCCATAGGCCTCGGTAAAACCAACCTAGTTTTTGGCTACAACTCAAGTAATAAAAAGAAGGACGTCGAGATTGTTCTGACCGGAACTAAGCCGGGAACTACGACCTGGACATTCCTGATAGGTGGCGTCAAGAAGACAGTCACACAAATATTCAAATCAAATTGATGGGAAAACGGTTTCAAGCCTAATTTGTGGCTTTTCTGTTAAAAAAATCACGGTTTGGTAAATTTCTGTGAAATCGGTTTCATTTAAGTTGATTTATCTCTAAAGTAAGAAAAGTTCCGAGAGTGTGCGCCCTCGAGCTTCGGTGAATCGAACTGCGCGCGCAACTTTGCTTCAGGTCGATCACCTTTCAGCCAAATGCTTGAAAGGATCACAATAAAAAATGAAGTTCAAATTCAAGAAGTTAGCATCGTTGCTCACTTCTTCGTTATTGGTGGCAGGTGGGCTGGTTGGCCTAGCCTCTGCGCCTGCTATCGCGGCTCCAACAGTTATTGACTACGAGAATCCCGCGAACAGTTATACAATCACAAAATTTGGCAGCGGCACAGCTGGGGTTGAAACAAACCCGCCAGCGGGCGTTAGCAATTCTTTGCAGGCCATTAAATATGTGAGAGGTTCCGAGACATGGAATGGCGCCACGATACTCTCCCTTAGCTCGGAAGAACTCATATCAACAGATTCGTCTTCAAGCCTGTTTGTGAGCGCAAAAGTCTGGTCGAGTGTACAGGGCAACATTCGACTCAAACTCGAAGATAAGAACGACAGTACGAAAACTATTGAGGCGCAGGTTTCGACAAGTGGAGGCAGCACCTGGGAAACAGTGACTTGGGATTTTAATTCGGTCGTGGCGGGAACTGCTGCATTTGATGAGTCCAGAAATTATGACAAAGCAAGTATCTTCTTCGATTTCGATTCGACTACAGCCGGCGGAGTTTACTGGTTCGACGACTTTACGTATTCCGCCCACGCGTTAGCACAGGCCCCGTCAATAGCGAGACCCGCAACTCTGTCGACATTTGAGTCAGGTGACACAAACACCTACGACACCACCCAAGTCTGCTCAACTACTGCTGAAGTGACAAACTCTCCACCAGCAGGGGGCTCGGCTGGGTCTTCACGTGCTGGAAAGATTACTTTCACTTCAGGTCCATGGTGTGATCAGTATCCTCTATGGACGTTCTTGGAGGTGCCTGCGGGTCAAAGCTTGGTCTCCAGCACCCAAAACGTGGTGAGGATGAACTTTTACTCTCAGACCGGAGGAGAAACCCCACTTCTCAAGTTCAACACAGGTCCGAACAACGCAGGACCGCTCGAGGCATTCGCTGCTGAAACAGTCATCCCTGGATGGCAAACGCTTTCTTTCACCTTCCAAAGTGTGTCCGACACAGCGTCTTACCGACTGGTCACATTGTTCCCTCAAGGAAATTCGGTCACCACGCCAAGAGTTTCGGCATACTATTTCGATGACGTGTCGTTCAATGGAACAACGACACCAGCAGTAGTCGGGGGCGGCGCACAGCAGCTGGCGCCTACCGTCAACTATGACGTCAGGCTCGCATCCAACCTGAAAGACACCGCAGTTGACGCCTACGAGTGGACCGATTGCGGTGGCCAATCTTGGTGTGCAAACAACAACTACTACATGAAGATGATCAGCGCTGGTTCTTCAACCACGCTTTCTTATGTAGTAACCGAGCACGGAACTACTACTCCAGTGAATGGCGCGGTTGTTCGTTTGAGAATGAACACCGGCTATTCAGGATCAAATGCGACATGGTCTGCGGGCCAATCATCGTTTGCCGCCGTGGCCACATCTGACCCAAACGATGCGGGCTATATTGAGGCTACGTCAAACGCACAGGGTGTCGTCACATTTACATTCACCAACACCAACACCAGTGGTGAGGCTGCCAGAACACTTAACAATGCAAACCCTTACCCTGCAGGATGTTTGTCACCAGCAGGCCAGACCAAGGCGGCATTGCAACCTACTGTGCACTCAGTTTCAGGTGCGACAATCGGTACTCAGTATGTGGACGTTCTTTGGCCACACATCAGTTCTGCAACCATCAATACTTCGATTGCTGCAGGCAGTGATGGAACCAACTGTGGTGTTTCAGGTACCTCGGGAATCGTCTCAGAGAACAAGGGAGAGTACCCTCACATTCGATTGGACAAGCAGTTCCTCGATACCAAGTTCGATGCATCTTGGTGGGATGGTGTTTGGCAGTACCGTGACGCTGACACTAAGGCGTACCTGAAGTACATTCCAGTTGGAAGCACTTTCCGATTGACCTATCACGTGACTGATGCTTCGAACCAACCGATGGTTGGTGCTGCGGTCGAGCTGATTGTAAACGCGAACTACTCGTGTTCAAAAACGTTCTTCTTGTATGAGAACTCGTTGATCGGCCCTGACGACTGTGCAGGAGGCGGCGAGACCGTGTTACCTGCAAAGTTGACCGATAAGGACGGAAACGTCACCTTCGTCTTGACCAACACCAACGCAACTGGTGAAGCAATGCCAGCAGACCTGAATGGGCTGCCTAACGGTAAAGAGTTAGGTACCAACATCAAGCCCAACCTGGTCGGGGCCACCACTCAGGGAATTGACATGCTTTTCGCTCACTTTGTTGAGCCGTCAGAAAAGAGCAAGGTTACTGCACCTGCAGAGGTAACTCGAAAAGCAGGCGAGTCACACTGGTCCACCTTCACCTTCACCGACGAGCAAGGAAAGCCAATTGTGGGCGAGATCGTTGAGTACTACATCAACGGTTTCGACTCAAAGCGCGGCTACAAGCGCACCGATGGAAATGGCCAGGTAACCGTGCAGTCAAACAACTTCGGAACCTCTGAAGGAATCCAGGCCATTGCGGTGAGCCTAATTCGCCCAGAGAAACTGCCGTTGACCGCCACCGCCAAAGTGAACTGGACCTCTGCCGAGGTAGCACTAACTGCGGCCGGCGGCAAGCGATTGGTGACCGTCAAGGCTCTGAACGCTGCGAATAAGGTTGTGAAGATCGTGATTGCAGGCAAGACCTACATTCGTAGGCCTGTATCTGATTCGGCGACCTACCGGATCGCAACCAGCGCCGGTAAGAAAAAAGTTACTGTGTCGGTCGGTGGTCAGTCAGTTTCAAAAACATTGACTGTAGCCAAGTAACGCATCAGTAGATGAGTGAGGGCAGCTTCCTATTGGCTGCCCTCACTCATTTCTTTTAGCAGGGTAATCTTGACCCATGCTTATGTCAGATCGCGATATTCGCGCAGAAATTGAAGCCGGCCGCATCGGCCTAGATCCGCTCGAAATGGGGCTACTT
>JBEGTF010000025.1:0-12860 GCA_041179545.1 Actinomycetota bacterium | reverse complement strand
AAATCTTGGAGAGATCCACATGTATAAATTAAAAGATTCAGATTCGGCAAATAATTCAGCTGGCCTTTGGGCCTTTAATACTCGCGACCTAATGCGCGCAGCTACCTGCGACCACTGCATCAAGTTGGCAATTGCAAAAGAACTCGATATGCCTGGCGTGCGGTCACTCGTAGAGCCATACGCATTAGAGGGTAAAACCCTGGCCATGGCCTACGGTGACAAGTTCGAGTCCGAGATCGAGGAAGAACTTCGCGCCTCTCTTGGCCCAGAGGACTTCAAGCGCCCAGAGGGTAAAGACACTTTTGCCGAAACCGTTGCTTTAATGCACGCCGGTGTGCCTGTTATTTATCAGGGTGCTCTGCGTCACCGCTCCGGGCTAGCCGAGTTCACCGGTCGCCCGGATTTCTTGGTTCGTGCCGATTACGACCTTGAATTTGTAAAGGGCAAGCTAACCGCTAAGCAGGCCAAGGCTCGCGCCGCCATCAAGAATGAGCACGGAGCAATTGGCTACATCGCCTGGGATGCAAAGTTAGCTAGCTCCGCAAAGCCGCACTACTTACTGCAGGTTGCCTTGTACGTTGAAGCACTTGATGCCCTGGGCTTAAAGGCAGACGCCCAGCTAGGTGCACTGCATGGCTTGATTCTTGGCTCTCGCACGCTGGAACAATTTGAAGAAGGTGAAATCGTTCCGGCCATGCGTCAGGCTCGCTCCTACTTAGAGGCTGCGTTCGAGCAAGTGGCATCGGGTGAGTTGAAAGATTTTGAACTAAAGCACCTCTCGCTGCACTGTGAAGTTCAAAGCACCTGTTCAATCTGTGAATATCCAGATCTTTGTGACCACAATCGCAAAGAAGTTGATCACCTCGTGCAGATTGCTGGCATAAATAAGTCGCAGATTGAGAAACTGAAAAAAGCCGGCATCACCACCATGACCGCACTTGCCGGGGCAAGTGATGAGCAGCGACCAAGCGATTTTGTACCTGGCAGTTTTGACAAGCTTCGCAAACAGGCAAAGTTACAGACCAGCTTCCGCGAAACCGGCAAGCACTCTTTTCTTGTGGTTGATGACCCGGAGATCGGAGTTTTGCCACCGGCTTCTGCCAATGACATTTTCTTCGACATGGAGGGCTTCCCTTACTTTGAAGAAAAGGGCGGGCTTGAATACCTTTTTGGAGCCATCACTCGCGATAAGAAGTTTCACGAATTCTGGGCGCACAATCGCGAACAAGAGGCTGTTGCATTTGCTGATTTTGTGAAGTTTGCATACGACAAACTTCAAGCAGACCCAACCGCGCACGTTTATCACTACGCACCCTACGAAGTGACGGCTCTCAACAAACTGGCTACTCGTCACGGTGTGATGGAGGCAGAGGTTGACTGGCTAATCACCGAGGGCAAAATGATTGACCTTTATAAAGTGGTCAAGGGCTCAATCATGGTCAGCCAGCCAAGCTACTCAATCAAGAAGCTTGAAGCGTTTTACGAGTTTGGCCGCAAGAGCACAGTGGTTGATGCGGGCTCAAGCATTGAAGAATACGACTACTATCGCCAACTGACTCAGCAAGATCCGGCTGAGGCCAAGCGAGTGCTCCAGACAATTGCCGATTACAACGAAGACGATTGCGTCTCAACCCTTGCGCTTTACGAGTGGCTTTCCTCAATGCCTGGCGCGCACGCAAAGTTCGCAGAGTTTCGCCAGGCGGTCGATAGAAAAAAAGCTGAGTGGGCCGCTGACCCAGAAGACGAAGACAGCGCAACCAACAAAGCCGAGCGCGAACTAGCTGAGCTACAGCGCGCAACAGATCATATGGCTAAGGCCGTTGCTGATTGGCGTTGGGGTGAAAACACCGATGCCGATTATCGCGCCAAAATCTGGCAGGCGCTCATGCACTCGGTGCTCTACTACAAGCGTGAAGAAGTGATCACTTTTCGTGAGCGCTACCTC
Organism: Actinomycetota bacterium; assembly: GCA_041179545.1. Classification (GTDB taxonomy): domain Bacteria; phylum Actinomycetota; class Actinomycetes; order Actinomycetales; family Microbacteriaceae; genus Rhodoluna. Next base: position 10,915 of record JBEGTF010000025.1, on the reverse strand, counting down.
CGCCGCGAAGCAGTAGACGAAACCCTTCATGCAGATCGTAAGGCGCTTGTCGTTACCGGTTGTGTTCGCGAGGCAAGTGGCTTTGATGGCATGCACCTAAACCCAACGGTCAAGATCACTCTGGATTACACCTACGTTCTTGATCCGGGTCAAACACTCATGTTGAAACCGGGCAGTGCAATTTATGTGCGCTTCAGCTATGGCGCGAACCAAAACGAACTCGATAAAGGAACCCTCGTTGCTATTGACGGCAATCGAATCTCATTCAAGCGAATCACAACAATTGCAAATGCAAATTTTGAGCCAAACGCCATTTTTGAAGATCTCTTTATCCGTGCCGGTGGCAAACAAGATGCGGTTCGCGAGAACTCGCTTGGTTTAGCCAACGAGTGGGTCTCCCCTATGTTTGAGGCGCCAACCGGCAATGCCACCTTGGACCTATTAATGCGTAGGCCTCCTGCACTTATTGATGATGGTTCGTTGCTGCCTGTTTCAGGTGACGATTATCTTCCGGCTGTAATAAATGCGGTAGAGCGCATGCACCGCACAGTCTTGGCCATTCAGGGACCGCCGGGTTCTGGCAAAACCTATTTGGGTTCCCGAACCATTGCCCACCTTGTCGAACAAGGAAAAAAGATTGCCGTGGTTGCCAACTCACATTCAGCGGTAGAGAACCTGTTGGCTGGCTGCCTTGATTCCGGAGTCTCTGGCAATGCGATTGCCAAGCAACCAAAGAAGGAAGACAAGACTGCTCGCGAGTGGACCACCCCGTCTAGTTATTCGGTGATGAAGAATTGGCGAGCCAAGCAAACCGGTGGCTACGTTATTGGTGGCACCGCATGGACTTTCTGCAGTAGCTACATTTTGCAAGAGGAATTCGATTACATCTTTATTGATGAGGCGGCACAGTTCTCATTGGTTGATGCCATCGCCGTTGGCGGCGGTTCAATCAACATGGTTTTGCTCGGCGATCCTATGCAACTAACCCAGGTGGTGCAGGCTGTTCATCCGGGCGGTGTCGATAACTCTGCCCTTGGCCACTACATGGGAGAGCAACAAATCCTTGATGACCAGCATGGCTATTTTGTAGAGGTCACTCGCCGCATGCACCCAAGCGTCAACGCACCGGTTTCATGGTTGTCTTACCAAAATCGTTTGCACTCGCACCCAGATGCAGCGTCTCAGCAAGTCTCAGGACTCACCCCAGGTTTCGAACTGCACCCGGTGCGGCACATTGGCAACTCCTCGTATTCTCCTGAAGAAGTCGATGCCGTTCTTGCACTGGCTCAGTCACACCTTGCGTTAGTAGGGCAAGAAGAAGTTTTGATTGTCGCCCCTTACAACGCGCAGGTGGATGCAATTCGCACGGCACTCGACTCTGCCGGACTTACTCAGGTACAAGTTGGCACCGTAGATAAGTTCCAGGGTCGTGAGGCACACATCGTGATTATTTCTCTGGCTGCCTCAACCTCAGATGATGCTCCGCGCGGCTTGGAGTTCTTGCTAGATCGAAACCGAATGAACGTCGCACTTTCTCGGGCGAAAACAAACAGTTATCTGGTGTTTAGCCCAGATCTAATTCGCACGCGCTTCAACAATGTTGAAGACGTGAAAGCGATTAGCCGTTTGGCTGGGTTGCTGGAGTTTGCTAGGCGCTAGGGTCTTCGCCATCAGCGGCTGAAGGCGTAGCCGAGGCATTTCCAACACCTGCGTGAGCCGCAGCAATTGCCCGACGACCCGCAGGTAGCAGCACGGCAGCTGAAGCCGCGATAACCATAGCGATACCACTGATGATGAACAGAGTCTCGATAGGCATCACATCAGCAAGAGGCCCAAGTACGGCCATACCTACCGGCATAGCAAGCGCAATCACAATTCCAACGAAACCAAATACGCGACCCTGACGCTCCGGTTCCACGGTTTCTTGCAGCATGGTCATGGCCGAGGTGTAGAACGAAGGAACAGCTACACCAATCACGAAGAACAAAATGCAGAACACAATCAGGTTGGTGCTTAGCCCCATGCCAATGGTTAGCAAACCAAAGAAAATCGATACGCCAATGATCATGGCAATGCGGTTGACCTTGTTGGCCAGCAGCGCCAAGAGCGCACCACCAACGGCCATTCCAATGCTGAATGTCACTTCAGCAACGGTTAACTTCCAGACCTCGGTGCCAAAGTTTCGCGCAATGAATAATGGCGAAAGGTTTGACGGAGCCACAGCAAGCAAGAACACAACGGCAAAAACCACCATCACCCAGCGAACTAGATCGTGAGTAAAGATGTAATTCAAGCCGTCCTTTAGGTCGGCGAAGTACGAAGGCTTTTCACTTGAGTTCACACGCTCAAGCGAAGGCACCTTGATTAGCGCCAACATACCAACACCGATAATCGCGGTGAAAACATCCACAAAGAAGATCGCAACAATAGAGAAGTTTGCGTAAACCGCTGCCGCAACGACCGGGGCAACCAAACCCATTGCCGATTGGATGGTGGAGTTAATGCCGTTGATGCGCATCAACTTATCGCTTGGCACAATTTGAGGAATCATCGCTGACACCGCTGGCATCTGCACACCGGCACCAATTGAACGCACGGCCATCACCAAGAAGATCAGCCAAAGATCATCTACCCCTGAAAGCATAAGCAGTGCAAGACCAAGAGTAGAAAGTGCAATAGCTGAGTCCGAGGCAATAATCATCAATCTGCGATTTACCCGGTCAGCCCAAACTCCGGCAAAGATCGAAACAATTGCCTGCGGAACAAAACCAAAGACAACAGCAAGCGCCAGCACAACGCCAGACTTTGTGCTGAGAGTCAGGTGCCAAAGAATCGCGTACTGCACCAGGAACGAACCAAACATGGAAATGGTCTGGCCAGTCATGAAGATGGCTACGCGCTTTTGCCAGCCAGGCATGTTTTCACTCGCCGTCTTTTCGGCGGCAGTTGAATTTATTTGTGACTCCATGTGGCTCATTCCCTAGGCAGTACTTTTAGGGTTTGCAAAGTTGGGTCGGCAACGAAAGCGATTCGCACTCCCATGTCACGCGCCTTGAACAGCGCACTGAGTGCTGCCTCGGTGATTCGCTCCCCCGGCGAAAGCACTGGCACACCCGGTGGGTATGGGCAAATCATTTCGGCTGAAACACGGCCAACGGCATCTTCTGCGGCAACAACTTCGTAGTCGCTAAAGAAAGCATCGCGAGGAGTTACCACTACCTCGGGCTCAATTGAGAACGCCGGCAGAATCTCAATCGGACGCGGCTCACCACGGTGCGCTTGAACAGAAGCAATGATCTTCTTGACCAGGTCGTTGATGCGGTCCGGGGTATCAGCAAAAGTAATCATTGGAATGATTAGGTCGCGGTTTGCCATTTCAACATCGATATTCGCGGCCAGTAGATCTGCCTCAATCTTGTTTCCGTCGGCGCCGCAACTGCTCAGCAAAATCACAAGCTTCAGCGGGTCAATGTATTCGCCATCAATTACCTCAATGCCAGCGGCAACCAGTGCAGTACGACCGCGCTCCGTGGCTTCAATAACCGGGCCAATCAGTTCCTCACCGTGGCGCTCAAGCAGTGCTCGAGCGGCATCAATCGAAGCAAGAATTCGGCCAGACATGGATGTTGTCTGTGTTGAATCAAACATCTTGTTGAATCGAGCAAGATCTACATATTCATCGCGTACCAAAACAAAAGATGCCTGCGAATAAGAAGGAAGTGTCTTGTGTGCAGAGGTCACCACGATGTCTGCGCCTTCGGCGATTGGGTGGTTCGGCAACTCCGGGTGGAAGCCGTAGTGTGCCGCCCAAGCAGCATCAACAATTAGCGGAATGCCAGCGTCATGACAAACCTTTGAAAGGCGTGGAATGTTCGACATTGTGCCGACGTAAGAAGGTTCACCAATCAAAACTGCTTTTGCATCGGGGTGCGCAGCAATTGTTTCTGCAAGTCGAGAAGACGGAAGGTATTCAGGCAAGCCGGTCGCCGGATTAATCTCCGGGCGAATCCAAACCGGAACGACTCCCGCGTAAACCATGCCAACTAAAACTGACTTGTGTAGCGTGCGGGAAACGATCACCTTGTCGCCGGGTGAAGCGACGGCCATTACCGCAGCGTGATTAGAGCCTGATGAGCCGTTGACGCCAAAACGGCAAAGTTCTGCGCCCCAAAGCTTGGCGGCGATTGCCTCTGCTTCAAGAATGAGCGAGGGAGAAATTCTGTGGGTGTGGTTACCAGGAAGAACTGGAATGTCACCATCAACGATTGCACCGGTGAGGTCGGTGCGGCCCTTGTGTCCAGGAATCTGAAAAGGAGATCTATCTGTCTCCATATCGCGGATCCACGCGTCTAGCAGGGGTGCGCTCGTGCGCAAACCCATTGGGTCTTTCGTATCAAGAAGTGTGGCTGCGCCAAATGCGTGCTGAGGCAATATCCCGCCTTTCGGTTAGTTCGGCTTTTAGCCTAGTTAGATTCACACCGATGACAAAGGGACCAGGTCTTTCGACCTGATCCCTTCATCGGAAGTTAAGGTTTAGGTTTTAGAACTCAACCTTGGTCACGTTGGTGTCTAGCAAGATGCCAGGACCGAATGTGGTTGAAAGTGCAGCCTTGATTAGGTAGCGACCCTTTGAAGACGATGGCTTCAAACGTAGGATCTCGTCCATAGCAGTAGCTAGGTTGTCACCCAACTGCTCCTTGGTGAACGATGCCTTACCAATGATGAAGTGAAGGTTTGACTGCTTGTCAATGCGGAACTCAATACGTCCGCCCTTGATGTCGTTTACAGCCTTCGCTACATCTGGAGTCACGGTACCGGTCTTTGGGTTTGGCATTAGGTTACGAGGACCAAGTACCTTACCTAGACGACCGACCTTACCCATAAGTTCAGGAGTCGATACTGCAGAGTCGAAGTCTGTCCAACCTGCGGCTACCTTTTCGATAAGTTCGTCTCCACCAACTTCGTCAGCGCCCGCAGCCTTAGCTGCATCTGCTGCAGCACCGGTTGCGAAAACGATAACGCGTGCAGTCTTACCAGTTCCGTGTGGAAGTGAAACAGTTCCACGGATCATCTGATCTGCCTTGCGAGGGTCAACACCGAGCTTGAATGCAGCCTCGATGGTTGAGTCGAACTTCTTTGAACCAGTCTCGCGAATAATCGCAACTGCTTCAGCTGGAGTGTATAGCTTGCCTTCTTCAATGAGAGCGGCGGCCGCTACATAAGCCTTTGAGCGCTTTGCCATGCTGTTGTTCCTTTTCTAATTGGTCACAGTTGTGGTCAACGTACCGCGCACGGTACTCCCACGACTTAGTGGATGAGGTTTATTAAGCCTCGGTTGTGATTCCCATTGAGCGTGCGGTACCCGCGATGATCTTTGCTGCTGCGTCAACATCGTTGGCGTTCAGGTCAGACATCTTCTGCTCGGCAATCTTGTAAAGCGCGTCCTTCGACAGGGTTGCAACCTTCACGGTGTGAGGTGTTGATGAACCCTTTGCTACGCCAGCTGCCTTCTTGATTAGCTCGGCTGCTGGTGGAGTCTTTAGAACGAATGTGAATGAACGGTCTTCGTAAACAGTAATTTCTACTGGGATTACGTTGCCCTTCTGGTCTGCAGTTGCGTTGTTGTACGCGGTGCAGAACTCCATGATGTTCACACCGTGCTGACCAAGAGCTGGACCAATAGGTGGAGCTGGGTTAGCAGCGCCTGCCTGGATCTGCAGCTTGATCATTCCGGTGATCTTTTTGCTCGGTGCCATTTGATTTTTCCTTTTGTTTGTTTGGAAACTTTTGAAAACTGTTTTGTGGTTAGTTGAGTGCGCCAACCTGCTCGAAGCCAAGCTCCACAGGGGTCTCGCGCTCGAACAGTGAAACAAGAACAGTCAGCTTGCCGCTTTCTGGCTTGATCTCTGAGATGGTGCCAGGAAGACCAGCGAATGATCCGTCCTTGATCATGATGCTCTCGCCAACCTTGAAATCGATGTTGACAGGAATTGCCTTTGCCTTGCCCTTGACCGCAACGCCGCCCTTTGCAGAAGCCTTTGCAGCAGCCTCTTCAGGAAGAACGAACATGGACTTCAGCATGTTGAATGCCTCGTCTGGGCGAAGTGGGGTTGGGTTCTGTGAGTTACCAACAAAGCCGGTAACCGCAGGAGTGTGACGAACCAACGACCATGACTCTTCGTTCATTTCCATGCGGATCAAAACGTAACCAGGAATGCGAACCTTGGTAACCAACTTCCGCTGGCCGTTCTTGATTTCGATTGTGTCTTCCATTGGAACTTCAATCTGGAAGATGTCATCTCCACCTTCGATTGCAAGCTTGCGGTTTTCGATGTTCTGCTTAACGCGCTTCTCGTAACCTGCGTAAGAGTGAATGACGTACCACTTGCCAGGCTGGCGACGAAGCTCTGCCTTGAACTCGCGGTAAGGATCGTCTGAGCCGCCTTCGCTTACTTCTGCGTCAATCGCCGCAGCTTCTTCTTTAGCCTCAACGATTGCTTCTTCAAGCTCAAGGTCCTGCTCAAGTTCTGCAGCAGCGTCCTGTGCTAGATCAGCAAGGTCAGCATCGGCTTCAGCAATTACTGCGTCAGCAACAACGTCTTGAACCTCGGCTACTGCCTCTAGTTCGTCGCGTTCTGTTTCAGTCAATTCGATTTCCTTACTAATGAATAAAAATTAAGCAGTTGGGGTGAAGACGAAAACAACACCCTGGTAGAAGATCCAGTCGAAGAACGAGATGATCAACATCACCACGACTACGAAAGCCAAGACAACACCGGTGTAGTTGCGAAGCTCTGACCAAGTTGGCTTTGTAACCTTCTTCAACTCACCAATAACCTGCTTGAAGAACAGGACGATGCGTGCGATGAAGTTGCGGCTTGATGCCTTGTCGGCTTTAGCCTTTTCGACTACATCTTCTGAGACTTGCTCTAGCTCTTCAGCCATGCTCATTCCTTCTTCTACTTTGGTTTGAAACTCGTACTACTTGCAGGGCGGACAGGACTCGAACCTGCAACCCTCGGTTTTGGAGACCGATGCTCTACCAATTGAGCCACCACCCTTTGAGGGAAAATCCGACAACACGAGCGGCAGTCATCCGGGCGTCAAAAAATTAGATAAATCTAAGAATTGATTAATTTGCCAGATTAGGCTTCCTGAGTTGTCAAACTCACTTCCTAAAGGATACCCGCCAGCGCCCAGTATTGCAAAGGGAAGATGGCGTCAGCGGTCATCGGGGTTGCCGTTGTAACCTTTATTCATGCCTGAATTCCCTCGTATCTCAAAGCGCATTGGCGCAATCGCCGAATCTGCGACCCTAAAGGTAGACGCCAAGGCCAAGGCCCTTCAGGCAGCTGGGCGCCCAGTCATCTCTTATGCAGCCGGCGAACCAGACTTTGCTACCCCGGCCCACATCGTTGAGGCCGCCGCGAAGGCCGTTTTAGACCCTAAAAACCACCGATATACCCCTGCCGTGGGACTTCCAGACCTGCGCGAGGCAATTGCCCACAAGACCAAGGTTGATTCAGGCACCGATATCACCGCGGCTCAGGTAGTTGTAACCAATGGAGGTAAGCAGGCTGTTTACCAAGCATTTGCCACCATCGTGGACCCGGGTGACGAAGTTTTGATGCCTACCCCTTTCTGGACTACGTACCCAGAGGCCATTCGCTTGGCCGGCGGTGTGCCAGTTGAGGTATTTGCTGGCGCCGACCAGAACTACAAGGTGACCGTGGCCCAGCTAGAGGCCGCCCGCACCCCGCGATCCAAGGTGCTGCTATTTGTATCTCCTTCAAACCCAACCGGATCTGTCTACACCCGTGAAGAGACTGAGGCCATCGGCCGCTGGGCTTTCGAAAATGGCATGTGGGTAATCACCGACGAGATCTACCAGAACCTCACCTATGACGGCCTAAAGGCAATCTCAATCACCGAGGCTGTTCCAGAACTTATTGACCGCACCATTTTCGTAAACGGCGTAGCTAAGACTTACGCAATGACCGGATGGCGCCTGGGCTGGATGGCCGGACCACTTGATGCAATGAAAGCCGCCGGTAATTTGCAGTCGCACCTGTCTTCAAACGTTTCGAACATTTCGCAGAAGGCGGCACTCGCCGCATTAACCGGTCCACAAGATGAGGTCCTGGCAATGCGCGATGCATTTGATCGTCGCCGCAAGGTTGCGGTTGCCGAGTTGAACAAAATCTCTGGTTGGAATGCACCGATGCCGCAGGGCGCTTTTTATGTTTACTCAGATGTGACCGGTTTGCTAGGTCGCGAATGGGGCGGCAAGACAATTAACACGTCGCTTGAACTTTGCGACTACATTCTTGATGCTGCAGAAGTTGCGCTTGTTCCGGGTGAGGCTTTTGGCCCGTCAGGTTACGTGCGCTTGTCTTACGCGCTTGGTGATGGTCCGCTGCTTGAAGGTATTCAGCGACTACAAAAACTTTTTGGCTAAATAAAACCGATTAGGTTTGGTTCCGGCACAAGGTTGATGCCGAACTTATTTGAAACGCGAACCTGAACGTATTCAGCTAGTTGCAGAATCTCCGTTGCTGTTGCGCCCCCGGTATTAACAATGGCCAGAGTGTGCTTGCTTGAAATCGCGGCCTTTGAGCCGGTGATATGAAAACCTTTTTCGATTCCAGCATTTTCAATCAACCAAGCTGCCGAAAGTTTTACGGTCAAACCGTCATCTTCTTCTGATTCGTACTTTGGCGCATCATCAGGCAAACCTCGCGCAACGCGATCAGTGACGATTGGGTTGGTGAAGAAGCTTCCGCAGCTCACTGAGTCTGGGTCATTTGCATCAAGCACCATTCCCTTGCGGGCGCGCAGTTTCAAAACGCTGTTGCGCACTGCTTCAAGTGAAACCTGTGCACCCATTTCAACACCAAGATCGGCAGCAATCTGAGTGGAGTAAAGCGGGCGGCTTAAGCCATCGAGTTTTTGTAATTCAAATTCAACCCAGGTAATAACTCCCGGACGTCCGCGCTTGATTGCGCTGTCGCGGTAACCAAACTGCAAATCCTTGGCTTCGAGAATGGCAATCTCGTGAGTCTCGTAATCAACGAATTCCAGGCGAACCATGCTGTCGCTAAGTTCCTGGCCGTAAGCCCCGATGTTCTGGACCGGCGCTGCACCAACGGTGCCCGGAATGCCACTCATTGCCTCGATTCCAGCCAGGCCTGCGTTCACGGTGTGAGCAACAAAGCCATCCCAGTCTTCGCCAGCTTGCACACGCACGACCACGCGCGAGTCATCTTTATTGCGAACCGGTTCGATGCCTAAGTTTTCAACTTTGATGACGCGTAATTTTTCAACGTCGTCAGCAACAACCATGTTTGATCCGCCGCCAAGAAGCAACCAGTCATCTCCACTTCGCCAAACATTTAGAGTGTGCTCAACAAGATCGTCACGAGTTTTTGCGACGTATATCTCTGCAGGTGTTCCGCCAACGCGCATAGAGGTTAACTCTGCAAGCGGGCGCGGGGTAATTGGTGTTGCCATTAGAGCTGAACTCGTGCCTGTGCTTTACCAAGAACTTTGGCGTCTTCGAAGACGGCTTCTAGATCCACGCGCACAACATTATTTTCGGCATCGATCTCGCCAACTTTTCCGGTGACCACTAGGACCGCTCCGTTTACCGGGTCAACAACTACCGGCTTGGTGAAACGAACTTGGTAATCAACTACAGCGCCGGCGTTGCCGACCCAATCAACGGCAACTTGAACGGCCGCTCCCATGGTTAGCATTCCATGAGCTAGTACACCCGGCAAACCAACAGCCGCTGCAACATCATCACGGTAGTGAATCTGGTTGAAGTCACCAGATGCACCTGCGTAGCGAACCAAAGAATCACGAGTCAAAAGAAATTCGGCGCTGCCAATAACTTGGCCAACCCCAAGCGAGGCAATATTGATGTGAGTCATTACTCGTCACCTCTTACTACCAAGGTTGAAATTGCGGTGCAAACAAGTTCTTTGGTCACGTCGTAAATTTTGGTTTCAAATGTAACCATCGAGTGCGCACCAAGCGACTTCACGCTGGCAACCTCTAGTTCGCTTACGAGTTCATCGCCGGCAACAATCGGGCGAGCGTGAATGAAGCGCTGGTCTCCATGGACTACGCGAGAAAAATCGATGTCTGCCTCAGGGTCACCAAGGACTGTTGCCAATGAACGCTCCTGGATTACAACTGCAAAGGTTGGCGGGGCAATCACATCGGTGTAGCCAGCCGCCTGGGCAGCGAACACGTCTAGGTTCATTGGATTGGTTGACTTAACCGCGTGAGCGAATTCGCGAATCTTCTCGCGGCCCACCAGATAAGGATCTGTTGCCGGATACTTCTTGCCCTGAACGTTTGGATTTACCACTCGTTAAGTGTCGCAGTTTCTCGTGCAAGCTTCGTGCAGCCCCTCGCGCATTAAATGAAAAAAGCCCCGGTAGGGACTTATTTGAAAAGTAGCTGAGGCGGGACTCGAACCCGCGACCCCACGATTATGAGTCGTGTGCTCTAACCACCTGAGCTACCCAGCCGGGCATTGCCTAAGGATCAGACAATTGGTTTTTTTTGAAACGAGCCCCGAGCCAGGATTGAACTGGCGACCCCTTCGGAAGTGCTCTACCACTGAGCTATCGGGGCGTTTGTGCAAAGGCTTGAACCGCCAGGCACCAGAAGACTTTAGCACTTTTAGCGGGGTGCTGGCAAAAAATCCCGTCTGGAGTAAGGCGTCTGGATGAGTTTGTATCCTTTACTAATGGCTGAATCAACTGACTTTCTAACCACAAACAACATCAATGCAGAGTGGTGGCGCACATCTGTGATTTACCAGATCTACCCTCGCTCGTTCGCCGATGCCGATGGCGATGGACTTGGCGACCTAAAGGGAATCACATCAAGGCTTGATTCGCTG
>JBEGTF010000024.1:0-9962 GCA_041179545.1 Actinomycetota bacterium | reverse complement strand
ACTTATATAAGAAGTCATCGTTTGCATCGTCGGGGCCAAGTTACTTAGCACTCGGCGATACCCATACGGTGGCTCACTACAGTCAACTCCCAGGTAGGGGCTTTTCTTTCAAAGAAGTGTCACGAAAGGGTTACGGTTTGGTGAACTGCCCTAAAGCTTGCGCAGCAATACCCGTTCAACCGCGTGCTTGGCACCCTTGTGCAGCACCAGAGTAGCCCTAGAGCGGGTAGGCAAGATGTTCTCAATTAGGTTCGGCAGGTTGATTGTGGACCAAATCTCGTTGGCCCGAGCCAAGGCCTTTTCAGGCATTTCGGCGTATCGGTGAAAATACGAGGCCGGGTTAGTAAAGGCGGTCTCGCGAAGCTTCTCGAAGCGATCCAAGAACCACTGGGTCAAATTCTTGGTGTCGGCATCCACATAAATCTTGAAATCAAAGAAATCGCTCAATGCAACGTACTGCCCAGGGCCGGGGGATTGCAGCACGTTCAGGCCTTCCACGATGAGCACATCGGGGTTCTTGATTGTCTGGCGCTGACCCTCGACGATGTCATAAATCAGGTGAGAGTAAACCGGTGCCGAAACCTCTTTGGCCCCGCTTTTCACATCGCCGATGAACTGCAGCAGGCCCATGCGGTCGTATGACTCCGGGAACCCCTTGCGGGCCATCAAACCACGGCGCTCAAGCTCTTCGTTGGGGTAGAGGAATCCATCGGTGGTGATCATTTCAACACTTGGGGTGCCATCCCAGCGGCTCAGCAGTTCTTTCAGCAGACGCGAAACCGTTGACTTACCCACCGCAACAGAGCCGGCAACACCGATGATGAAAGGCACGCGGCCAGCGCGCTCGCCGAGGAAGTCGCTGGTGCTGCGGTGAAGTTTTTGGTGCTCGGTCACATAAAGATTTAGCAGGCGGCTAAGCGGTAGGTAAACGTCTTGAACTTCTTTGATATCTAGGAAGTCCCCGAGCCCACGGATTTGCTGAATTTCTGACTCAGTCAGGGGAAGCTCGGTTGAATTACCGAGAACAGCCCAGTCTTCACGACTTATCTCGTTGAAAGGGCTTAGCGCATCGCTCACAACGGTCTATTCTGCCGTAAATTAGTACCTATGTGCGGAATCGTTGGCTATGTAGGCCCAAAGTCAACACTCGAGGTTCTTCTCGGTGGGCTTCGTCGCCTCGAATACCGCGGTTACGACTCGGCTGGAGTATCGGTGATTTCTGGAACCGGCCTTGAAACTCGCAAAAAAGCGGGCAAGTTAGACAACCTAATCGCCGAAATCACCAATCACCCGCTGCCAGAGGCGCACATCGGAATTGGTCACACTCGCTGGGCAACGCACGGCGCTCCAACTGACGGCAACGCCCACCCGCACATCGGTGGGGCAGCCGCCAAACTGTCATTGATTCACAACGGAATCATCGAAAACTTCTTTGAGCTCAAAGCCGAGCTAATTGCCGCCGGCACCAAGTTTGCTTCTGAGACAGACTCCGAGGTTGCGGCCCACCTGGTGGCCGCCGAATTCGAGAAGACTGGCGATCTGCCGACTGCCTTCACCAACGTGGTCAAGCGCCTGCACGGCGCCTTTACCCTGTTGGCAATTCACGAAGACCAACCAGATGTCGTCTTGGCCGCCCGCCGCAATTCGCCGCTGGTGATTGGTCTTGGTGACGGCGAGAATTTCTTGGGTTCAGACGTTGCTGCTTTCGTGGAGCACACCAAGCGTGCGATCTCAGTTGGCCAAGATGAAATCGTGATTCTGCGAGCCGGCGAAATCGAGATCCGTACTTTTGCTGGAACCCCGGTTACTCCGGTTGAGTTTGAAGTTAGCTGGGATGCTTCGGCTGCCTCAAAGGGCGGTTGGTCTTCATTCATGGCCAAGGAAATCGCCGATCAACCTCAGGCCGTCGCCGACACCCTGATGGGCCGCTTGGCATCAGATGGATCTGTTCGTCTTTCTGAAGTTGATGGTTTGTCTGCTGAAGACATCAAGAACATTGATCGCATCATTATGGTTGCCTGTGGCACCGCTGCCTACGCCTGCGATGTAGCTAAGTACGCAATCGAAAAGTTTGCGCGCGTTCCGGTGCAGGTTGAACTGTCGCACGAATTCCGCTACCGCGATCCAATCATTACCAGCAACACCTTGATAGTTGCGGTTTCACAATCGGGTGAAACCATGGACACTCTGATGGCCACTCGCTACGCAAAAGAGCAGGGCGCAAAAGTTCTAGCAATCTGCAACACCCAGGGTGCAACTCTTGCTCGCGAATCAGATGCAGTTATTTACACCCACGCTGGCCCCGAGGTAGCGGTTGCATCAACCAAGGCTTTGGTTGCTCAGATCACCGCTGGATATTTGCTTGCGTTGTTCTTGGCTAATGGGCGCGCTGCCACAGATCAAAAGACTCTTCGCGCGCTTGGTAAAGAATTACTAAAGATGCCTGCGCGAGTTACAAAAGTTTTGGCAAACCTTGACGAGGTTCGCGAGCTTGGTAAAGAAATGGCCAGCGCAAAATCGGTGTTGTTCCTTGGTCGCAACGTGGGCTTCCCGGTTGCCATGGAAGGTGCGCTGAAACTAAAGGAACTTGCCTACATTCACGCTGAAGGTTTTGCCGCCGGTGAATTGAAGCACGGTCCGATCGCGCTGATTGAAGAAGGCCAGCCGGTGATCGTGATTGTGCCAAGCCCGCGCGATAGCGACAGCCTGCACCCAAAGGTGATTTCTAATATTCAAGAAATTCGCGCCCGCGGCGCAAAGGTGATTGCGGTTGCCGAAGAGGGCGACACCGATGTAGCCAACTTTGCCGAGCACGTAATCTATGTGCCGCAGTGTGAAAACATTTTCTCGTCAATCTTGACCGTGATTCCACTGCAGGTCTTTGCGCTTGAGTTATCGAGTGCCAAGGGGCTTGACGTTGACCAGCCGCGCAACTTGGCTAAATCAGTAACGGTTGAATAAATGATTTTAGGAACTGGTGTCGACACCGTTTCACTCAGTCGCTTTGAATCAAAGCTGACTGAAACCCCACGACTCAAAGACCGCTTGTTTCTAGATATCGAAACCGTGAACGACGGCGTCGAGGCCAGCATTCAGACCCTGGCGGGGCGCTTTGCGGCTAAAGAAGCGGTAATCAAGGCATTGGGTGGCGAGTCAGGCATCGAATGGCACGGAATTGAGGTTGGCAAGGAATCCAGCGGCAAGCCGGTGATTTGGTTGCACGGCGAAACCGCCAAGTTGGCTCTTCGTGCCGGCGTGAGAAAATTGCACGTATCTATATCGCACGACGGCGATGTGGCAATTGCGTTTGTGGTGGCAGAAGGAGAACTTCAATGAGAGAAATAATCATTGACCTAGATGCCATTGCCAAAAACCTGCAGACCATGCGAGCCAAAACAATTGGTGCGCTGGCGCTTGCAGTTGTCAAAGCAGATGCCTACGGCCACGGCATGATTCCGGTCGCACAAAAACTTGAGGCGGCCGGAGCCGACTACCTTGGTGTTGCTGATGTTAACGAAGCACTAGAACTTCGCGCAGCTGGAATCGATCTTCCGATTCTTGCCTGGTTGCACGCTGCAGATGAAGACTTTGTTAGTGCGGTTGACGCGGGTATTGAACTTGGAATTGCCAACATCGATCATCTTCAGCGAATTGCTAAGGCCTCGCAGAAGTTGCGTCGCGTGGCACGCGTTCACTTGAAGGTAGACACCGGCCTTGGTCGCAACGGTGCAAGCGCAGCCGAATGGCCCAGCGTTTTGAAAAAGGCACATGAATTTGTTGCCGAGGGATTCATTCAGGTGGTGGCAATTTTCAGTCACCTTTCTTGCACCAGCGAAGCCGATGACTTAAGTCAGATTGCTCGTTTTGAAGCTGCATGTGCCGAGGCAGAGTCGGCAGGAATTAAGTTTGAACTTCGTCACCTTGTCGCAAGCGACGGTTTGCTGCGCTACCCACAGGCTCATTACGAGATGGTTCGCATCGGTGTTGCTCTTTATGGTCTTTCACCGTTTGTTGAAAACACCGCGGCCGAGTTTGGTTTGGTGCCGGCAATGACGGCAACTGCAAATATCACCCAAACAAAGCGCGTTGAGGCAAACGAGGGCGTGAGCTACGGCTACCTGCACAGAACCGCAGCGGAAACCACACTTGCACTCGTGCCGGTTGGCTACGCCGAGGGGCTGCCACGCAATGCAACCGGCAAAGCCGAGGTTTCGATTCATGGCAAGAGCTACCCGGTAAATAGTCGCGTTGCGATGGATCAGTTTGTTCTTGACGTGGGTAACGACAAAGTTGCCGCCGGTGACCTAGTCACAATTTTTGGTGACCCAGCAGCAGGCGTTCCATCTGCCGATGATTTGGCGGCAGCCTGTGACACCATCAACTACGAAATCGTGACTCGCATGGGTGGCCGCTTCCGTCGCAGCTACCTTGGTAGCGAAACCGGTGGAGGCAACTAAGTTGGCCCGAATTCTGGCCAAGCACACCGTAGAAACCCCCGAGGCAATGCACGAACTGGGGCTATCGCTGGGTGCAGGCTTCAAGCCTGGCGACCTGGTCCTGCTAACCGGCCCACTGGGTGCCGGAAAAACAACTCTTACTCGCGGCATTGGCGAGGCGTTGGGCGCCATCGGAAATGTCTCAAGCCCAACCTTTGTGATTGCCCGGACTCACAAGCTGGCGGGCCAAGAACACGTGTTGGTGCACGTTGATGCTTATCGACTTGGCAGTGCGGCCGAACTTGATGACCTAGATATTGATTTCGAAAACTCAATCACGATTGTTGAGTGGGGCAAGGGCTACACCGATGGCATAACTGACCGCTGGATAGAAATTGAAATCGAACGCGATCACACGGGAGCCTCTGAGGTGCGCGAGGTTGTAGTGACCGAGCACGATGCCGCTGAAGCAGGTGCAAGCAATGTCTAATTTCACACTTTGTATAGATACTTCTGCCGGCACCACTGTTGCGGTTTTGCAGGGCGATGAAGTTCGCAGCGAAATTCACTTTGATGAAAATATGAAGCACGCCGAGCGAATCGGCGATGCGATTGCCCAGGCTATTGCTGGCGCAGAAATATCACCAGCGAGAATTACAAATGTTGTGGTTGGCCGAGGACCGGCTCCTTTCACCGGGCTTCGTATTGGCATTGCAGCAGCAGTGATGTTTTCCGAAGGCGTTGGCGCAAAACTATGGGGTGTGACCAGCCTTGAGGCAATTGCTCGCGCGGCACTTGTTGAGCGCGGCGACGCCAGCGCTTCGGACAAACCTCTTTTGGTAACCGCAGATGCAAGACGCAGCGAAGTTTATTGGGCACTTTATTCGGGGCTGACAAAATCTGGTGCACCAATCTTGCTTGAAGGACCGGGAGTCCTAAAACCGGCAGCTCTCGAAGAGTTGCTAGCGGGTAAAGAATTTGATCGCACGCAAATCAAAATCAACGCGGCGGATCTTGGCCGAGTGTTTGAAGCGCAATTACTAGACGGCACGGCATCGACTGATGTTGGTGCACTTTACCTGCGCGAAGCCGATGCAGTGGCGCCAAAAGATTTGCGCGAATTCGGAAAGCGAGTTTCCGGATGAAAAATCTAAACTACATAATTCGTGAGGCAGCCGAGCAAGACCTAGAGCAAATCATGGAGCTTGAAAATGCTTGCTTTGGAAATGACGCTTGGGATGCTGACACCATGCACTTTGAGGTGGTTGCCCACCACACTCACTATCTAGCGGCATTCGACGGCCCAGAGGAGACTCCTAAGCTGATTGGCTTTGCTGGGCTCAGTAAGATTCCGGGCAATGACCAGGCAGACATCCAGACCATTGCAGTCAGCGAGGCCGCTCGCGGCAAGGGGGTTGGCAAGGCCTTGATGCTGGAGCTGCTCAAAGAAGCCCGTCGCCTGCACACCGCAGAAATGTTTCTTGAGGTTCGGGCTGACAACCCTGCGGCCCAAAATCTCTACCTCAATCTGGGTTTCGAACACATCGATACTCGCAAGCGCTACTACCAACCCGATGACGTTGACGCGTGGGTGATGCGCTTGCAATTTGCGAAGACCTCGATTGGTCGCGAACCGGTTGTATTAGGAATCGAAACCTCTTGCGATGAAACCGGCGTTGGCATTGTGCGCGGCAACACACTGCTTGCCAACATAATTTCTTCATCGATGGATGAGCACGCAAGATTTGGCGGAGTGGTTCCAGAGATTGCGGCTCGTGCACATCTTGAGGCACTCAAACCAACACTTGACCAGGCACTCGCAAAAGCAAACCTTTCACTCAAAGACATTGACGCAATTGCGGTTACCAATGGCCCAGGTCTTGGTGGTGCGCTGATGGTAGGTATCGGTGCTGCAAAGGCGCTCAGCGTAGCAATCGAGAAACCCATTTACGCTGTGAACCACTTGGTTGGTCACGTGGGTGTTGACATTCTTGAACGCGGTGAATTGCAAACACCAACGGTTGCGCTTCTGGTCAGCGGCGGCCACACTTCTTTATTGCTAGTTCGCGATTTATTGAATGATGTTGAACTGCTTGGCGAAACAATTGATGATGCCGCCGGTGAGGCCTTCGACAAAGTTGCTCGAGTTTTGCGTTTGAAGTATCCGGGCGGACCAGAAATTGATAAAGCTGCAGTAGGTGGCGATCCAAAAGCAATTAGATTCCCACGCGGACTATCGCTACCAAAAGATATGGAAAAGCACCGCTACGATTTTTCTTTTTCAGGTTTAAAGACAGCGGTTGCTCGCTGGGTTGAAGTTGCCGAAACCAAAGACGAACCAATCAATGTTGCCGACATCGCCGCTTCATTCCGCGAAGCGGTTGCCGACGTTTTGGTGACCAAGGCGGTTAATGCTTGCCTAGATCACAAGGTGCCGCGCTTGTTGCTTGGTGGAGGAGTGGTGGCAAATGCCAGACTGCGCGAACTTGCCCAAGAGCGCTGTGATGCTCACGGCATAGAGCTGAGAATTCCAGCGCTTAGCCTGTGCACCGATAACGGAGCAATGATCGCGGCCCTCGGCGCGCAATTGATGATGGCTGGTCGAGCACCATCGAGCCTGCACTTTGGCTCCGATTCGACCCTGCCGGTCACCACAGTGCAGAGCCACTAAAAGCACACGCGACACCCAGCCTGCTCACAGGTGACTCCCAGCCATCGGTGTTCAACTATGGGCATGGCTAAAACAGATGCAGTTCCTCAAAAGGACAAGTACGATTTCACAAAACTAAACACACTCTCAGTAGTGTCCCTTGCTTCCGCACTCACCGGTTTTGGTGTTGTGGCGGCAATTATCACAGGTCACATTTCATTGGCTCAGATTAAGCGAACCGGAGAAAACGGTCGCGCGCTTGCTCTCTCAGGCGTAATCCTTGGCTACGTGTCTATTGCCCTATGGATCCTAGGTTCAGTCTTCTGGACCGTCTTCATGTTCTGGGCAGCAAAGAACGGCTACGGCGACTTCGAGGGAATGCGCGGCGGCTGGGACATGCAGCACATGGGCGGCGAAATGGGCGGCCCGGGAATGATGGACCCAAGTTAACAGTTATAAATTTTCTAGTCTCTAAAAACTAATCTCTAATTGGTGTAGCTACTAGAACTCTGTATCAAGGCAGAGTTTTGCAAACCAAAACTCTGTGGGCGTCGCCCACCCTGGTTACGATCAGGGTGGCGGCGCCTTCACCTTTAAGTGCGAGTTCTTTGCGAAGTTGCTCAGGCACAATATCGCTGCCACGTTTTTTGATCTCCAAAACACCGATGCCACGTTCGCGCAAATACGCCTTGAGTTTTTTGCGGTCGAACACCAGGTTGTCGAGAACCTTGTAGCCCTTCAGCCAAGGTGATGAAATTTGCTGGTCGCTGGTGAGGTAGGCGATCTCCGGTGCGAAGAGGTGGGCCTGAATTTGTTCGGCTAGTTGGCCAATCAGGTGTGATCGCACGACGGCGTTATCGGGTTCGTAAACATAACCGCTCAGCTCGCCGACAGGTGCGTCCATGCGCTCTGCCGAGTGGCTAACAATTTCGTGACGGCTTGTTCCATTAATCAATAGGGCAGCGCGCTTTACGTCTGGACGGGCAACCGCACCAAACCAAAGACCTAGTTCAACAAGGTCACCATCAACAGACACCCACTGCGCCTCGGCGTTTGCCGGGATACCTTCGTGCGGGTGGCCAGGACCGAATTTCACTCCGGTTGGCTTTTTGGAAGCGGCGTCCATAACAAAATCAAAAGTTGGTGAGAATGCCGCTGGGTCAAATTTGCGAGCTGCGCGCTCTCGAGCAGGTCCGCCCAATTCCCGACGTGCAGGGTCAAAAAATAAGCCGTCAAATTTTGAAAGATCTAGTTCTGTGACATCGGCCTGCTCGACAAATGCATTTTCAAATGGCGCCAAGTTGTAGGTCGCCACGGCCGCTGTGACTTCATCGATCTCAAACGCCTTTACGTTGATGTCCAGGCTGGCCATGGCCATGGATTCGGCGCCAATTCCGCAACCAAGGTCGGCGACGTTATCGATTCCCGCCTGACGAAACCGGTTGGCGTGCAAGGCAGCCACCGATAGGCGAGACGCCTGCTCAAGGCCTGCCTCGGTGAAGATCATGCGCTCAGCAAATGGCCCAAATTTAGCGGCCGCACGGCGGCGCAACTTGGCCTGGGTCAAGACGGCTGCCACAAGCCCTGCATCGTGGCCCTCGGCCCGCAGGCTAGAGACCAGCTTGACCACATCGGCCTTGGCTTCAAGTGGCCCAACCTTGGCCAAGAGCGCCTGCCCCTCAGGGGAGAGCAGGCGAATAAAGTCTTGGCGTTCCATTAGGACAGGCTATCCAAAAATCTATTTAGCACTCACCGCCCGAGAGTGCTAACATTGAGACACAAACCCCGCAATAAAAGGAGAGGTTACTATGTCGGTTTCAATCAAGCCGCTTGAAGATCGCATCGTTGTTCGCCCAGTAGAGGCTGAGCAGGTAACTGCATCGGGTCTGGTAATTCCAGACACCGCCAAGGAAAAGCCACAGGAAGCAGAAGTAATCGCTGTTGGTCCTGGCCGCGTAGATGACAAGGGTGTTCGCATCCCAGTTGACGTAGCAGTAGGCGACAAGGTCATCTTCTCAAAGTACGGTGGCACCGAGCTTAAGTTCAACGGCGAGGAGTACCTAGTACTTTCAGCACGCGACGTTTTGGCGGTAGTAGTTCGCTAAAGTCGTTCACATGAACAAAATAAAAGACCCTGGCTTCGGCCGGGGTCTTTTGTTTGGGTTCGGCTCCTATTTGATTTGGGGCAGCTTTCCGCTAATCATCACCATGCTGGCATTTGCTTCGGCTTGGGAGGTCGTCAGCTGGCGAATCGTCTTTGGGTTCTTAGTCGCCGCACTGCTGACTAGCTTAACTCGCAGCTGGCCTGCAATTATCGGTGTTCTTAAAAATAAGAACCTGATGGTTATTTCATTAATCCGCTGGTCACTATTTTGCTGGCGGTTATTTTTCTAGGTGAAAAACTTAGCATCGCGCAGTGGATTGCCACCGGCTTCGGCACCTTGGCCGTAATCGTTTTGACCTTTGACTACGGCCAGTTGCCTTGGATTGCCCTAACTCTGGCGGGCTCATTCGGCATTTATGGATTGGCCAAAAACAAAATCGGCGGGCGAGTGACTGCAATCAATTCATTTGCGATGGAGGCAGGCATGCTGCTTCCATTGGCAGGAATTCAGTTGGCAATTATCGGTGCCACAGCGGGGAGTGGCGGCATTCAGTTTGGCACCATCGGCTTCTGGGGCACCACCGGGCTGATTTTCTTTGGAGTACTGACCGCGGTCCCGCTGATTATGTTTGGCACCGCTGCCCAGTTGCTGCCGCTTAGGTACTTGGGCTTCATTCAGTACACAACCCCGGTGCTGCAGTTCTGCCTAGCGATATTCGTGCTTGGCGAGCCAATGCCGGCGGCCCGATGGATTGGCTTTGGGCTGGTCTGG
>JBEGTF010000023.1:0-13942 GCA_041179545.1 Actinomycetota bacterium | reverse complement strand
TGTGAGCACATCGCGAACATCTGGGGTTAGTGCCGGTGAGATGGCAGCCATGTCGGCATCTGGCACCTCGTGCAGTTCAAGATTGTGCTGCTCGCAGTAAGAAACCAACTTGCCAGTGATTTCGTGGGCATCGCGGAAAGCAACCTTTTGCTTGACTAGCCACTCGGCAACATCGGTTGCCAGCGAGAAACCTGCAGGAGCAAGCAACTCTAGGCGGTTGCGGTTGAATTCCAAGGTCGCGACCATGCCGGTGAAGGCAGGAAGCAGCACCGTAAGAGTGTCGACGGCGTCAAAAACCGGCTCTTTGTCCTCTTGCAGGTCACGGTTATATGCCAACGGAAGCCCCTTGAGGGTTGCTAGTAGCCCGGTTAAGTCACCGATCAGGCGGCCAGCCTTACCGCGAGCAAGTTCGGCGATATCTTGACGTAGTTGAACTCGGCGCTGGCCCAGATGATGATCTCTTCTGAAAAGCGCGACAGGTTGATGCCAATCAGTGTGGTGATGAAAGAGAATTCGGCAACCACGTCACGGCTGGCGGTGGCGTCAATTGAATTTTGGGTTGGACCGGCAAGGCCTAGCTCGCGGGCAACCAGGGTTGGGTCTAGCCCAAGGGTGTTTCCGGCCAGTGCTCCGGCTCCATATGGCGAAAGGTTGGCACGCTTCCGCCAATCTTCTAGGCGCTCAAGGTCGCGAACCAGTGGCCAGGCGTGAGCTAGCAGGTGGTGCGAAAGCTGAACAGGCTGGGCGTGCTGAAAGTGGGTGCGGCCTGGCATTGCAACGCCTAGGTGCTCCTCGGCGCGAGAAACCAGAACCTCAACCAGCTGGGTGACCTGGTCACGAATAATTACGGCCTGGTCAAGCAGGTAGGTGCGGATCAAAGTTGCGATTTGATCGTTGCGGCTGCGGCCGGCGCGAACCTTGCCACCGAGCTCTGCTCCCGCGATTTCGATGAGGCCACGCTCAAGCGCAGAGTGCACATCTTCATCGGTTGGTTTGGCCTGGAAGCTGCCTTTTTCAACTCGATCCAGCAGCTCAACCAAGCTGCGATCAATTTTTTCGAGCTCGGCCACGGTTAGGTAGCCTGCAGACTGAAGCGCCTTGATGTGAGCGCGAGTACCGGCAATGTCATAGGAAGCTAGTCGCCAGTCAAAGTGAACCGAGCGACTTAGCGCAACCAGCGCATCTGATGGGCCGCCTTCGAAGCGACTGCCCCAAAGAGCGTTTGAGCCGGTTTTTTCGTTCATGAACCTAATCTTACTTTCGAGAGTTTTTGGATTGGCGGTCTTATGCCTGCTCGGCGAGCCAAGCCATCAATGCCTTTTGTGCGTGCAAACGGTTTTCAGCTTCGTCCCAAATGACAGAGCGAGGTCCGTCTAGAACTTCCGCCGAAACTTCGTAGCCGCGGTACGCAGGTAGACAGTGCATAAAGATTGCGTCAGGTTTTGCCTTGCCGAAAAGTGTTTCGTCAATTGTGTAGCCCGCGAAGTCACGAAGGCGTTGTTCCTTTTCGTCTTCTTGACCCATCGAGATCCAGGTATCGGTGATGACAACATCTGCATCAGCAATTGCAGCAACCGGTTCGCCGTGCACAAAAATTGAGCCGCCAGTTTTTTCTGCGATTAATTCCGCGCGCGCAACAATGTGAGAATCAGGCAAATAGTTTGCCGGACCGGCAACTGCCACGTGCATACCGGCTGTTGCTCCACCAATCAAGTAACTGTTAGCCATGTTGTTGCTGGCGTCGCCAACGTAGGCAAGCTTTAGACCAGCTAGCTTCCCCTTGTGCTCTTGAATTGTCATTAGGTCGGCAAGGATTTGGCAAGGGTGATACATGTCGCTCAGCGAGTTGATGACAGGTACCCCTGCGTGCTCGGCCATTTCTTCTAGACCAAGTTGCGCGTAGGTGCGCCACACAATTTGCGCAACCTGACGACCAAGCACACGTGCGGTGTCGGCGACAGACTCTTTAGCTCCCATTTGGCTGCTTTGGCTATCGATGATCAGCGGCGAACCACCCAGGTCGGCAACACCAACGGCAAATGAAACACGGGTGCGAGTTGAGGTTTTGTCAAAAATAAGCGCAACAGTCTTTGGCCCGGCAAACGGCTTTGCGGAATACGGACTTCTCTTTAGTTCGATTGCGCGACGAATGACCTCCGCCTGCTCTTTAGGAGTTAGGTCATCGTCTTTTAGAAAGTGGCGAACCATTTTTATTTCCGTTTCTTGTTTTTGCGTTAGGGAAGAACGATGGTACCGACACCGGTGACCGTGAATATTTCAAGCAGGATGCTGTGCGGTGTGCGGCCATCGATTACGTGCGCTGTTGGTACACCACCCTGAACAGCTTTGAGACATGATTGCATCTTTGGAATCATTCCCGATTCAAGAGTTGGAAGAATTTCATCAAGTTCTTGAGCGGTGATTTCTGAAACCAACGAGTCGCGGTTTGGCCAGTCACTATAAAGTCCGGGAACATCGGTAAGCACCATGAGTTTTTCGGCACCTAATGCAACGGCAAGTGCTGCAGCAGCAAGATCAGCGTTCACATTTAGAAGTTCGCCGCCGGTGGTTGGCGCAACTGTTGAAACAACCGGCACGCGGCCAGCCTCAAGCGCCTCAAGAACAATGCGCGGGTTCACCTGAGTTACTTCACCGACCAGACCAATGTCTACGGGCCCTTCCCCTGTATCAAGAGTGGTCTTCTCTGCGCGGAATAGGTTTCCATCTTCACCGGACATGATCACTGTTTCTGCGCCAGCGGTTTGAATCAATTCAGCAAGTTGCGCAGAGATTTGTTCTCGCAAAACATCGCGCACAACGGTGATGGTTTCATCTGTAGTTACGCGAAAGCCGCCGCGAAATTCGCTCTCGATGCCAAGCTCGGCGAGGCGCGCGGAAATCTGTGGACCGCCGCCGTGAACAACTACCGGACGAATACCAACCCAACGTAGGTAGGCCATGTCTTCAGCGAAAGCTTTTTGTAATTCGGTGTCAACCATTGCGTTGCCGCCAAACTTGACGACCACAACTTTGCCGTGAAACTTCTGCAACCAAGGCAAAGACTCAATTAGCGTCTTAGCCTTGATGGCTGCAATGGTTTGGTCTTGCTGTTCTGAAGGAATCATCAGCTTGAGTACTCACTGTTCTCTGTCACGTATTCGTGAGTTAAATCGTTGGTGTAAATAGCCGCGGAGTGTGAGCCGGAATTTAGGTTGATGGTGATATCTACGGCACGCGGGGTCAAGTCGACCAGGTCACGCGGTTGGTCAGGCTGACCCTTTCGCGAAACGCTCACACCATTGATCGAAACATCGATGTTGTATGGATCAAACTCAGCCCTGGTCACTCCAACTGCAGCAAGAATGCGACCCCAGTTTGGATCGTTGCCATAGATTGCCGCCTTAAACAAATTGTTGCGCGCAACTGACCGACCAACTTCTTCGGCGTCAGCCTCCGAGGCTGCGCCTTGCACGGTAATTGTTATGTCGTGCGATGAACCTTCGGCGTCTTGCTGAAGTTGTGTTGCGAGAGAAATGCAAACCTGAGTTAGGGCAACCGTAAAGTCGTCTTGGCTTGGTGTGACATTGCTGGCACCAGAAGCCATTAGCGTGACCTGATCGTTTGTCGACATGCAACCATCGGAATCAAGGCGATCAAACGTTACGCGAGTTGCCGCACGCAGAGCTTGATCGAGAGTCTTGCTGTCGAGAGAGGCATCGGTAGTGATAACCACCAACATAGTCGCCAACCCAGGAGCCAACATTCCTGCACCCTTAGCCATTCCACCGATAGACCAACCATCGGTGTGGGTGAACTCTGCCGTCTTAGGTTTTGAGTCCGTGGTCATGATTGCCTGAGCTGCAATCGCGCCGTTGGTGGTGTTTAGATTTGCGGCTGCAGCTGACGTCCCGGCGAGAAGTTTTTCGCGGTCAAGTTGGTCACCGATTAATCCAGTTGAACAGACAAGAACATCGCCAGCACTGACACCAAGTTCCTCGGCAACTTTTTCTGCAGTTGCGTGAGTGGTTTGAAAACCCTGGGGTCCCGTGTAGCAATTTGCTCCACCCGAGTTCAAAATGATTGCCGAAACCTGACCATCTTTAATAACTTCTTTACTCCAGATAATTGGGTTTGCTTGGCAGCGATTGGTGGTGAACACAACAGCCGCCGAATTTAGTGGACCCTGGTTTACGACCAAAGCTAGGTCCAGGTTGCCTGACTTTTTAAGTCCAGCGTGAACCGCACCGGCAACAAAACCCTTAGCGAGCGTTACTGTCATGATTTGGCACCTTTCTTAGCAAGACTTATTTGCTCAAGTCCGGTTTGTTCTGGCAGCCCGAGTGCAATATTCATGGATTGAATCGCAGCGCCTCCGGTTCCCTTGACCAAGTTGTCGATTGCGCAAACTGAAACCAAACGATTTGCATGGGTGTCCACCGCAAGGCCAACGAGTGCAAAATTTTCACCGATGGTGTCCGCAGTACTTGGGAATTCTCCAGTTGCGGAAATCTTGATGAACTGCTCCCCTGCATAGGCCGCTTCAAACGCTGCACGAATCTTGTTCAAATCAACGCCAGGCTTTAGCACCGCTGTGTTCACGGCAAGAATTCCGCGTTCAATTGATGCAAGTACCGGAGTGAAGTTAACCTGCACTTTTGCACCCGCGGATTTCGAAAGGTTTTGTTCAATCTCCGGAGTGTGACGGTGAATTCCACCGACCTGATACGCATCGGCGGAACCAGTTGGTTCGATTTCAAAAAGTTTTTCGGTAGCGCCACGGCCAGCACCAGAAGTGCCAACAGTTAGCACGCTCACGATGTCGGTGTTCTCAACCAGACCAGCCGCCAGCGCAGGAGCTAGACCCAATGTGATTGCTGTGACGTTGCAGCCAGGCACGGCAATGCGTTTGGTGTTCTTCAATAACTCACGCTGTTTTTTATTGCCCCCAATTTGCAGCTCAGGCATTCCATAGGTCCAAGTCCCGGCATGGTCGCCGCCGTAAAACTTTTGCCAGTCCGCTTCGGATTCCAGACGGAAGTCTGCACCACAGTCAAGAACAAGCGATTCGTCACTCAACCAAGCCGCAACCTCCGCGGATTTTGAGTGCGGAAGCGCTAGAAAAACAATGTCGTGTCCGGCAAGAACCTCGGCGTTGTTTTCCTTGAAAATTACATCGGCAAATTTTGAAACATGTGGGTGAAGAGTAGAAACTTTCTGACCAACCATGCTGCTAGCGGTGACAGTCTTGAGTTCAAGTTGCGGGTGCTCGGCGATTAGACGCAGAAGTTCCCCGCCGACGTTGCCGCTTGCGCCGGCTACGGCAACTGAAAATGTCATTGCGTTCCTATCGTTAGGTTCAGAACCTAGGCCCTGAGTGTTGCACCGAATCGTTGGTTTGCTAGCTCTACGGCCGCGTCTCGTGCAGCCGAGGCCTCTACTTGGGTAAGAGTTCGGTCGGCTGCTCGGAATCGGAGTGCGAAGGTGAGTGACTTGTGCCCCTCGGCAACGTTTGCGCCCCGGTAGTCATCGACAAGAACTACTCGTTCAAGCAGTTCTCCGGCGCCTTCGCGAATAACATCTAGAAGTTTTCCTGCGGCAAGTTCAACTGGAACCACAAGTGAAAGATCCTGAGTGGCTGCAGGCATGGTCAAAAGCACTCCCGCTTGAATGACCTCTGGTGCAGCTGCAAAAAGTAGATCCAGATTAATTTCGAACGCGCCAATGCGACGAGGTAAGTCGTGTTCGGTTGCCAAGGTTGGGTCAAGCTCACCGGCAACACCGATAAGAGTTTTTACGCCCTTGATCTCGGCTAAAACTTCGGCAGTGCGACCAGGGTGGAAACCTTCTGGAGTCGCTTGTTGGAAAGCAACGTCAACGCCAACTGATTTTGCCAAGACTCGAACCGCGTGTAGGGCATCGGTGTATCCAGAATCAACTGATCGAACACCAACCTGCTGCGCTGTGCGGTTACCGGCAAATATTCCAGCGACGTGATGCGGCTGAGCTGGAACGGTTGCTTGCAACTCGCTGAGCTGGTCCTCTGTTGGTCGTGAGTTTCCGACTGGAAGCTCTGGATTTGCAGCCACCTTGGATGCGGGCAAGAACACCGAACCTTCTTCGAAGATCGCGAGGTCGGTAAGGCCGCGGGAGAGATTGCGCTTGGCTGCGTCAATTAGGCCAGGCAAAATCGAAACGCGCATCTCATCTGCATCCCCTTGAAGCGGGTTAGCCAACTTTACCGTTTCAATTTTTTCTGACGCGAACAACTTATTCTGCGCTGCTGAAACAAACGGGTAGGTCAGTACTTCAACATGACCAGAGCCGGCAAGCGAATTGACCACCGCACGACGACGCTTCTGTTTTGGATTTAGTCCACGACCCGGAGGGGCAACTGGCAGGCGTGATGGAATGCGATCGTATCCGCCAATGCGAGCAACTTCTTCCACAAGATCTGTCTTGTGAGTTAAGTCTGGACGCCAGCTTGGTGCGATGACTTCGAATCCACCATCGACAGTGGCAACTACGCAACCAATCTGATTAAGAATTGAAACAATTTCATCAGCGCTGTAGTCAACACCAACAAGTTCGTTAGCGAAATTGGCAGGCAACCAAATCGGCGTCGGTTCAAAGTGTTCACGGTAGTCCGCACCGAATGGCTCACTTGTACCAAGCGCCTGCACCTCAAGCAATTGAACCGCTCGAGCAGCGGCAAACTCTGCCACGTTGGTGTCAACACCTCTCTCATAACGCTTTGAAGCTTCCGATGGAAGTTTGTGACGACGAGCAGAACGGGCAATTGAGATTGGATCGAAGTTTGCAGCTTCAATCATCACGTTCACAGTTGCGTCAGAAACTTCAGTGCGTTCACCACCCATTACTCCAGCAATACCTATTGCACCCGCATCGTCGGCAATCACAAGGTCTTCTGGGTGCAGCTTGCGCTCTTGACCATCGAGAGTCTTAATGGTCTCGCCGGGATTTGCACGGCGAACTGTGATTCCGCCCTGCAACTTATCTGCGTCGTATGCGTGTAGCGGCTGACCTAGTTCGAGCATCACGTAGTTAGTGATGTCAACAATCAATGAAATTGAACGCATGCCAGCAAGCTTGAGTCGGGCAACCATCCATGGCGGTGTTGGACGCTTGGTGTCTACACCTTTTACTGAACGCAATACGAATCGGTGTGAACCCTGACGGCCACGAATTGGAGTTTTGTCTTCAATCTTTAGATTGAAACCACTTGTTGATTCTGGGTGCGCGTTTCCGATTGGGTCGCGGAATTCTCCGCCGGTGGCGTGCGCGTACTCGCGAGCAATCCCACGGATGGAGAAGCAATAGCCTCGGTCTGGTGTGACGTTAACCTCGGCGGCCTGCTCAGAAAGTTGAAGCAGCTCGACTGCATCGGTGCCGATTTTTGGATCTAGCCCCAACTCGTGCAAACGAATGATTCCCGAGTGGTCATCGCTGAGATTGAGTTCTCTACCTGAAGCCAACATGCCATCGCTTGTGTGACCGTAGGTGCTGCGTGCGGCAATTTTGAAATCACCAGGCAGCACAGCGCCAGGCAGACAAACAACTACCTTGTCACCAACTTCAAAGTTGCTAGCACCACAAACGATTCCGCGAACGTCTTCGCCACCGTCAGCCGCTTTTTGACCAGCAGCGGCAACGCGAATCTGACACCAACGAATAGTCTTTCCGTTGGTTTGCGGCTCTTCAACGAATTCAAGAACTTCTCCAACGACTAGTGGGCCAGTCACACCAAAACCGTGTGAGCCTTCTTCTTCTAAACCAACTTTTACAAGTTCGGCCATCACGCTTTCAGGTGTTGCATCACCCGGTACGTCAACGTACTCGGCAAGCCATGACAATGGAACGCGCATTAGATTGACACTCCGAACTGCTCGCTGAATCGAACATCAGCTTCAACCATGTCGTGCATATCTTTGACATCGTTGCGGAACATCAGCGTGCGTTCGATTCCCATTCCAAATGCGAAACCTGAATAAACTTCTGGATCAATCCCGGCAGCCTTAAGAACATTTGGATTGACCATTCCGCAACCGCCCCACTCAACCCAACGAGCGCCACCTTTGGCACCGGGGTGCCAAACGTCAAGCTCTGCAGACGGCTCGGTAAATGGAAAGAACGAAGGACGCAGACGAATTTTTGCATCGGGGCCAAACATGATTCGCGCGAAGTGCTCTAGTGTTCCGCGAAGATCAGCCATGGTTAGGCCCTTGTCAACTGCAAGTCCCTCAACCTGGTGAAAGACAGGAGTGTGAGTTGCGTCAAGCTCATCGGTGCGGAAAACGCGACCAGGGCACAATACGTAAATCGGAACTTCGCGAGTCAACATCGAACGAACCTGCACCGGCGAAGTGTGCGTGCGAAGAACTAGGTGCGATTCAATTGGGTCAACAAAGAATGTGTCTTGCATCGCACGCGCTGGGTGGTCGGCGTCAAAGTTAAGTGCGTCAAAGTTGAACCATTCGCTTTCAACTTCTGGGCCTTCTTCAATTTCCCAACCCATGCCGACGAAAACATCGGCGATGGTGTCTTGCAAAAGTGAAAGTGGGTGACGAGCACCGATACGCGAAAGTTCTGGAGCCGCTGTGATGTCTACAGCTTCGGCCGCCAACTTGGCAGCCTGCTCGACTGCCCAAAATTCAGCCTCTTTGGTGGCAAAGGCCTCGTTTAGGGTGCCGCGAGCCTTGCCGATTAAGGCACCCGCCTCAGCTTTGAACTCGTTTGGCACGCTCTTCATCTGGGCATTTAGCTTGGCAATAGCCGATTGCTCGCCAACAGTGGTCTGACGGGCCGCTTTTAGGCTGGCCAGGTCTGTGGCAGCAGAAATTACCGTCAAAGCCTCGTTGACTGCTGCTTCGACGGCCGGCTGGGTAATTGGATTTTCGGCAGACATAGGGCTCAAGTCTACCTTTTAAGGCTCTAAATAGCGGTTATTGGCGGTTTTGAGCGAAGGCTGAGGCGTAGAGACAGATGCTGGCAGCGGTGGCCAGGTTCAACGACTCGGCGGCACCGTAAATTGGCACGGCAACCTCTTGGTCCACCAGGTCTAGGGTGCTCTGTTCAAAGCCCCAGGCCTCGTTGCCAAACACCCACACGGTTGGCTTGGCCAAGGTTTCTGCTGGCAGGTCGGGAATCTGCTGTCCCCCGCCGTTGGCTGCGAATACCTGTAAGCCAGCGGACTTTAGGGCCGAAATGGCATCTTCAATCTCGATATCCACTGCAAAAGGCAAGTGAAAGAGCGAGCCGGTGGTGGAACGAACGACCTTTGGATTGTAAACATCCACGCTATTGGCGCTGAAAATAACGGCATCTGCCCCTGCTGCATCGGCAGCGCGAAGCACGGTTCCAGCATTGCCCGGGTCGCGGATATTGGCCAGCAGTGCTACCAATTGAGGCTTGGCATCAATAATGTTTTTCAGATTCACATCGATTTGCTCGCAAACAGCGACCACTCCCTGTGGCGTGGTGGTGTCAGTGAGGGCTTTCAGCACTGGTTCGCTAACCAACTGAGCCTGGATTCGGGCGCTTTCGGCACGTTCGAACAGATCTGGGTAGCGATCTACCGCGTCTTCAGTTGCGTACAACTCCACGATTAGCTTTGGGCGGTCTAAAGCTTCTTTTAGGCCCTGAGGTCCCTCAAGCAGAAAGAGCCCGGTCGAGGACCGGGCATCTTTCTTAGTTAGCTTGGCAACCCCACGGACCTTTGCGGTCTTGGGATCGATGAGCATTGGAAACTACTTAGCCTTTGGAGCTGAGGTATCTGCAGGCAGTGCCGCCTTTGCAGATGCAACCAAGCTGGTGAAGGTCTTAGGGTCGTTTACCGCTAGGTCAGCAAGGATACGACGGTCAACCTCAATACCTGCAAGGCCTAGACCCTGGATGAAGCGGTTGTAGGTCATACCGTTTGCACGAGAAGCAGCGTTAATACGCTGGATCCATAGACGACGGAAGTCACCCTTGCGTGCACGACGGTCGTTGTATGCATAAACCAACGAGTGCAGCATCTGCTGCTTTGCCATGCGGTAAAGACGTGAACGCTGGCCGCGGTAACCCTTGGCGCGCTCTAGAGCGGTACGACGCTTCTTGGCACCGTTAACCGCGTTTTTTACTCTTGCCATTTGTTGCTCCTAAAAATCAGCTGCGTGATGCCTTGGCATCTTCAGAATATGTACGGGTCGGGCTTACTTGCCGAGTAGGGTCTTGAGGGTCTTGTAGTCGGCCGGTGAAACAATTGTGGCGCATGTTGATCTGCTGCTTCATGATCTTGCCGCTACCGGTGAAGCGGAAACGCTTCTTGGCGCCCGAGTGGGTCTTCTGCTTTGGCATTGCTATCTCCTGTTTTTCTACTCGGCTGCTGGTTCAGCGGCCGATTCCTTTGGCTGTTCTACAGATTCGGCTTTTTTGGCCTTATCTGCTGCTTTTTTGGCTTCTGCCTTCGCATCTGCCTTGTTCTTTAGCGGACCGATAACCATCACCATGTTGCGGCCGTCAATCGAAGGATTCGATTCAACAACACCCAACTCAGCAACTTCTTCAGCAAGCTTCTGAAGCAACTTGATACCCATTTCTGGGCGGGACTGCTCGCGACCGCGGAAAACCACGATCACCTTGACCTTGTCACCTGCCTTGAGGAATTTAACGATCTGTGCGCGCTTTGTGCCGTAGTCGTGGTCATCGATCTTTAGACCAAAACGAACGGTCTTAAGAATGGTGTTGACCTGGTTTTTGCGGGCTTCACGGACTTTTTGGGCAGCTTCATACTTGAACTTGCCGAAATCCATTAGCTTTGCAACCGGTGGCTTTGAAGTTGGGGCTACCTCAACTAGGTCTAGGTCTTGCTCCTGCGCCATACGTAGGGCATCTTCAATTTTTACAACGCCAATTTGCTCACCTTGGGCGCCGACGAGGCGAACCTCTGGCACGCGGATGCGCTCATTGATACGGGGATCGCTGATCTGTTACTCCTCTGGACATGACATAAATGGCCACATCTCAGGCGGGAGCCTGATTACGTGCAGAAACGTAAGTTTCAAAGCTTTACCCCACTTCTGACCAAGGACGAACCTTGGAGCCATGGGTTAGCCTAGCAGAAACCATTCAAAAGGAGAAGCCTCAGTGGCCGAATTCAAGGACGTAGCCGACCAGGTACGTGACATAGCCGAAGTTCCTGCCGTGGAAGTAATCACCACCACCGCAGTGCACCTGATGAGCGCCGCCGCAATACAGTGCGGGCTTGGCGAAGACGGGGCTAAGGGCGACCTTGATGAGGCTCGAAAACTGATTACTGCCCTGGCGGGTTTAGTTACCGCCGCAGCAGCCGACATTGGTGACCACCACGCTCGCCCACTGCGCGATGGTTTGCGCTCGCTTCAGCTGGCGTTCCGCGAAGCATCAGCAATTAAAGATGCTCCGGGTGCAGGGGCCCTGGTGAAAAATTCACCGGCCCGGTTAACTAATTTTTATTTTCCGCCGGCTTCACTACCAAAGCCATCGAATCCACTGAGCTAGCGATGACATCACTCTCGGCCCAATTCTGAGTTACTCGATGAAGAACTTCTTCTAACTGTTCTTTATCTAGCCCAGCCACAACATGAAGTTGAACTTTTACCTCCGGGCTGGCAAGTCTTGATTTCGGATCGAGCGAACTGATCGAAACTTTCGCAATCACATCTTCTGTGGCAACGGCCTTTTCAAACTCTGCGATGACCGATGTGGATAGATGTGGTGGTATCCAACTCTGCTGCTGAGCCATTGCAGCGATCGCAGCACGTCTGAATGCAAATTCAGTTTCTGAACCCGGATCCAAAATTATTCTGGTGTTACCTTCACTTGCAGCTGCAAGTGCAACCCTGATTGCATCGCTTGGTACGGGACGCGCAGTGGAGTTCCAACGCTGCATAGTTTCGACTGAACTAAACACGGGCAAACCAATTTGACCATCGGGAGTTTCAACGTTGACGATTGAAAGGTCCGCACTTTTATCAATCGTTTGACCGTGCGCGCCTTCTTCAGATTCGCCAAGATCGGCAAGAAGTGGAATCAGTAAACGTGACTTGGAAAATTCGGAAAAGACTTTTGAGGCGTCGCCGGTTTCGTGGAATTCACGAATTGCGTTTACAAGTTCTGGTCTTGCAGAACCGTCGTCGTCTGCAAAGGGGTTTTCATTAAACGCACGGCCGTCCCAGGGAACGCCAGCGGAATCCGCGAGCGGATTTTTGTTGACGTGTTTATGGTCGTGACTTTTCATGAATTACGCGTTTGCGATTGCTAGCGCTTCTTCGAGCGTGAACTTACCTGCGTAAAGCGACTTGCCAAGAATTGCACCTTCGAGTCCTTCGCTTACCAAGCCGCGGAGATCGCTGATATCTTGTAGCGATGATATTCCACCCGATGCAACCACCGGCTTGTTCGTGCGTTGCATAACTTCACGAAGCAATTCGATGTTTGGGCCTTTTAGCGTGCCGTCTTTAGTGACATCGGTCACGACGTAGCGCGGGCAACCGGCATCCTCGAGTCGAGCAAGAACTTCCCAAAGGTCTCCGCCCTCTCGGGTCCAACCACGGGCAGCAAGGGTGGTGCCACGCACATCAAGACCAACAGCGATTGCGTCGCCAAACCTTGCGATAACTTTTTCAGTCCACTCTGGGTTCTCAAGTGCCGCGGTACCAAGGTTGACGCGGGTTGCGCCTGCTTCAAGAGCGGCTTCGAGCGAAGCGTCGTCGCGAATTCCACCTGAGAGTTCAATTTTTACTCCGCGACCGAGATCTGTCTTTGCAGAATCAACCACTTCACGAATAATTGCACGGTTGTCGCCGCGACCAAATGCCGCATCGAGATCGACAAGGTGAATCCACTCAGCTCCTGCGTTGATCCAGGTTTGGGCTGCTTCGAGAGGGCTACCGTAATCGGTTTCCGAGCCTGCCTCGCCTTGAGTAAGACGAACGGCTTTGCCATCTGCAACGTCAACTGCAGGAAGAAGTTCTAGATACTTTGACATTTTGATTCCTTACTTGAAAGTTCCGAGCCAGTTACCAAGTAATTTAATTCCTGCTTGGCCGGATTTTTCTGGGTGAAATTGTGTTGCTGTAAGTGGTCCGTTTTCAACCGCCGCGACAAACCTGCCCCCATAGTCACCCCAGGTAACTTTTGGTGCGGCAAGCGGACCGTCAACAACCAACTCCCATTTCCTAACACCGTACGAGTGCACAAAATAAAAACGCTCTCGCTCTACGCCACTAAAGATTTTTGAGTTCTTTGCTGCCTCGACAGTGTTCCAACCAATGTGCGGAAGAACCGGTGCATCAAGTTTTTCGACGGTACCCGGCCACTGACCAAGACCTGGAGTTTCAAGACCATGCTCGACACCGAGTTCGAACATAACCTGAAGGCCGACGCAAATTCCTAGAACGGGTTTTCCAGAAACTAAACGCTTGTCGATTAATTCACCCGCGTTGATAGCGTTTAGCTGTTCCATAACAGCTGCGAATGCACCAACACCTGGAACCAAAAGTCCGTCTGCTTTTAACACGGCATCGCGATCGCGACTTAGCTCAACATTTGCTCCAGCTTCGGCGAGCGCTTTTGCAGCCGAGTGAACATTACCGCTGCCGTAATCAAGAACGACTACGCGGGGTGCAACCACTTACAGTGCACCCTTGGTTGAAGGAATTCCTTCAACTCGTGAATCAAACTCAACGGCCTTACGGAACGCGCGAGCAAAAGCCTTAAATTCTGCCTCGGCAATGTGGTGAGCATCGCGACCGTCAAGCACGGTTAGGTGCACGGTGATTCCGGCATTCAAAGTGATTGCCTCAAAAACGTGACGCACCATTGAACCGGTGAAGTGACCACCGATTAGGTGAAACTCGAAACCTTCAGGCTCGCCGGTGTGCACCAAATAAGGACGACCAGA
>JBEGTF010000022.1:0-10732 GCA_041179545.1 Actinomycetota bacterium | reverse complement strand
GAGGAAATTCAAGCTCCCAAAGAGCTAGATTCCGCGCCACAGAGCCTAACCGCCAGCGAGCTTACAAAGTAGCCTTTAGGTATACTCTTTCTCAGCGCTCGACAATGATGTTGGCAGCCTAAATCCCTTTTCAATTAGGAGCCTCCATAATGTCAAGCAAGTCACCGGTAGTCACCCTGACTCCAGCACCAACACTTGACCGTACCTACTATGTTCACGACCTTGTTGAAGGCGGAGTGAACCGTGCAGATGACGTAGCCGAAGAACTAGCTGGAAAAGGCATCAACGTAACTAAGGGACTGAACCTTGTTGGCATTGCAGCCCCTGGTGTTGTACCAATCGGCGATTACGACCCAAGCGTTCTAAAGCGCACTGGTCACTCTGAATCTCTTGTACCGCTTTGGGTTGATGGAACCCTTCGCGTTTCAACCACCATGGTGATCAAAGACGGCCCAACCACAAAGGTCAACGAAGCCCCTCGCCCACTCAGCGCAGAAGACTGGAAATCGGTTATTGATCTAACAATCAAAACCGTGAAAGAAAACGAAGCCAAGTGGTTGGTTATCGCAGGTGCTCTGCCCATCGATAAATCAACAGGCGAGTATGTGGACCTTCAGCCAATTTTCGACGCAGCTAAGGCACTTGGTTGTCGAGTAGCGCTAGACACCTCTGGTGAAGCACTTGGCTACTGGGCAAAGCAGGGTGCGGCGAGCATCATGAAGCCAAACGCTGAAGAGCTTGCCTCTGCGGTTGGCCGATCATTGCTGACCAACGGTGACGTTATCGACGCAGCTCGCGAGCTATGTGCCAACGGCGTTGAATGTGTTCTAGCCAGCCTGGGAGCGGACGGCATGATTGCTGTTACTCACAACCACGCGTGGCACGCAAAAACTTCAAAGATTAAGGTCATCAACACCGTTGGTGCCGGTGATGCAACTCTTGCAGGCTTCCTGTCAGCAGTAGCCGCAGACACAAAGGCTGAGGCTGATCCAGAGTCTGGCGTTGGCTTTGATGTTGCAAAGGGTGTTTCGGCTGCAGTTCAGTGGGGTGCTGTTGCAGTTCAGCAGCCAACTTCAGGTTTACAGAATCTGGATGGCATGCCAGACGTGTTCTTGATTGAAAACCCAGATCGCGATGTTCCGCTAGACGAGCCAGCACACATTTAGTTTTTTGATGACCTAGTTAGCTCTTAGGTACCCGCACATCAACAACGAGTCCCTCACCGATGTTGCTGTCTAAAACAAAACTCTGAATCTCTAAATCATCTTCGTTTTCGCGCACTCCATTTGCCAGAATGCCATCGGTGATTCCAGTCAGGACAAAAATAAATCTGTCACCAGAAACCAATTCCTCAAGTTCAAATTTGCGTTCGATGTCATAGTTTGCAGCTAGGGCTCGCTCGATTTGATCGGGGTCTTGCGGAGCAAAGCGGGTCTGCATAAAGCCGCCAAGAATTTGAATTGCAACAGCTGTTGCCACACCCTCTGGTGAGCCACCAAGCCCAAGCAACATGTCTACGCCAGTTCCGGGAACCGCTGCTGCCACCGCCATAGCGATGTCGCCCTCATCAAAACGAACCCAGGTAGCTCCAGTTGCTTCAACCTCGGCTATCAAGTCAAAGTTTCTTTCCTTGTTGATAACGGCAACTCGAATGTCAGTTACCGGTTTGTCCATCGCGTCGGCAAGGCGCTTGATATTCTCGGTGGCTGATGCATCAAGGTCCAGTAATCCTCGCCCCAAAGGACCACTGACAATTTTCTGCATGAAGTAGACCTCTTTGGCCTCGAGCATTGCTCCTCGTTGGGCAGCCGCCATAACGGCCACGGCTCCTGGTGTGCCAGCCGCGGCGAGCGCTGTGCCATCTACCGGGTCAACCGCGATGTCCCATTCAACCGGTTGTCCTCCACCAATGATTTCACCGTTGAACAGCATGGGTGCTTCATCTTTTTCACCCTCACCGATTACTACAATTCCACCGAAATCTGCGCCTCTGAGTGCTTCGCGCATTGCGTCTACGGCTGCCCCATCAACAGCTAGCTTGTCTTCGGCGCCAACCAAGTGCCAGCATCCGGCGGTAGCCGCAACAGTCGCCGAAATAATGTCCATGGTTGGACGATTGGCATTGTGAAGGGGCATCAGGGCCTTTCCTGGAGCGAATAAACTCGCTTCCTTGCTAACATCATAGGTAATCCACCGACGGCCTTAGGAGATAAGCCATGCCTGTTGCATCACCAGATCAATACCTAGAAATGCTAGACCGCGCTAAGAAGCAAGGCTTCGCGTATCCTGCGATTAACGTTTCTAGCTCACAAACATTGAATGCAGCCCTTGCTGGACTTCAGGCAGCCGGATCAGACGGCATCATTCAGGTAACTACCGGCGGTGGCGACTACTGGTCTGGACCAACCATCAAGAACATGGCTTCAGGTGCTGCCGCAATGGCTGCATTCGCTCGCGAGGTTGCCAAAAACTATGGCATCACAATCGCATTGCACACCGACCACTGTGCCAAGGATCAGCTAGACAAGTTGGTACGTCCACTTATTGCGATCTCTCAGGAGCGCGTAAAGGCTGGTCAGGATCCACTATTCAACTCACACATGTGGGATGGTTCGGCGGTGCCAATGGCAGAGAACCTTCAGATTGCTCAGGAGATGCTAAAACTAACCAGCGGCATCGGTGCGGTTCTTGAAATTGAAGTTGGCGTTGTTGGTGGCGAAGAAGACGGCGTTGAGGGTGGAATGGGTGAACACCTTTACACCACTCCTCAGGATGGTCTGCAGACCGCAGAAGCTCTTGGCCTTGGCGAGAACGGCCGCTACATGGTTGCGCTCACCTTCGGTAACGTGCACGGCGTTTACAAGCCAGGAAACGTAAAGCTTCGCCCAGAACTGCTTGGCGAAATCCAAAAGGTAGTTGGCGAGAAGTACGGCAAGGACAAGCCGTTTGACCTAGTGTTCCACGGTGGTTCAGGATCAACTCCGGAAGAAATCTCTGAGGCTGTAAGCCACGGTGTAATCAAGATGAACATTGACACCGATCTTCAGTACGCGTTCACTCGTCCAATCGCAGACCACATGTTCAAGAACTACGACGGCGTGCTAAAGGTTGACGGTGAAGTCGGCAACAAGAAGGCTTACGACCCACGCGCATGGGGCAAGTCAGCCGAGGCTGGCATGTCAACCCGCGTGGTTGAAGCCGCTCAAGAACTTGGTTCCGCTGGAAAGTCAATGAGCCTATAAGGCAGTACCCATATAAATTAGTTTTATGAATGAGCGAAGCCCGTTGTATGACAACGGGCTTCCTCGTTTTAAGGGTGAATACCTGAACGGGGAAATGCAAGGCTACTGGGAGTTCTTTAGAAAAGACGGCAGCCTGATGCGCTCGGGTACTTTCGATAACGGCAAACAGATTGGCATCTGGACTACTTATACCCGTGACGGACATCCGCACAAAGAAACTGACTTTAGCAAAAAGCCAAAAAAAGACTAGTCGCGCTTGACCTTATTACTAGTTTCATGACCGGCAGCCTTTAGCTCTTTACGAAGCTCAGCAGGTAGCGAGAACTGAATATCCTCTTCTGCGGTTTGCACGGTTCGAACATCTCCGTAGCCGCGCTCTGCTAGGTAAACCAATACTTCGTCAACCAGCTCCTCAGGCACTGATGCTCCCGAAGAAACGCCAACAGTTTCAACTCCCTCAAACCAGGCATCATCAATCTCACTAGCGAAGTCAACTCGGTACGCAGCTTTTGCTCCTGCCTCAAGTGCCACCTCGACAAGTCGAACGGTGTTTGATGAATTGGCTGAGCCAACTACGATCACCAAGTCAGAACCGGCTCCAACTTTTTTGATGGCCACCTGTCGGTTCTGAGTTGCGTAGCAAATGTCATCGCTAGGCGGGTTTTGCAAAGTTGGGTACTTTTCACGGAGTTTTAGAACGGTCTCCATTGTCTCGTCAACAGAAAGAGTGGTCTGCGAAAGCCAAATAAGTTTCTTAGGGTCACGAACCTTGGCGGTTGCGATGCTTTCATCTTTATCAATAATTTGTACCACGTCTGGGGCCTCGCCGGCCGTTCCCTCTACTTCTTCGTGGCCCTCGTGGCCAATCAAAAGAATGTCGTAGTCTTCAGCGGCAAATCTTTGAACCTCGCGGTGAACTTTGGTGACCAGCGGGCAAGTAGCGTCGATGGTGTTTAGGCCGCGTGCCTCCGCGGCGGCAATAACGGCCGGAGATACACCGTGAGCTGAGAAAACTAGCACTGAGCCCTCGGGGACCTCATCCACCTCTTCAACAAAGATTGCCCCGCGAGTCTCAAGGGAAGAAACCACGTGTTTGTTGTGCACGATCTGCTTGCGAACGTAGACCGGTGAACCATAGTGATCAAGGGCCTTTTCTACGGCAATTACCGCCCTGTCGACGCCTGCGCAGTAGCCACGGGGTGCAGCCAGCAGGACCTTCTTACCAGCGGTATTCTTGATGTCAGTCACCCCTCAATGATAAGCGCGTCGTTGGTGGATTGTGGTGGCTAACTGCAGGAGGCCAAAAATGAGTGATGAAGAACTCGCTGGCGCTTCCAAAGTCAGTTCCGAGCTCTCACCTTGGCCGGTTTCACGCCTTTCGCTGACCCTCAAGGAATGGATTGAGCGCCTAGGCGTTTTGTGGATTGAAGGTGAGCTGGCTTCAATCAAAATCGGTGCTTCAAATATGTTTGGCGAGTTGCGCGACTTACAGATCGAAAACAGTGTTTCCATCCACTCGTGGAACGTAGCAAAGATTCCAAATGACCTAAAACAAGGTGACCGTGTTCTGGCGCTGATCAAGCCAGCATTTTGGCCAAAGGGCGGCAAGCTCACAATGCAGGTCATCGAAATGCGCAAAGTTGGCCTGGGTGAACTTCTCGAAAGAATTGAACGGCTTCGTACACAACTCACAGCAGAGGGCCTCACCTCGCTGGAGCGCAAGCAACCACTTCCGTTCCTGCCAAACAAAATTGGCTTGATTACCGGAAAAGATTCAGACGCCGAAAAAGATGTACTTCAAAATGCCAAGCTTCGCTGGCCAGATGTTGAATTTCGTGTAATTCACACTTTGGTTCAAGGTGACAAGGCGGCGCCTGAAGTTATCGCGGCGATTAAGGTGCTCGATGACGACCCTGAAGTAGATGTGATTATCATCGCCCGCGGTGGCGGCTCGTTCCTTGACCTTATGGTCTTTAGCGACGAGGCATTGGTACGTGCGGCGGCAAACGCAAAGACGCCAATAGTTTCAGCCATTGGCCACGAGAACGATCGACCTGTTCTTGACGATGTTGCAGATTTGCGTGCCTCAACACCAACCGATGCCGCTAAGCGAGTGGTGCCCGATGTGGCAGACGAGAAACACAAGCTCGAGCAACTGAGACAGCGTCTATTTCTTCGCGTTGACACATTCGTAGCCAATCAACTGGGCATGATTGAACAAATCCGAAGTCGGCCAATCTTGGCAAATCCGTTTACCTTTATCGAGGTGCACGAAGCCGACGTTGAACGCTCGATTGACCAGATGAGATTGCGTTTGGGCCAGCTGCTGAGTCGAGAATCAATGCAGATCAGCCACCTTCGCCAACAGGTGCGAAGCCTGTCCCCTCAATCGACTCTCGACCGCGGTTACTCAGTTGTTCGAGACCTGGACGGCCACGTTATTTCTGATGCAACCAAGGTCAAAAAGGGCCAGCAACTCAAGGTTCGCCTAGCCAAGGGCGAGCTTGGCGCGGTGGCCGAATAGCCAAATAGACTGGAGACATAATGACTGAAAAAACCAACCCCGATGTGGCCAAACTGAGCTACGAAGCCGCTCGCGATGAGCTGGTCAAGGTTGTTGCTGAACTTGAACAGGGTTCAGTCACTCTAGAAGAATCACTTGCTCTTTGGGAACGCGGCGAAGCACTCGCTAGTCAATGCGAAAGTTGGCTGACCGGCGCCCGCAAACGACTCGATGACGCCGTTGCTAAAAAGAAGGCCAACTAGTGAGTTCTATCGGTAGCGAGCAAGAATCTCAGCGACCAGACCCAGAAGAGCGCGCTGCTAAGCACAGAGCTAAGCAAACCGTCATCAACCTGGTTTTATCTTTGGTTGCCTGTCTTGGAATCGTTGTAGTCACGGTTCTTGCCGTGCCTCGCGATGACAGCAATCGCATTAAGCCGGTGGACTATGTTGCCACGGCTCTTGCCGCCGAAGAATCCAGCAAACTCGATTTGGTTGCCCCAACTCTCCCAACCGGCTGGTGGGCAAACCAGGCTAAATGGAATGAAACCGCAGCAGACGGCGTGAAGGTTTGGAAAGTCGGTTTCGTTGGTCCAAAGAATCAGTACATCGGTGTTGTTCAGGGATTTGGCGTGAACCCAACCTGGGTAGCACTTCAGACCGTGAACTTTGAACCAGACACAGGATCTTCTGCCAAAAACAACACCTGGACCAAATGGAAGCCAGGAAAAAACACCGATGCCGACCCGCACCTTTGGACTCTCGAGAAAGATGGCGACTTTATCGCCATGAGTTCAACTGCCACAGACGCCGAGCTTGATGAATTTGCAGCCCTTCTAGAAAAGGAACTCTCCAAGTGACAACTTCGCTTCGACACGAAACCCCCCAGGCAGCTTGGGACGCGCTAGTCCTCGGTAACGAGCGCTTCGTAACTGGCACACCCGCTCACCCTAGACAAGACATTGAACGCCGCGAAGCGCTTGCTGCCAAGCAGAAACCATTCGCTGCCCTGTTTGGTTGTGCTGACTCGCGACTGTCTGCGGAAATTATTTTTGACGTTGGGCTTGGCGATCTTTTTGTCGTTCGAAACGCAGGTCAGGTAATTGCAGAGACCATCATCGGTTCGTTGGAATTTTCTGTAGAGGTTCTGGGCGTGCCACTTATTCTTGTGCTTGGTCACGATGAGTGCGGTGCGATTAGAGCAACTATCGACGCTACCGAGGGAACCCTAAAGTCTGAGGGTGAGTTTATTCACAATCTGGTCGAACGGATCCGCCCTACGGTGATGGCTGCCAACGAGGCAGGGAAATTCGAGATTGACGACATCACCGAACTTCACGTGCAAGACACCATTAACGAACTACTAACCCGAAGCAAATTAATCGCCGACGCAGTAAAGGCCGGAAAGCTGGCTGTGGTTGGAGCAAATTACAAACTTGCTCTTGGTGAGATTCACCCGATTGTCATTGTCGGCGACATCAAATAACAAAAATAGGCAACGAAAGGCCAACCAGTGGAATACCGCATTGAACACGACACCATGGGTGAAGTAAAGGTTCCTGTAAACGCTTTGTACCGTGCGCAAACACAGCGCGCGGTTGAGAATTTTCCTATCTCAGGAACCACGCTTGAGCGGGCACACATAGCCGCTCTTGCTCAGATCAAAAAGGCGGCTGCACAGGCAAACGCAAAACTAGGCGTACTCGATGGCGAAATTGCTAAGGCGATTGCGAATGCAGCAGATGAAGTCATCTCTGGAAAGTTCGATGGCGAATTCCCGGTAGATATCTTCCAGACCGGTTCGGGCACATCTTCAAACATGAACATGAATGAGGTACTGGCAACCCTTGCTACCAAGGGCCTTGGCAAAGACGTACACCCGAATGACCACGTAAACGCCTCACAATCTTCAAACGACGTTTTCCCAACATCTGTGCACGTGGCAGTGACCGCGGCTTTGATCAACGATCTGCTGCCTTCGCTTGATTACCTAGCCAAAGCGCTTGAAGAAAAGCGCGAGCTTTGGAAGACCGTTGTAAAGGCCGGCCGTACACACCTGATGGATGCAACCCCGGTAACACTGGGTCAAGAATTTGGTGGTTATGCAGCTCAGATTCGCTACGCAATCGAGCGAGTTGAATCAACCATCGGCCGCACTGCAGAAGTGCCACTAGGCGGAACAGCAGTTGGCACGGGAATCAACACTCCGAAGGGCTTTCCTAAAGAAGTTATTCGTCTACTGGCCGAAGAAACCAAACTGCCAATCACTGAGGCCCGCGACCACTTTGAAGCACAGGGTGCTCGCGATGGTCTAGTCGAGGCATCTGGAGCACTACGTGTTCTTGCGGTTTCACTTACCAAAATCAACAATGACCTTCGCTGGATGGGCTCAGGTCCTAACGCAGGCCTGGGCGAACTAAGCATCCCTGACCTACAGCCAGGCTCGTCAATCATGCCGGGAAAGGTTAACCCGGTTATCCCTGAAGCGGTAATGATGGTTTGCGCCCGAGTGATCGGAAACGACGCAACCGTTGCGTGGGCTGGCGCAACCGGAAACTTTGAACTCAACGTGGCCATTCCAGTTATGGGAAATGCACTACTTGAATCAATTCGATTGCTTTCAAACTCACTGCGACTTCTGGCCGACAAGACCATCAAGGGACTGGAAGCAAACGAAGAGCGCGCCCGTGCCCTTGCTGAGTCAAGCCCGTCAATTGTGACCCCGCTAAACAAGTACATCGGCTACG
Organism: Actinomycetota bacterium; assembly: GCA_041179545.1. Lineage (GTDB taxonomy): Bacteria > Actinomycetota > Actinomycetes > Actinomycetales > Microbacteriaceae > Rhodoluna. Next base: position 2,241 of record JBEGTF010000022.1, on the reverse strand, counting down.
AAGCTGCAGCGAAAATCGCTAAGCACTCTGTTGCAAAGAGCATCACCGTGCGTGAGGCAACCATTGAACTGGGCTACGTGGATGGTGAAAAGCTAACCATGGAACAGCTGGACAAAGCACTTGATGTGCTTTCAATGACCAGCCCTGGGTTGTAATTCTGCAACTAACTAATTTGACGGCAGAGCAATTACTAAATTAATTACCGCAAAGATTGGCGGGCGCTGGAGAGAAGTTCCTCTCTGGGCGACCCGCCTTTCTTTTGAGGTAAGACCAGTTCCCGGTTTTCAAAATGAGGCCTGGAATCTTTGGAAACCCACTCTGCTGCTACTAGATCAAGTACTGCAAGATAAAAAGTGGAAACTCAATTGGGTGCGCATACACTCGCACCTTGGCGCCACGAGATCTCCACGTCACTCGATGGCTTGGGTAGATAAAGATACCGACACAATGATGCTTTGTCATTTTGACAAAGACACGATGTTGCATGAAATTGCCCACCTACCAAAAGACGACGCACACTCTGATGCCTGGGCAAAAAGACTTTGGGAACTGCAAGAAACTTATTTGAATAAGAAAGATGCAGCCGTTGCCCACCTTGAAATCACAAGGTATCTCTCTGGGCGAAGGCTTTACATCAATAAGTTTGGCGAAAAGCCACCTAGGTACGTAGACCAGGTAAGTATCTGGGTCACTGCAAAGCCAGCAAGTAAGTAAGGTCCTAGCGCAATACTTTGACCCATTGTGGTTTTTCCAAGCATAAATAGCGCCACGATTACCAGGCTGGCAATTACAAAGGCCACCATGACTGCAACCAGCGGGGCCATGAAACTAAACCAACCCAGCGAAAGTGAAATGGCGGTAATCAATTTCACATCTCCCATGCCCAGCGATGCCCATCGATTAGCCGCTAAGCCAATCACGAATGCGGTTACTCCCGCGATTATTGAAAATCCAAAATTCAACCATTGATTACTAATTGCCGAAGCGGCTAATTGCCCGCAGAGCGAAATGGGCAGCGCTGGTAAGACAAGACGATTTGGTAGTCGACGTTCTTGTATGTCAATCCGGGATAGAGGCAAGCTAACTGCAATCAGATACAGCGAGCCAAGGGCTGCAAATAGAAAAGTTACAAGTGATTCAACATTCATGCCACCAGACTAAGGAGCGGGCTGGCAATACATCGGTGTTATCAACAGGCGTTGAATGCTACTGAGAATCTCCAACGCGCTCCCACATTTTTGCAAGAATCCACCACTGGCCATCGATAAACACGATGTTCAGGTAGTCCTGCATAACGCCACCAAACATCTCAAGTTGCACCTTCACAAGTGCCAGAGTTGGCGATATCTGATCAAACAACAACACTTTGTCTCGACGAGCATTACCGAGGCTTGCAGGAGATTCACGGTTGGCTACGACTTCACGGTAAACGTCATAAGGGCGAAGACTCAGCTCGCCGGTCTGAGTGGAGTAAAGCGCGCAGTTCTTGTGGAACACCTTGTCAAAGACAGCCATGTCCTGGTGGTGCATCACATCGAAGTAATCTGACAGCAGCTTCTGGATTGCTGGGTCCGCTTGTTCAAAATTCATGACTACAGGTTATACCCGTTGGCAAATTCTCGGCTAGTTATCAAGCAGGTCAGTCACTAGAGCCGCAATTGCTGAACGCTCCGAGCGCTGCAGGGTCATGTGGGCAAAAAGCTCGTGGTTTTTAAGTGACTCGATGACCGCTGCGATTCCGTCGTGACGACCTACGCGCAGGTTGTCGCGCTGTGCCACATCGTGAGTTAGCACTACCTTGGCATTCTGACCGATTCGTGAAAGTACGGTGAGCAAAGTGTTGCGCTCTAGAGATTGCGCCTCATCAACAATTACAAAGGCATCATGCAGCGAACGTCCACGGATGTGAGTCAGCGGCAAAATTTCTAGCAGCCCGCGATCTACGATGTGATCAATAACCTCTTTGGAAACCAAAGGGCCTAGTGTGTCAAAGATTGCCTGGCCCCAAGGGTTCATCTTCTCGTTTTCACTGCCCGGTAGGTAGCCAAGCTCCTGACCGCCAACAGCGAAGATTGGTCGGAAAACAATAATCTTCTTGTGTTGACGTCGCTCAAGCACCATCTCCAGCGCCGCGAGAAGTGCCATCGCAGATTTACCGGTACCGGCACGACCGCCAAGTGAAACAATGCCGACCTCGGGGTCTAGCAGAACATCAATTGCTAGACGTTGCTCGGCTGATCG
>JBEGTF010000021.1:0-14117 GCA_041179545.1 Actinomycetota bacterium | reverse complement strand
CTCAACGAATGTTGTGGTGATGCCAAGCTTTGGCAGAGTGTATTTGAACAGGTTGTAGGTACCGCCATAGATGGTTGATGATGCCACGATGTGGTCACCGGCCTGAGCGATGTTCAAAATTGCCATGGTTTCGGCTGCCTGACCAGATGACAGCAGTAGGGCAGCAGTTCCGCCCTCAAGTGCCGCGATGCGCTTTTCGGCAACATCCTGGGTTGGGTTCATGATGCGGGTATAGATGTTTCCAAACTCAGCAAGACCAAAAAGCTTTGCCGCGTGCTCACTTGAATTAAATGTGTAAGCGGTGGTCTGGTAGATAGGTGTAGCTCGTGAGTTAGTGGTTGGGTCTGGCTGAGCGCCTGCGTGAATCTGTGCCGTCTCAAAGCCCCACTTTGCTGGATCTGTGCTCATGATGTTCCCTTACTGGTTGTTGTTGTTTCAACAACAGTAGGAGCATTAGCCATCGCGCGATAGTCGGCGTGAAACACTACGTAATCTTCGGCTTACGCTAGAAGAATGTTTTTCGAACAGATGCACCCAACGTGGCAGCTGGCCTTAGCCGACGCCAGGCCGTTGCTGGAATCTATCGAAGCCACACTCGATTCGCATCTGGAATCCGGTGGTGGCGAGTTCGTGCCACCCAAGCCTTTTGTGATGCGAGCTTTTGAACAGCCACTCGACAATATCCGCGTGCTCATCGTTGGCCAGGATCCATATCCAACGGCCGGGCACGCCATCGGTTTATCTTTCGCAGTCAACACCGATGTCAAACCTTTGCCGCGCAGCCTCAAGAACATTTTGATTGAACTCAAAGACGACCTTGGTAAATCAGTTTCCGCCGAGGGTGATCTTTCAAGATGGTCTGAGCAGGGCGTGCTGCTGCTTAATCGTCACCTAACCACAGACCTAGCCGAGGCCGGAGCCCACACCGACATTGGTTGGGCTGCCTTCACTGACAAGGTCATCAATGTTTTGAATCGAAAACTTGGCCGAAAACTTGTGGCTATTCTGTGGGGTGCCCAAGCGCAACAGTTATCAGGGGCGCTTTGTGATTGCACCGTGTTGATGTCAGCTCATCCAAGTCCGCTATCCGCTAGACGCGGATTCTTTGGCTCTAAACCGTTCTCTAGAACCAATGAAGCTCTAAACCAAGTCGGCGAGCAGCCTATAGATTGGTCTTGTTAGGAGGTTCCCCATGGCTTTGGATTCAGAATCACGTTGGCGCTTGGTGCGCATGAAAAAAGCCAAGGGCGAACAAGACAAAGCCAACTTAGAACCGGTTATCCGCACCGCGACTGAAGCAGACTTGCCCGCGATGGTCGAGATTTACAACTACTACATTCAAAACAGCGTTGTGACCTTCGATCTAGACTCAATGGCCCTGCAAGATTGGGCCGATAAATATAAATGGATCACCGAACTTGGTCTCCCGTTTATCGTTGCTCAAAGCTCAAGCGGCCAAATTATCGGTTTTGCGTACGTGGCACCATGGAGGCAAAAAGCTGCATTTAAGCGAACCGTGGAAGACAGCATTTACTTGCGCCCTGCCGCAATCGGCAAGCGGGTTGGCACAAAGCTTCTAGAGGTTTTGTTGGAGCAAGCAAAAGCTGCCGGCGTCAAAGAAGTCGTGGCAGTTATCAGCGATAAAGGTGCCGAATCTTCGATCGCTCTTCATGAAAGATTTGGATTCAAGCATCAAGGGCACCTCGGAAAAGTTGGCTTCAAGTTTGGTCGCTGGCTCGGCACTGTCCTAATGCAGAAATCCCTTTAAATTCACCTATGGTTAGGCAACCATTTAGCCAGGCTAATTTAAGCCAGGGTTCAGGCAATTCCAAGGTTTGAAGAATAGGCTGAAGCGGTGAACAAGTCCCGTCGTTTAATTGCCAGCGTTATTGCGGCAGTGGTTGCAGTTTCGTTGATGGCGCCAGCCCAAGCTGCAAACGCGGCACCCATTACCGCTGCTAGTGCGGTTCGTTCGGTTAACGTAAGTGATGCTTGGCTTTCCACAAGCCCAACAACCGCCAGGGCAAAAATTTCATGGTCGCGGCCGACCTCCACATATGGCGCAACTATCACCGGTTACAAAATCGATGTCAGCCCAAACAAGACAACCTGGAAGTCTTTAGTCGCAAATACCAAATCAGCTTCAACGTCTGCTGTGGTTTCGTCCGGACTTTCCGCTGGCACTGCATCATATTTTCGAGTAAGTGCAATTACAAAAAAGGGCACATCAACCAAAGTCGGCAAGCCGTCATCGGTTGCATCCGTAACTCTAAGTTCAGCTCCACATGCACCAGCGTTGCTTGGACTAACTAAGCGAACTTTTGCCGCGTCTACCCATGTCGTTCGTTGGGTTCCGCAAACACCGGCTCAACGAGGTTCAAGTTCTACTACATACAAGGTGACTGCAAAATCAGCTACTGGGGCAGAGGCAACCTGCTCAGCATCCGCACTCAACTACTGCACGCTGGGAGCTTTGGCTTCTGGTGTTTCATACACGCTTTCCTTGACCGCAAAAAATGCGCGCGGTTCAGAAACTAACATCGATGAGTTCCAAGCCCAGGATGCAGACATTTCGCTTCAGTGGTACCTAGGAACTGATCACGGAATTGCGGCAACCCGCGCGTGGACAGCCACTCGAGGTACAAGCTCTGTAGTGGTTGCTGTGCTTGACAGCGGCATTACTACCCATGAAGAGTTCGACGGACAGCTTGTAACCGGATACGACTTTGTTTCGGATGCCTTGAAATCTGGTGACGGGGATGGTCGCGATGTTGACCCTACCGACCCAGGTGATGGATTAGGTTCAGACTTCTCTTCTTGGCACGGTACTCACGTGGCGGGAATCATCGGGGCTAAATCTAACTCCCTTGGTATTTCGGGAATCGCTCCTTATGCAAAAATCCAACCAATCCGAGTTTTGGGTGTGCAGGGTGAAGGTTCATCCATTGACTTGGCTCTAGCGATTCGCTGGGCAGCGGGTCAGGATCTGAATGGTTTCGTAATCAACGGTGAAACGCTTTCCGATATCCCGGTCAACAAAACCCCTGCAAAAGTAATCAACATGTCAATGGCATTTCAGCCGCGCGCAGGAACCAATGACTATGCCCCATGCCCATACTTTGTTCAGGCCGCCGTTGATTACGCTCAAAGCAAAGGTGTAACTCTGGTAGCCGCGGCAGGCAATGGGGACACCGCATTTAATCCGGTAGACAACGCTCGTGTTTATCCAACAAACTGTGCCGGCCCGCTCTCGGTTGGTTCAATTGGCTTTACCGGTGATGTTGCGTTCTATTCAAACTTTGGTGTTGACCTTGTGGCCCCGGGTGGAGATCAGCGCAATGCCGGCTCAGCTCCTGCTGGTTCAAGCGGCATGATTTACTCAACCTCAAATTCTGGAAACCTAACGATTGGCGAACCAAATTATCGCCTAGAGCAGGGCACCAGCATGGCGGCCCCGGTTGCTGCTGGAATTATTGCCTTGATGTATTCACTGCGTCCAAACATCGATGTGAAAATCGTTTGGGAAGCCCTCAAGGCTTCAGTGCGACCCTTCCCTGCGGGTTCAAAATGTGCGGCCGATGCAAACCGCTGCGGTATCGGTTCGTTGAATGCCGCAACCGCTCTTGAGGCGCTAATCGCAATCACTGGCTAAAGCACTTTGGCAAATAGGCTTATGCCTATGAGCTCAGCCGATCTACGTCAGCGAAAAATCCACCCAGCCTGGATTGTCGCGGCAATCACTTTTATAACTTTGATTGCAGCTGCTGCGTTTAGATCAACCACTTCAATCATGTTTCAACCGCTCGAGCAAGAGTTTGGTTGGACTCGCTCACTAACTTCTAATGCGGTTGCAGTGAACCTAGTTATTTACGGACTGACCGCTCCATTCGCCGCAACTTTGATGGAGCGATTCACGGTTAGAAAAGTTGCTATAACCGCACTCGCGCTAGTTTCTCTCGGCACCGGCCTAACGGTTTTCATGACCCAAGGTTGGCAGCTGATTCTTTACTGGGGTGTCTTTGTTGGCCTTGGCACAGGTTGTCTCGCATTGGTATTCGGATCGTTGGTGGCTAATCGCTGGTTTACAAAACGCAGGGGACTAGTCACTGGAATCTTCAGTGCTGCGTATGCAACCGGTCAATTAATTTTTCTACCGATGCTGTCAAACGTGGTTATGTTTAGTGGCTGGCGGGTTTCATCAATTGTGGTTGCAGTATTTGCAGCGGCGATCATTCCACTGTTCTTTCTGGGATTCAAAAACTCTCCAGCCGAAGCCAACACCGAGCCATACGGAGGCCTAAGTAGCGAGCCCGCTGGCAAAGCTGCTCCTCGAACTGCGCGTGCCACCATCGGTGTGCTTTTTGAATCGCTTGGCAAACCTGCTTTTTGGATTTTGGCGGGAACTTTCTTTGTTTGCGGTTGGACCACCAATGGATTGATTGGTGCGCACTTCATTCCGGCAACTCATGATCATGGAATGCCGATGGGAACCGCGGCGGGGCTGCTTGCTCTGGTGGGAATCTTTGACTTTGTTGGAACCATTTTGTCTGGGTGGTTAACGGACCGAGTAAACCCGATTTACCTATTGCTTTTTTACTACGGACTTCGTGGACTGGCTCTATTTACTGTGCCGTTTGTCCTTGGGCCAACCGTAGAGCTACCCCTGATGTTCTTTGTGGTGTTCTATGGATTGGATTGGATTGCAACAGTTCCGCCAACTATCGAACTCTGCCGAAAGTACTTTGGCATAAATCAATCGCCGACTGTCTACGGTTGGGTTTTCGCATCCCACATGGTCGGTGCCGCAATCGCGGCGGCATTTGCCGGGGCAATCCGCGACACTCAGGGTTCTTATTTCATAGCCTGGATTACCGCAGCGGTGCTTTGCATTGTGGCAGCCGGATCAGTGCTGCTGCTTAAAAGAATCAAGCCAGATCTAGTTTTGAACTAGTCCGGCTTGTCTGCGCCTGTTAGGGCCTTGCTGGTGCGGAAGGTGGGACTTGAACCCACACGCCTCGCGGCGCTGGAACCTAAATCCAGTGCGTCTGCCAATTTCGCCACTCCCGCATGCCTACATAGTCTAACTGGTCAAACCTGTGGATAAGTTCGGTTAGCGGGAAAAAAGTCCTGAAAACTTGTGCTCTCAAGCGAGAGAGGCCACATGAATTTGCAGGAGACAGTAATGCTTGCCCGCCGACTTGCCTCGCTTGGCGATCAAGGCCCAGAAGCCATTATTCAGCGCGCCCTCGATGAGAGTCTCGAGCGTGAACCCCTAGATCCAAATGTTGAACAATCTGCCAAAGAGATCTTGCAGAATCACCTGTTGGGTTTCGGCTCTCTTCAGGTCCTAATTGATGACCCAACAATTGAAGAAATTTGGATAAACAGCCCCGACAAAGTTTTTGTAGCTAGAAATGGAATTTCTGAATCTTTACCTATCGAGATTCAACCAAACGAATTGCGTGTGATTATCGAGCGAATGTTGCGCAGTTCTGGGCGCAGACTGGATCGCTCTTCGCCATTTGTAGACGCCTCGTTGCCAGACGGTTCAAGACTGCATGTGGCAATTCCCGATGTCACTAGAAAATACTGGTCTGTAAACATTAGGAAATTTCCGAAGCAAATCATTCGCCTTGAGGATCTTGTGAAAAACGGCACATTGAGCGAAAGTCAACACGCGTATTTAGCTAAGGCCGCAAGGGATAACAAGAATTTTTTGGTTTCAGGGGCGACCCAGGCTGGAAAAACAACATTTCTTTGTGCCTTATTGGATGAATTCCCTGAGGCACAGCGAATAGTGAGTGTTGAAGAGACATTCGAGATTAGAGTCGCTAAATCTGACTGGGTTGGTTTGCAAACAAGGCAGTCAAATCTTGAAGGAATTGGCGAGATTACATTGAGGCGCTTGGTAAAGGAATCCCTTCGGATGAGGCCAGACAGACTGGTGGTTGGTGAAGTTCGCGAAGCCGAGGCCCTTGATCTACTCATCGCACTAAATTCAGGGCTCCCTGGTGCCTGTACCATTCACGCAAATTCGGCACGAGAGGCAATCACAAAGCTTTGCACTTTGCCCTTACTTGCTGGACAGAACATTTCCAACGATTTTGTAAGTCCAACAGTTGGCAATTGCATTGACGTTGTGATTCATTGCACACTAAACGCCGGTGGAAATCGCAGTATCTCGGAAATTTTGGAAGTTACCTGGAATACGGACAAAAAAGAGATTGAGTTCCACGAGGTTGCCGATGCGTTGGTTTAGATCAACCGTCGAAGGCGCTGGCCTAGCAAGATTCGGTGCAGGTTGGGTCATATCTTCCATGTCCTTTCTAGCCGCAATGGTCGGAGTTGCCACTTCCCAAATATTCAAGGTACCCGTGCTTGGAGTCTTTGTCTTTTTTGGGTTGCTGGCAATGGAAATTGAAGGTCTCGCAGGGTTTGCATCCTTAAGACGAAGAGAACTAACCAAGCTTTGGCCAGAAGTACTCGATTCCATTCATTCGGCGGTTACTTCTGGAATGTCCCTACATGATGCCCTCGATGAACTGTCCCAGCGTGGCCCTATTCGTACGCGAATTTATTTTGAAAGGTTTTCAAAGAGAGTGGATCTGGGCTGGAGCCTCGAGGATTCGTTGGATGAATTTAAGGCCGAGCTAGGAGAGGTGCATGCAGATCGGCTTTGTGAGCTATTGATCATGGTGGTATCCACTGGTTCTGAATCTTTGTTGACAACCCTGCGGCAACAGTCGATGAGCCTGAGACTAGACATTGCTCGCAATTCCCAAATTGAATCAAAACAAGGTTGGGTATTGGGAACTGCAAAGATAGCCGTCTCTGCTCCATGGATTGTGGTCGCTCTCTTATCGGTTCGCCCTGAAAATTCAGCGATATATAACTCGACTAGTGGAGCTGCCATTCTGCTCGTTGGTTTTCTGATATGCGTGGTTGCATATCGGCTTGTTCATGTGCTTGGCGCTTTACCTCAGCAACCTAGAGTGTTCGCGTCATGATTGTCTTTGCCTCAGGAGTATCGCTATTTTTTGCTCTACACACGATAAGACTTTTTCTAAAGTCACTTAGTTCCACATCCCTCAATGAACGCCTTATACCCACGGAAGAAAAGCGTCTCAGAAAAATCAACTTGACCCGGTGGCTTACTGAATTGGCTGTCAGGTTATTCCAGCCGCGACAGCGAATGAAAAAGGCAATGATTGAATTGCCAGATTTTCTTGAATTGCTTTCGGTAGCTCTTTCCTCGGGAGAAAGTGTTTACAGGGCACTTCATCGAGTGGTGCCGCGCCTCAAAGGTGTGCTTGCGACGGAATTGAAAACCAGCTTGTTGGCCCTTGAATATGGTTCGGACCTTGAATCGGAACTCTCTGCACTTGCCGAGCGATTACCTCAACAGCAGGTAACAGAAATGTGCAACAAATTGCTGATGGCACTCAAGCGTGGAACTCCATTAGTTCTTGTGATTTCCGAACAAGCTGAGACCGTGCGGCAGGCAATAAGCAGCGACCTCATGAAACAAGCTGGCAAAAATGAAACGCGCATGCTGATTCCACTTGTGTTTTTGATTCTTCCGGTGACAGTACTCTTCGCAATCTACCCAAGTCTTCAGTTACTAAGCATCAATTTTCTATAGGAGGAAAAATGAAAAATAAGCTCTCGGATGAATCAGGCGATGTGCCAGGTTGGGTGTTAATCACGCTAATGACTGCAGGGTTAGTGGTTTTGATGTGGTCTGTCGCCGGCCCAGCTTTTAAGGGTGTTTTTGAGCAGGCACTTTCCAAAGTTGCTACTTTCTAAACAAGCCAAAAGGGAATCTCAGCTAGGTTCTGCCGCAGTTGAATTTGTCTTGATTTCACTTCCTCTAGTGTTGCTGGCCGTTACGTCTATGACTATTGCCCTCAATTCATTTGTTTCCATGGTCATTCGAGACAGCGCTATCGAAGGCGCTAGATTTGCGGCTCTTGCAGATCAGAATTCCGCAGCCGGTTGCCTTCGGGCACAGCAGTTGATCAACGTGGCTTTGGCAGGCAAATTTGTTCCTAAAGTTAGTTGCCAATCTTTTGATGGGCTCGAAGAGGTCGTTGTGGTGCATGGACAGCTTCAAGTGTTCGGCTTCCTCTCTGGAGTACGAGAATTATCCGCAACCGGCAGGGCACCGCGTGAGTTTTAGGCGAATCCTGTGTGCTGAGACAGGATCAGCACTAATCGAGTTTCTAGTTCTTGGCCTGGTGTTTCAAATTGGAGCGTTGACGCTCTTCTTGCAACTCAGCAACCTTCAGGCAAGCCAAATTGCGGCCGAGTCGATTGCACGGCATAGCATCAGGTCATTTTTGCTTGCTGATACCGATCTCAATGAAACCGCGATGCAAATTGCTAGCGACTTTCGAATTAGGGCTGAGCCCAAGGTCAATTTGACTTGTATTCCCAATTGTCTGGATGAGGGCAGCCTTCTAAAGGTTGAGGTGAATGTAAATGGGGCAAAAGCATCGGCGGTGTTTGTCAAGTGAGGGTGCGTTTAGATGAATCCGGCTCGATTGCTCCGCTTGGAATTGGCTTGCTGTTGATCACTGCAACTCTGATGCTGACAATCACAACAGCCAGCTCACTTTTTGTTTTCCAAAAGCGACTGACAACATATGCCGAGGCCGATGCACTTTATATTGCATCAACCGGTTCTGAAAGTTCGGACTTCATTCGACTAGCAGGTGTAAATAAGTTTGAGGGCCTGAAATTGACCAATTTAACATCACCAGATGGACGAACGGTAAACGTGATCGCGTGCGCGAGGTGGCGCCCCTTTGCTTACACTCCCGCTGGAATTGGCGAAACCGAAGTTTGCTCTCACGCATCTGCCCGAGCAGGCTTCTAGCGAATACCGTACTTGGGTAAATAGTGATTTAGAAGGTAGGCGCCAATTAGTGCGATACCGCTCACTGCGAATAGGCCACTAGAAAGACCAATCGCAATAGTGAGCAGAGAGATCACTGGAGCCGCAGCGGCAATGCCGCCATCAAGAAGTAATCGGAATGCTGCTAGAAATTCGTTTCGAGCGCCTTCGGGTGCAAGGTCAGCACCAATAGTCAAGACGAGTCCTGAGCCAAGGGCGTTAGCCACGGCAAGTGCTACTGCAACTATTGCAAAACTTGTCTCGTCTGTTGTGAACGGAATGCAAGCCACACCCGCGCCAATTGCAAGGATCGTTGGTACGGCTGCAAAGCGGCGACCATATTTATCGATTACCTGACCACCGTTATAAAAAAGGGCAAAGTCAACCGCTCCAGCAAGCCCGATAATCAAGGCCGTTATAGATAGATCAAGATTTATGTGCAGTGCCCAAAGAGGCAGCGCAAGATGCCTAACAGTTCTGAGGAAAGTCAGCATGGCAGATGCCACACCCAAAGTGAGCAATTTCTTTTTCTCGAGTTTTGCAACGGCCCAAATGCCGCCGGCTCGATTTGGGGGAGTATCGGGCATTTTTTCTGGCTTTGTGAAAAGCAAGATGATTCCTGCAAGTGAACAAAATGCGATGGACATCCAGTAGATGTATTGAATTCCGTAACTTTGAATGATCCAGGCGCCAACCAGTGGCCCTATGAATGCACCGAGCCTGAACATTCCGCCAAGAATAGAAAGTGCTCTGGCCCGATACTCCTTAGGCGCTGTTTCAGCGATGTAGGAGTGTCTGGCTAGACCAAAAATTGCTGCGGTCATTCCAAGCAGAAAAACACCAGCACCGATCATGTAAATAGTCGTAGCAAAAACCGCTAGCAATGCTCCGGCTGCTGCAACAAAGCCAGCCCAGATCATCGAAACTCTCTCACCGAACCGATTCACGATTGATGCTGCGGGAAGGTCTGCAACCAGGGTGCCAATCAGGACCAAACCGGCCACAAATGCAGCGGTTGGAAGGTCCGCGCCTAAACGTTCAGCGCTTGCTGGAATCAGCGGAATCAGACCCGATTCACCCGCGGCAAAAAGTAAAGAAGGTACATAAACAGGTAAGGCAAGTTCTCTGACCTGAAAAGTTGGCTTATTGGAACTCACTCCTCAATTATGACGCTCACCTAAACTATTAGAGACATGGCAGACCTAGACCTAACCCAAGAGATTCGCGCGCTTCGTGCTACTTTCTCGGATATTCAACAGGTGGTGGATGTCAAAAAACTCACCGATGAAATCGTTGTGCTCAAGCAGCAAGCCGCTGACCCAAACATTTGGGACGAACCGGTTCACGCGCAAAATGTGACGAGCAAGCTGTCACACGCCCAGGGCATGCTGACTAAGTTGGAATCCGTCCAGTCTCGACTCGATGATCTAGAAGTTTTAATTGAAATGGCAAACACGGAAGCTGATACCTCCGTTCAGGCTGAAGCCAAGGCTGAGCTAACTTCACTGCAGGCACTTATCTCTGAACTTGAAATACAGACCCTGCTAAATGGAGAGTATGACTCCCGTGCGGCCGTTGTAACCATTCGCTCTGGTGCAGGTGGCGATGATGCCACGGACTTTGCTGAAATGCTGATGAGAATGTATCTGCGATACGCGGAAAAGAACAAGATGCCGGTTCAGGTTCTTGATACCTCCTACGCAGAAGGTGCCGGCATCAAATCGGCAACCTTTGAAATTGATGCACCATACGCCTTTGGGTCAATGTCTGTGGAAGCGGGAACTCATCGACTCGTTCGCATGAGCCCATTCAACGCCGCTGGCAAGCGCCAAACATCCTTCGCGGCGGTCGAAGTTGTTCCGTTGGTTGAGCAAACAGAAGCAATCGAGATTCCGGAAAGTGAAATCCGCATCGATGTTTTCCGTTCTTCAGGCCCTGGCGGGCAATCTGTGAACACCACGGATTCGGCCGTTCGAATTACGCACATTCCTACTGGCACTGTCGTGAGTTGCCAAAACGAGAAAAGTCAGATTCAAAATAAAGCTGCGGCGATGAGGGTTCTCCAGTCTCGACTTCTAGAAATTCGAAGGCGCGAAGAAGAAGCCAAGAAAAAGCAAATAGCTGGAGATGTAAAGGCTAGTTGGGGTGAGCAGATGCGTTCTTACGTTCTAGCTCCCTATCAAATGGTTAAAGATTTGCGCACTGATTACGAAGTCAACAACCCTTCGGCTGTCTTCGATGGCGATTTGGCCGGCTTTATTGCAGCTGGAATCCGCTGGCGCAAGCAGACACAACAAGGCGCTTAGGCGGCTCTGGGCTTAGGCGCTCTTAGGCTGGTCTCATCATGATCAGCATTTCCAATGTCAGCAAGCAATATCGAGGCTCTGCGCGCCCCGCGCTCAACAACGTATCCCTCGAAGTCGCAAAAGGGGACTTTGTCTTCTTGGTCGGTGCTTCAGGATCGGGAAAATCATCGCTGATGCGCCTGATGTTGCGTGAAGATGTGCCAACAAAAGGTTCGGTTCACGTGCTGGGAGAGAACCTAGTTGGCATTCCAAGCCGCCGCGTGCCATTTTTCCGTCGTCGACTTGGCGTTGTTTTTCAAGACTTTCGCTTGCTGCCAAACAAAAGTGTTGCCCAAAATGTTGCATTTAGCCTTGAAGTAATTGGCAAATCGCAGGGGTTTATCCAAGAGGCTGTTCCAGAAGTGCTGCGCCTAGTTGGACTTGAGGGCAAAGCAGACAGACTTCCAAGCGAACTTTCTGGCGGTGAGCAACAGCGCGTGGCTTTGGCCCGTTGCTTGCCGACGAGCCAACCGGAAACCTTGACCCGTCCACATCTCAAGACATCATGGCTTTGATTGAACGCATCAACCTTGCGGGAACCACCGTGATTATGGCAACCCACGATCGGGGAATCGTAGACCGATTGAAGAAGCGCGTTGTAGAGCTAAAAGATGGCGAAATCATTCGCGATCAGGTGGGCGGTTCCTACTAATGAAGTTTGTATTTAGCGAGGTTGCTCAAGGCTTCCGCCGCAATCTATCTATGGTTGTATCGGTAATTCTGGTTACCTTTATTTCGCTCACGTTTGTTGGCACCGCTTCTTTGCTGCAGATGCAGATCGGGCAAATGAAAAATTACTGGTATGACCGCGCTCAGGTTGCCGTTTACATGTGCAGTGATGTTTCTGCCACCGATGTTTGCCCGCAAGGGGAGGCTTCTGAAGATCTCAAGGCTGCGGTCAAGGAGAAGCTTGAATCAAACACTTTGAGTCAGTACATCGATAAGTACTATTTCGAAAATCACGATCAGGCTTACGCAACTTTCCAAGAGCAATTCAAAGGCAATGCTGTAGCCAAGTATGTTACAGCTAAGCAGTTGAATGAGACCTACTGGGTCAAGCTCAAAGACTCAACTAAGAGTCAAATCATCACCGAAAGTTTCACCGGGGTTGCCGGCGTAGAAGAGGTACGTGATCAGCGAAGTTATCTAGATCAAATTTTCAGCATATTGAATGCTGCATCGCTTGCGGCAATCGGTATTGCAGTGCTCATGCTGTTTTCTGCAGCGCTCCTAATCTCAACTACTATTCGACTGTCTGCATTTAGTCGTCGCCGTGAACTCGGAATCATGCGTCTAGTTGGCGCAAGCAATTTCTATATTCAATTGCCATTCATCCTGGAAGGGGTAGTGGCTGCGACTATCGGGTCAATTCTTTCTGGAGCTGCAGTTTTGGGAATCGTTCAATTCTTCGTACAGGGTTACCTGGCTGAAAGGCTTCCTTTCACCAGCTTCGTTGGACTTGCTGACGGACTGATCGTTGTGCCCGTGTTGATTGGCGCGGGTATTGTGTTGGCGGCTTTGGCCTCGGGCCTCGCAATTCGCCGATACCTGCGAATATAGAAGTCTTATGCCTAGAGAACGTGGTCAAAAGGTTGTTGCCAGCAACCGCAAGGCTCGCCACGACTACCTAATTTTGGATACCTATGAGGCCGGTATGGCCTTATCGGGCCCGGAGGTTAAATCTCTTCGTGCAGGGCGGGCATCCCTTGTTGATGGTTATGCATCTATTGATGGTGGCGAAGCTTGGCTTGAGAACGTTCACATTCCCGAATACACGCAGGCAACTTGGAACAACTCACCGTCTCGT
Organism: Actinomycetota bacterium; assembly: GCA_041179545.1. GTDB lineage: Bacteria > Actinomycetota > Actinomycetes > Actinomycetales > Microbacteriaceae > Rhodoluna. Next base: position 1,069 of record JBEGTF010000021.1, on the reverse strand, counting down.
CGTAAGCGCAAATTGCTTTTGCATCGTGAAGAAATCATGAAATTGCAATCAAAGCTAAAAGAATCTGGTTTCACGCTTGTGCCTCTCTCGATTTATTTCAAAGATGGTCGCGCAAAGGTAGAAATCGCTCTTGCTCGCGGTAAGAAGGAATACGACAAGCGGCAGACTCTCAAAGAGCAGACCGATAAGCGCGAAGCTGACAGGGCAATGTCTTCAAAGGGTAAAGACTGGTAATTCACAGTCTTCTGCCAGCCTCGGGGCTATCTAATGTCACAGGCATGGCTTAGCATTGAACAGTGCATGTGTAACTGGATGAAGCGGGTCGAGAATGTAGCGTCAACTCGTAAATGTCCGCTGCAAACTATAAGTGCTAAATCATCACGCACTGACTTTGCCCTAGCTGCTTAATAGCACCTAGCCTCGAAGTCCGTTAGACCAGATTTGATTTCGTTCTGGGTTCTAGCGTCATTTAGAAATCTCGCTTTGTAGTTATGCCTTAGGGCTACAAGGGACTCAAACTAAGACTGGGCCCGTCGGTTATGTTGCTTCAAGCTAGCACCGGGGCCGAGTAGAACCTTATTGAAGCTACACCCGTAGAAGAGTCAGAAACTCTGTATTGGACGGGGGTTCAATTCCCCCCATCTCCACTCAGTTACTTGCTCAGGCAAGTTTCTACGAGTTCATCCCATGAAAAAACCCACCAGAAATGGTGGGTTTTTTATTTATGGCCTTATTTGAGCAGCAGTCCGATTGCTAGGGCGACTATCAAGGCAGCACCCGCGTACTGAATGCGATGCTGAACTTTGACGTCCGTAAATGATTTGGTCAAGTGAGCGGCAAACACCAGAGAAAGTTGCCAAACCACCGATCCAAGAAAAACGCCGAGAGCAAATGAAGCAATACTCAGGAGCCCGGTTCCATGTGACAGAGCCGCAACGCTTGGCGTGATTCCGAAAAAGTAGAACGCAGTCGCCGGGTTCAAGACTGTCAGGCCAAAGAATTTGGCAAATGTTTTAAATCTCGAGGCAGGAGAGTTGCTTAGGTCTGGGTTTTCAATCTTTGAGCTTTT
>JBEGTF010000020.1:0-12034 GCA_041179545.1 Actinomycetota bacterium | reverse complement strand
ACCCAGACGCTCTGCCCAAATATCTGCTACTCGAACGCGACCTGAATCAGGAGAAACCACGGTCAGTAGTTCATCGCCAAATCGTTCCTTAACGTGGTCTGCCAACATCGGTAGTGCCCAAAGGTGGTCAACCGGACCATCAAAGAAGCCCTGAATCTGTGGTGTGTGCAAATCAACATTGAAAAGATCTGTCATTAGACGAGCTGAAATTGGCTCACGTCCCTTGTGCTTCTTGTCTTGACGAGCGTAAGGAAAGAAAGGTGCAACAACTGTGATGCGCTTTGCGCTTGCACGCTTCAAGGCGTCAACCATGAGCAACTGTTCCATTACCCAGTTGTTGATTCCAGCAGCATGAGACTGGATTACGAAAGCGTCAACACCTCGAACAGATTCTTCGTAGCGCACGAAGGTCTCGCCATTGGCGAAGTCGTAAGCGGTGGTTGGAACAACTTTGGTGCCAAGAATCTCGGCTACTTCATCAGCGAGGTGCTGGTGCGCACGCCCACTCACGATCACTAGGCGCTTGCTGTTGCTCGCTGTGATATCCAATGTGGGCTCCCGCTCTTGTTGTTGTTTTTAGTTTTTTGACGCTTCAGCAGACTTGCTGCCCGGGCGGTTTGCAACCACCCAGCCGGCGAGGTTTCGTTGCGGTGCAACTGACATGGCCAAATCGCCTGACGCAACGTCTTTACGAACCACGGTGCCTGCTGCTGTGTAGGCTCCATCGCCAATTGTAATCGGTGCAACGAACACGTTATGCGAGCCTGAACGCACGTGAGAGCCAATCTTGCTTGAGTGCTTGGCGATGCCGTCGTAGTTGGCAAAAATCGTGCCAGCACCGATGTTGGACTCTTCGCCGATTTCAGCATCGCCTACGTAACTCAGGTGTGGAACCTTTGAGCCGCGGCCAATCTTTGCGTTCTTAGTTTCAACGAAGGTGCCAATTTTGCCATCGGCGCCAAGGTCGGTGCCTGGACGCAAATAGGCAAATGGGCCAACGGTTGCACCGTCACCAATCTTTGATCCACTGACGTGCGATTTAACCACCAATGCGTTTGCGCCAACCTGAGTGTCAACCATTACAACTTCTGGACCAACTGTTGAACCTTCACCGATAGATGTGAATCCCTTTAGGTGAGTTGATGGCAGCAGAGTTACGTCTTCGCCAACTTGGACGGTGACATCGATCCAGGTTGAACCTGGTTCAAGAATCGTCACGCCGGCTCGCTGCCACGCTTCACAAATTCTGTAATTTAATTCCGCTGCAACTTCTGCTAGCTGAACGCGGTCGTTGATTCCCGCCACCAACCAGTTATCGCTGACAGCAAGAGCTTGAACTTTTTTACGCTCGTGCAAAAGTTCCGCGGCGACATCGGTGAGGTATTTTTCACCCTGAGAATTGTGTGACCCAACCTTAGCCAAAGCGGTGCGAAGGTGAGCGGCATCAAAAACGTAAATCCCCGCGTTGACCTCAGCAATTTCAAGCTGGTCGGCATCGGCATCGCGGTGCTCGACGATTTGAATGAACTTGCCATCGTTGCTTCTAATCACACGACCGTAGCCAGCTGGGTCATCAACGATTGCGGTGAGGATGGTGGCCGCATATTTTCCATCTAGATGTGCTTCAAGCAGAGATTCGAGAGTTGGTACATCAAGCAATGGAACATCTCCACTGGTTACGATGACGGCGCCATTGAAATCACTAGGCAGAGAATCAAGTGCACACTCAACCGCACGACCAGTACCCGGAATTTCATCCTGGTGCGCGATAGTCATGGTTGGGAAGTAGGCGTTGATGTATTCGGTCAGCGCCTCTTTTTGGTGGCGAATAACTGGAATAACGTGCGCTGCGTCGAGAGAGTTTGCGGTGGCTAAGACGTGACCAAGCAGCGGAAGCCCGGCAAGCTCATGCATTACCTTTGGCTTCTTGGAGCGCATGCGAGTGCCTTCGCCGGCAGCTAGAACCACAACCGCTAGGTGCTTCTCGCTCATCTGACTCCTGTCGATTTTTGTCAATTTCTTGACTGGCTCCCCCACCAGGACTCGAACCTAGAATGCCGCATCCAAAGAGCGGAGTGTTGCCATTACACCATAGGGGAACATGAGCCGAGGCCCACCAGACAAGTCTGCCAGATAAGCCAGCGCTTCAAAGGTTGCTTTGGCTAATTGCCCTGTAGTTGCTCAGAAGTTTCTAGCCATTCCAGCTCTAACTGGTCACGCTTGGCGTTGTATTCGGCCTGCTTCGAAGCCATATCTGCAAGACCCGCGTAATCCCCTTGATCATGAGCCGCCATCTGCTCGTGCAGCTTGGCCTCATCGGTGGATAGCTTTTCGAGGGCTCGTTCTAGGCGGCTTAGGTTTTTCTCGGCGTCGCGGAGGGCAGCGCCCGAGAGGCTCGGCTTGCCAGAGTCTTTAGGTTTTTCCGTGGCTCGCACGGTAGCCGAAGTGGCGTGCGTCGAAAGTGAGTGCTTACGCAGTTCAAGATACTGATCAACACCACCTGGTAGATGACGCAGGCTTCCGTCACCAAGCAACGCGTACTGCTGATCTGTTACGCGCTCAAGTAAGTAGCGGTCGTGAGAAACCACGATGAGCGTGCCTGGCCAGCCATCGAGCAGGTCCTCCATGGCCGCAAGGATATCGGTGTCAAGATCGTTGGTTGGCTCATCAAGAATCAAAACGTTTGGTTCTCCAAAGAGCAAGCGCAAGAACTGAAGTCTGCGCTTTTGACCACCGGAGAGATCCGAAATTGGCGTTTGCAATTGCGCTTGCGTGAAACCAAGTTGCTCAACAAGTTGGCCAATACCAACTTCTTTCTTGTCGACTACGAAAAAAGATTTCTCTCGGGCGATGAGGCTAAAGATTCTCTCTTCGGCAAATTCATCAAGCTCTCGCACCTCCTGGCTCAGAGTGGCAATGTTCACAGTCTTGCCTCGCTTGATAACACCGGCAGTTGGCTGCAATCCGCCTTGAATCAATTTCAACAATGTAGTTTTTCCGGCACCGTTGACGCCAACCAACCCAACTCGATCTCCCGGGCCAAGTCGCCAGGTGACATCGTGAAGTAGTTCGCGACCGTCGATTGAATAATTGAGATTTTCAATATCTAGAACGTCTTTACCTAAGCGCTGAGTTGCCAACTTAGAAAGCGCAACGCGGTCGCGCGGTTCGGGTTCGTTGGCAATCAATTCAGCGGCGGCATCCATGCGGAATTTAGGCTTTGTTGTTCGGGCTGGGGCACCGCGGCGCAACCAGGCAAGCTCCTTGCGCATTAAGTTTTGGCGACGAGCCTCTGATGCAGCGGCACTTCTGTCGCGTTCGTTGCGCTGCAAAATGTAGGCCGCGTAACCCCCTTCGAATGGCTCGATGACTCCGTCGTGCACTTCCCAGGTGAGATTACAAACTTCGTCCAGAAACCATCGGTCGTGGGTCACCACAATTAATCCACCAGAATTATTTGACCAACGAGTTTTTAGGTGTTGCGCCAACCAGGCCACGCCTTCGATATCCAGGTGGTTAGTTGGTTCGTCGAGCATGACTATGTCGAGATCCTGCACCAGCAGCTTTGCCAAGGCAACTCTGCGACGCTGCCCACCGGACAGTTCCCCGACCTGTTTGTTCCAGTCCAAATCATTTAGCAATCCAGAAATCACATCGCGAATCTTTGGGTTGCCTGCCCAAATGTGCTCCGAGACATCGCCCACCACGGATTGCCCAATCGTCTGCCCCGGGTCAATTACATCCGCCTGGTCAAGGAGGCCAAATGTCAGACTGTTTCGGTGGGTGATGCGACCATCATCTGGTTGCATTCGCTTGGCCAACAACTTAAGCAAAGTTGATTTACCGTCACCATTCCGGCCAACAATCCCTATTCGGTCACCATCATTCACACCGATGGTGATTCCGTCAAAAACTTTCTTGGTTGGAAACTCTAGAGATACGTTCTCGGCACCCAGTAAATGAGCCACTAGTTTTGCTCCAAAAGCGTTCCCTTTGCAGGTCCAAAAGTTGGAATTGCAATGTAGCCCTCGAATGAAAGATGGTTGGCAATCGACTCCGCGGCTTCTTCAGATTCGGCCAGCATCGCTACCGTTGGGCCTGATCCGGAAACCATGGCGGCCAACGCGCCCGCGGCCAGTCCCGCGTGCATGGTGATCGAAAGTTCTGGCATCAATGCCACTGCGGCTTCTTGTAGGTCATTGTGAAGGTACTTGGCGACTTCTCGTGCATCACCTAGTTGCAATGCAGAAATTAGTTCATATGGCTTAGTAGGCGTCTCAACTTTTTCAGGTTCTTCACCGCGGCTCTTACGAATTTCATCGAGTTTGGCATATACCCGCGGTGTGCTCAGACCGGCATCCATCGGCACCAAGACCCAGTGAAGTTTTTGCACTCCCTCGATTGGTTCAAGTTCATCACCTATTCCAACACCGATAGCCGTGCCGCCAAGAAGTGCAAACGGAATATCTGCACCGAGTGCTGCAGCAGATTTCAATAAAGCTTCGCCATCTATTCCGCTGCACCAAAGTTCATCCACCGCAAGCAAGGCAGCCGCAGCGTCTGCAGATCCACCGCCCATGCCGCCTGCCACTGGAACATTTTTTTTGATTTCAAAACTTATGGGTTTAGGATTTTCAATTCCCGCGAGCTGTGCAATTGATTTTGCAGCTCGAACAACAAGGTTTTCCTCACCGGTTGGCACAGCTGCAATTTGCTCAGCCGAAATTTCGCCAGAAACTTCGACCTGCCAGTTTTCGGCAGTGGCTACGGTTACAGTTTCACGCAAATCAAGCGCCTGATAAACGCTAAGTACTTCGTGATATCCATCGGATTTGAGTGCGCCAACTTTGAAAAAGATATTGATCTTGCCCGGAGCTGTTGCAATTACGTGATTGGTCATTTCTGGTCCAATCTACGGTGCATCCCGGCAAATACCTCTTGCCAGTAGAGCTGCCGCGGCTTTATTTCGGATTCGTTCTTCAAAAGTTCATGAACGATGTTGGCTCGCACACCGGAATCAACAAGCTCAAAGGAAATAATTGCGCGGCTGTTATCTTCAAAAGCTAATTTAACTTGACCATTCTTTGCCGAGATTAGCCTTGGTCGATCAAAAACTACCCAGGCCGAAACATCGCTTAGTACCGAGAAAAGTTGCCCCATCCCGGTTTCGAAATCCTCTTGCACCTTGAACGCAATGGCCATTAACGAGCCCTCGCAATCGCAACAAATTGATGAACATCAAGTTCTTCACCGCGGGCTTGGGGACTTACTCCGGCTGCAATTAGAATGCGCTCGGCTTCAGCCGGAGATCCGGCCCAGGTGGCCAATGCCTGGCGCAAAGTCTTGCGTCGCTGACCAAAGGCAGCATCGGCAACTTCAAAGGTCGCTAGTCGAAGTTCTTCATCTCCAAGTGGCACTGCGCGCTTGGCGAAATAAACCAAGGCTGAGTCAACATTCGGCACCGGCCAGAAAATGTTGCGACCCACGTTTCCCGCCAAAGCAGAGTCGGCATACCAAGCAAGCTTCACGCTTGGAATTCCATAAATCTTTGAACCCGGTACGGCGGCTAGACGGTGAGCCACTTCTGCTTGAACCAAAACTAAACCGGTCTGGATTGAGGGAAAGCGCTCCAAGAAGTGCAGCAGAACGGGGACCGAAATGTTGTAAGGCAGATTTGCGACCAATGCATCGACGGCAGCTGGCAACTCTTCAACTCTCAATGCATCGTCCCGGACAAGAGTGAAATCTGCTCCCGGTGCCCGTTTGGCGATTGTGTTTTCTAACTCGGCCGCCATCTTGGGATCTATTTCAACCGCAATAACCTTTTTGGCTACTTCAAGAAGACCAAGAGTAAGTGAGCCAAGCCCTGGACCAATTTCAACAACCGTTTCAGAACCGAAAAGTTTCGCCGCCGCAACAATTCGCCGAATGGTGTTTGGGTCGGTCACAAAATTTTGTCCGAGTTTTTTGGTTGGAGTGACATCGAGTCTTGCAGCTAGTTCGCGAATATCTACAGCGCCTAAAAGATCAACCATTAGAAACCCGCCGACCAATCTCCGTAGACGGTTTCGGTATTTAGAGCAAGTTGACTGCACAGCTGGTTCAAGTCTTCTCCGCGCACATCTGCCATGAATCTTGCCGTGACCGGAACTAGGTATGGCGCATTCGGACGGCCTCGGAATGGCTCTGGTGCTAAGAAGGGTGCATCGGTTTCAATCAAGATCAAATCTTTTGGAGCCATGGCTAACGAATCTCGCAAGTGCTGGTTTCGCTTGATGGTGATGTTTCCCGCAAATGACATGTACCAACCATTGTCCGCGCAGATTCTTGCTAGCTCGGTATCTCCTGAGTAGCAGTGGAATACAACCTTGTCGGGAGCACCCACTCGCTTGAGGGTTGAGACAACTTCATCGTGAGCATCACGGTCGTGAATCATCAACGCGATGTTGTTTTCTTTTGCGATTCGAATGTGCTCTTCGAATGAATGCTGCTGCAGCTTGATTGAGTTGTCGCCTTCGGTGCGGAAAAAATCAAGACCGGTCTCACCAATCGCGCGAACCCGAGGGTGCACTGCAAGAGATTCAATTTCAGCAATCGCCGCATCTAGGTTCTCGAAATTCTCATAGAGCGGAGCTTCGTTTGGGTGAAGCGCAACGGCAGCCAAAACACGCGGATCTTTTGTAGCCAATTCGGCACACCACTTGGAGCTCTCAAGAGTCACGCCAACCTGCACGACGCCTTTGATTCCAACGCCTTGCGCAATGTCTAGGTTTTCATTCCAAGGCATCACACCAAGGTCTTCGTCAAAAACAAACTCAAGATGGCAGTGGTTGTCGTAAATTGCTACTTCAAGCGGCTCAGGCGCCGGAGGAAACGCTGAGGCAAACGCAGGTGCTTTGCGTTGACTCACTTTTACTTCGCTTCTTCAGTGGTCTCTATGCGAGGGAAAAGCGCCTCTAGTTCACCGATGGCTGCTCCGACTTTGAACTGCCCCCAGTTGGCTGCTTCGCGGGTTAGCTGCGAGTCAAGCGAGCCTAGTGAACCACCGATTGCTGCCCAAAGCTTTGCAGTGGCCTTTGGAGTAATTGGATTAAGCAGCACGGCCAGAACACGCAAACCCTCGACAGTTGTGTTCAAAACAGTTGCCAAACGACCGCGAGTGGCTTCGTCCTTTGCAAGTACCCAAGGCTCCTGAACGGTGATGTAGTTGTTCAGCTCATCAACCAAAGTCCAAATGGCAGCGACGGCATCGTGGATCGCAACTTTTTCAATTGCCGCATCAGCATTTGCAACTGCAGCTGCGGCAATCTTCTGAACTTGCAAGTCGGCGTCGTTGAATTCACCGGCTGCTGGAATTACGCCATCGAAGTACCGGTGCACCATTGCAATCACACGGGAAGCAAGATTTCCGAATCCGTTTGCAAGTTCAGCTTGGTAGCGCGCTGAAAGGTCCTCCCATGAGAACGAGCCATCACTGCCGAAGGCAATTGCCTTCATGAAGTAATAGCGGAAAGCGTCCGAGCCAAAGGTCTCGGTGATTTGTGAAGGCGCGATTCCGGTGAGCTTTGACTTTGACATTTTTTCGCCGCCGACTAGCAACCAACCGTGACCGAAAACCTGGTTTGCCGGAGCAAGTCCGGCTGCCATCAACATGGCAGGCCAGATAACCGCGTGGAATCGCAGGATGTCTTTACCAACTACCTGAACGCTTGCTGGCCAAAGTGATTCAAATTTTGCCTTAGCCTCCGCAGAGTCTTCACCGTAACCAATTGCGGTGATGTAGTTCAAAAGCGCATCGAACCAAACGTAGGTGATGTGACCGTTGTCCCAAGGAATATCGATTCCCCAGTCAAACTTTTCTTTTGAACGTGAAATAGAAAGATCATCAAGTCCACGACGCACAAACGCAACAACCTCGTTGCGTGCTGAGTCTGGCTGAATAAAAGTTGGGTTCGCCTCGTAAAAATCCAACAGCGGCTGAGTGAATTCGCTCAGTTTGAAGAAGTAGTTGGTCTCCTGAAGTTTTTCAACTGGCTTTGAGTGAATCGCACATACCTGCTGGCCGGCAAAGTCACCTACGCCATCGATCAGGTCACCCTCGGTCTTGTATTCCTCACAACCAACGCAGTAGTTGCCTTCGTATGAACCCTTGTAGATGAAACCGGTGTCGTACAGATGCTGCAAAAAAACCTGGACATTCTTTTCATGACGCGGCTCTGTGGTGCGAATGAAATCCTGGTTGTTGATATCAATCGTTTCAAGCAGAGGTAACCACGCTTCTTGGACCAATTTGTCAGCCCATTCCTGAGGCGTGGTCTTGTTGGCCGCGGCGGTGCGCAAAATCTTCTCGCCGTGCTCATCGGTGCCGGTAAGCAGAAATGACTGCTCTCCGCGCTGACGGTGCCAGCGAGCCAAGACATCGGCCGCGACTTCGGTGTAAGCGTGACCGATGTGCGGGGCGTCATTGACGTAGAAGATTGGGGTCGTTACGTAGAACGACTTTCCCTTGTTTGCAGGCATGGGTTCAATCTTAACCTAGGCAGGTTAGATGTTGTCTGCCTTGCGGCGATCCAGCACCAGTTGGTAAAGATCGCTTTTGCTCGCTCCGGCAGCTGCTGCTATCTCAGCAACCGCCTCTTTTAGCTTCGCGCCATCGGCTAATAGCGCCAACACCTGTTCCACCAGATCAGCGACTTGAACCTCAGCCACCTCGGCGCCAGCGATAACTAGAACCATTTCGCCTTTGGGTTCCCCCTTGGCCCACTCAACGAGGTGCTGAAGCGAACCTCGCTCGGTGTGCTCAAATTTTTTAGTTAGCTCGCGAGACACCGTTGCCGAACGATCTGCGCCCAATTCCAACACAGCGTCTTCGAGTGATTCCAAAATTCGGTGAGGTGATTCAAAAAACACCATGGTTCGGGGCTCGCGCGAAAGCGAGGCAAACATTTTGCGACGATCACCTTGTTTGCGAGGCAAGAACCCTTCGAAGGTAAACCTGTCAGTCGGCAACCCCGATACGGCGAGCGCGCTAAGAACAGCAGAAGGGCCCGGAATAACCGTGACTTCGATTTTTGCCTCGACCGCTGCCCGCACCAGCAAAAAACCAGGGTCGCTCACGGTTGGCATTCCAGCATCACTGACCACGAGCACCGGCTCATCCTGAGCAATCTCAAGAATCTGCTTCAGGCGGTCACCCTCGTTGTGTTCGTGAAGGCTAAACAGACGTGCATTTAGTTTTACACCCAGCGAATTTGCTAGCTTCAACAAACTTCTAGTGTCTTCGGCGGCGATGAACTTGGACTCCACCATGGCCTCAACCAGGCGCGGTGAGGCGTCGGCCAGATTGCCGATTGGGGTTGCCGCGAGAATAAGCACGCTCTATTGTCCAGCATTCTTGTCTAGCATTAGGGACGTGATTGCTTCCCTGACCAACTACCTAAACAAATCCGATGTGCGCAAGTTCATCAATCGTTTTGGCTCCTGGCTGATTATTGCCCTGGCTGCATTTCTGCGCCTTTGGCAATTGGGGTACCCAAGCAAATTAGTTTTTGATGAAACCTATTACGTAAAGGACGCTTGGACGCTTTGGAACACCGGATCTGAGAAAGCTTGGCCCAGCGAAGCTAACTTGGCCTTCGAGGCGGGTTCGGTCAACAGCTACCTGAGTGATCCAAGTTTTGTAGTTCACCCTCCCCTGGGTAAATGGATTATCGGATTCGGCATGTGGTTGTTTGGAGCAGAGAACTCTTACTCCTGGCGCATCACCACCGCCATTCTCGGCATCGCGGCCGTTGCGTTAGTGATTGCGGTAGCCAAGTTACTTTTCAAATCTTCGGCTTGGGCACTGGCGGCTGGTTTCCTCTTTGCTATCGACGGCCACGCGATTGTTCTTGCTCGCACCGCACTGCTTGATAACTCGCTGATGTTTTTTAGTTTGCTGGCCTTCTACTTTTTACTAAGAGACCAACAACTTCGTGACATAGACGCCGTGACTTGGTTTAGACCTTGGTTGATCGCTGCTGGATTGGCCCTCGGAGCCGCTACGGCGGTGAAATGGTCGGGCCTGTACTTGATCGCTACCTTTGGTCTTTACATCGTTGTAAGCGAAGCGTTGGCTCGTCGAGCATCTGGTCAAACAAACTGGCTGACCAACGCAATTCTCAAGCAGGGCTCGCTTACATTTCTGAATCTCATTCCAGTGAGTGCGCTTGTTTATCTAGCGAGTTGGTCCGGCTGGATCTTTAGCACCGGCGGATACGATCGCAACTCAACCGCAAACTGGTTTACCTCGCTCATCGAATATCACAAGGCCGCTTATGGCTTCCACGTGGGGCTGCACACGCCACACTCGTACTCCGCAAACGCGCTTAGTTGGCTTTTTGCCATTCGCCCCACGAGCTTCTTCTACGAAGGACTGAGCTTGGGTCAGGACGGTTGCAACACCGATGGCGGTTGCTCGAGCGCAATCACAGCGCTTGGCAACCCGTTCATCTGGTGGCCGGCAGCGGCATCGGTGTTCTTTTTGGCCGTTTGGTATGTAAAAACTCGTCAGCGACTAGCTGGATTGATTTTGCTCGGCATCGCTGGCGGATATTTGCCTTGGCTGATTTTCTTGAACCGCACCACTTTTCAGTTCTACTCGATCGCATTTTTGCCTTGGATGATATTTGCCTTGATCTTCGTGGCGCGGCACTACGTCTATCAAGCGGCTAGGCCAATTCGTGCTCAAGGTCTGTTCCTGCTTTACGCGTTCCTGGCATTTGCAGGCACCCTGTTCTTCTTGCCAATTTGGATTGGCACCTGGATTCCTTATTGGTACTGGCACATCCACATGTGGCTGCCGAGCTGGATTTAGCTCCAAGCCAGCGCCTTTAGGCTTTGAGTATGCCTACGTACGCCGTTACTTACCACTACACCGCTACAACCGAGCACCTCGCTGAAGTGCGCCCAATTCATCGCGAATGGCTCGCAGAGCGCCTGGCTGAGGGCAAGCTCCTAGCTAGCGGACCGATGGTGGACACACCGACATCGCTTTTGATTTGGCGAGCCGATTCTCTGCAGGAAGTTGCCGCAATTTTGGATCTTGATCCTTTTGATATCGCCGGTTGCATCGGTGAACGTGTAATTCAGGAATGGAATCCGGTTTTTGGCCCTTGGAGTTAACCATGGATAGCAAATCGATCGTTCAGCACAACCCAAAAATCAAACTAAACAATGGCCAGTTAATTCCACAGGTGGGCCTTGGGGTTTACAAGGTAGCCGGCGAATCAGCCGAGCCGCTGATTGTTCAGGCGTTTGAGGCGGGATACCGCCGAGTCGACACGGCTGCCTTTTATGGCAACGAAGTCGAGGTTGGCGCGGCCGTTCGAAACTCTGGTCTACCTCGCGAAGATATCTACGTGACCACCAAGATCTGGAAAGACGATCACGGCTTCGACCGAGCCCTGGCAGCAATCGATGAGAGCTTGGCTCGACTCAACATTGATTACATCGACATGCTCTTGATTCACTGGCCAAGCCCCGCACTGAATAAATTTGTTGACACCTGGTCAGCGTTTCAGAAGGCGAAAGAGTCCGGCAAGATTCGCGGCATCGGTGTTTCAAACTTTCAACCGGCACACCTAGAGCAACTACTAGCCGCAGGTGGCACAGTTCCTGCAATCAATCAGATTGAACTTCACCCTGGGCTGCAGCAGGCCGACGTCCGCGAGTTCAATTCCGCCCATGGAATTCTTACCGAAGCATGGTCTCCGTTGGCTAGAGGCCGATTCAACGAGAGTCCTGCGATTGAACACATCATGGCCAAGCACAATCGAACCGCTACCCAGGTGATTGTTCGTTGGCACCTGCAGCTAGGGAACTTGGTAATTCCAAAGACCGCCACCGCATCACGATTGCAGGGAAATATTTCTGTCTTTGATTTTGAACTCGATGCCGAGGACATGGCAGCAATCCAGTCTCTGGATGCCGGCCTGCGCACCGGACCACACCCAGAGGAGTTCTAAATGAGAGTCTTAATTTCAGGTGCCAGCGG
>JBEGTF010000019.1:0-12112 GCA_041179545.1 Actinomycetota bacterium | reverse complement strand
ACATCTGTGATTTACCAGATCTACCCTCGCTCGTTCGCCGATGCCGATGGCGATGGACTTGGCGACCTAAAGGGAATCACATCAAGGCTTGATTCGCTGTCATCTCTGGGTATCGATGCAATTTGGTTTAGCCCATTCTTCAAGAGCCCGCAGAAGGATGCCGGTTACGACATCAGTGATTACAGACTGATTGACCCAATCTTTGGAACCAACGAAGACTTTGAAGTACTGCTTGCAAAAGCAAAGTCACTTGGAATTCGCATAATCGTCGACATCGTTCCAAACCACACCAGTGATCAGCACGCCTGGTTCCAAGCAGCACTCAAAGCTGCGCCTGGTTCAGCGGAGCGGGCCTACTACCACTTCAAAGAAGGCAAGGGTGAGAACGGTGAGTTGCCACCAAACAACTGGCAGTCAATTTTTGGCGGACCTGCTTGGTCTCGCATTACCGAGGCCGACGGTTCGCTAGGTCAGTGGTACCTGCACCTCTTTGATTCTTCGCAGCCAGATTTGAACTGGGAGAATCCAGCGATTGCCGATGAGTTCGACGAAATACTGCGCTTTTGGTTAAAGAAGGGCGTTGATGGTTTCCGCGTTGACGTAGCTCACGGAATGGTGAAGCGAGCTGGTCTTCCTGATGCAACTATCTACGACGAGAATTTGCGCGAGCGTCCAATTTCTAAACTCAGCATGCAGGAGGCTGAAGAAGCTGTTCCTTACTGGGGTCAGCCTGGGGTGCACGATTCAATTCGTCGCTTCCGCAAAGTAATTGACGAATTCGAAGATCGTGCGATGTGTGCCGAGGCTTCAATGAGTCCGCTTCCTCGCCTGGCTATGTGGGTGCGACCAGACGAGTACCACCAGTCATTCAACTTTGATTACATGCACGGGGCATACGAGCCAGCAGCCATAAAAAAGATCGTCACCGACTCAATCGTTGAGTACGGAAAAGTTGGTGCATCTAGCACTTGGGTGATGTCTAACCACGATGGCATTCGTCACGCCACCCGAATGGGCATAGCCCCCGAAAACACACCACGCCCGGGAGATGGCATTCACCCAACTGATCCGGCACCTGATGAAGCGCTGGGTCTGCGTCGCGCGCGTGCAGCAACATCTTTCATGCTTGGACTTCCTGGTTCTTCATACCTATATCAAGGTGAGGAACTTGGTCTTCCAGAAGCATGGCAACTCGAAGGTAAGTATCGTCAAGACCCAACCTACGCTCGCACCAATGGTGAGCGCATTGGTCGAGACGGCTGCCGTGTTCCATTGCCTTGGGAAGCAGGCGTTGGTGCCGCAAACGGATTCAACACCACCGGCAAGTCTTGGTTGCCACAACCTGATAACTACCGTGTGTTCTCGCGCAACCTACAAGAGGGTGTTGCTGGTTCCACGCTTGAGCTCTACAAGCGACTACTGAAGGAGCGCAAGGCTTTTGGCATGGGCGGCGGGGCTTTCCGCTGGGCTGAGGAATACCAAGACAAAAACACTTTGGCCTACATCAATAACGATGTCCTTGTTTTGATTAACTTTGGTCCAGATGCGGTCGTGCTTCCAGCTGGTGAAGTTTTGGTCACCACTCAACACGACCTAACCGCAGAGCGTGAACTAGAACACGATCAGGTCGTTTGGATTAAGTTGTAATAATGCCGATTGACCTAGCCGCTGGAGTTCGTCACGAACCGAACTCGCAAAGAGAATGGTGGCGTTCAGCGGTCATTTATCAGATTTACCCGCGGTCTTTTGCTGACTCAAATGGCGATGGCATGGGTGACCTTCCGGGCATCACTTCACGACTGGATTCGCTAGCTGCTCTAGGTATAGACGCAATCTGGCTTTCGCCGTTCATGCGTTCTCCGCAAAAAGATGCCGGATACGACGTGAGCGACTACCGAGATGTTGATCCTCTTTTTGGAACCCTTGCGGATTTTGACGCGATGGTTCATCGAGCACACGAATTAAACATTCGCGTTTTAGTGGACCTGGTTCCAAATCACACCAGCGATCAGCACGCTTGGTTTCAAGCCGCACTAAGTGCAGCACCCGGTTCGGCGGAGCGTGCTTTTTATCACTTTAAAGACGGCAAAGGTGAGGACGGCGAGTTACCTCCAAATAATTGGGTTTCGATGTTTGGCGGTCCAGCGTGGACGAGAACAACCAACCCCGATGGAACCCCGGGGCAGTGGTACGTTCACCTATTTGATTCTTCCCAACCTGACTTGAATTGGGAGAACCCAAAAGTAGAGGAAGCATTCGAAGATATTCTTCGCTTCTGGTTGGATCGTGGTGTTGATGGATTCCGCGTAGACCAACCGCATGCAATGGGTAAAGCAGCTGGCTTACCAGATCGCCCGGATGTCGAACGCGCGGGCGCAGGCTTTATCGAAGGTGAGCCTTCCCCACCGATGTGGTTTCAAGAATCGGTTCACCCAATTTTTAGAAAGTGGCGAGCGATTCTTGATGGCTACGAAGGCGAGCGTGCAATGTGTGGCGAAGCATATGTCTTGCCACTTTCATTCATGGCGCTTTGGGTGCGTCCAGATGAGTTCAACCAAACATTTAATTTCCGGTTTCTAGATTCCGAATGGAAGCCAGAAATTTTGTTCAACTCAATCAACGAATCATTTGCTGCGTTTGACGGTGTTGGCGCTCCTTCAACGTGGGTGCTTTCCAATCACGACATCATTCGTCACGCTTCTCGCATGGGTGGGTTGACCGGCCGGCCGACAGCTTCAAATGGAATTGGGCCAAACGATCCTCAACCTGACCGCGAACTAGGGCTCCGTCGCGCTCGCGCGGCAACACTGTTCACACTCGCGCTGCCTGGCTCCATGTACCTCTACCAAGGCGAGGAGCTTGGTTTACCTGAGCACACAACCCTTGAACCGCAGTATCGACAGGACCCAACCTTCGCCAGGACCAATGGAGAACGTGTTGGTCGCGATGGTTGCCGAGTTCCACTCCCGTGGGAATCTGGAGTGGGTGCAGCCAATGGTTTCAACACGACCGGCAAATCTTGGTTGCCGCAACCAGAGATTTACTCGGAATACTCCAGGGATAAGCAAGAAGGTGTTGAGGGTTCAACCCTTGAGCTTTACAAGCACGCACTCAACTTGCGAGCCAAACTCAAGCTAGGTGAAGGTTCGTTCGACTGGGCGCCAGAATTCATCGGTGAAAAATCCCTGGGTTTCCGAAACCGGGATGTTCTTGTGGTGCACAACTTTGGGCACGAACCAATCGCGCTTCCACGCGGTGAGGTTCTTGCTTCTAGCCTTCACGGAATGACCAGCGGCCACGCATTAGTCGCCGATCAAACCGTTTGGCTAAAAATTACTGACTAGGCAGTTCGCATCACCGCATCTGCGACAGCCTTGGTGACTCGATTATCAAATGGGCTCGGAATGATGTAATCGGCTGAGAGTTCTTCGGCAGCAAGTTCGGCGATTGCGTACGCTGCGGCAACTTTCATTTCAGTGGTGATTCTTCGAGCTTTTGCATCGAGCGCTCCAAGGAATATTCCTGGGAATGCTAGAACATTGTTGATCTGATTTGGAAAATCACTTCGACCGGTCGCAACTACTTTTGCAATTTCTCGAGCAACAGCCGGATCAATCTCTGGGTTTGGGTTTGAGAGTGCAAAGATGATCGAATCATCGGCCATTTTCTTTAGGTCTTCGAGTTCAAACTTGGCTGTCGAAAGACCAATCGCGGCATCTGCCCCAACTAAAGCTTCCGATAATTTCCCCTCGACGTTTTCTGGGTTGGTTTGATTGGCAACTTCTTTTTTCTTGCCGGTCAGGTCACCTCGGTTGCGATTGAGAGCTCCCTTTGAATCCATAACAATCACATTTTTTATTCCGGCGTGAACCAACATATCTGAAACAGCAAGTCCTGCAGATCCGGCACCACTGATTACAACCTTTAGCTCTGTGAAGTTTTTACCAACAACTTTTGCGGCATTCATCAGCGCAGCTAAAACAACAACCGCGGTTCCATGTTGGTCATCGTGCATCACCGGCATATCAAGTGCCTCGATAACTTTTTCTTCAAGTTCAAAACATCTTGGAGCAGCAACGTCTTCTAAATTCACTGCACCAAAGCTGTGCTTTAGCCTCACGAGAGTCTCTACGATTTCATCAACATCGTGCGTGTCAATCACCAATGGGATTGAATCTAAACCTGCGAAGCGCTTAAACAGCGCGGACTTACCCTCCATCACCGGAAGCGATGCCGCCGGACCGATGTCGCCGAGGCCAAGTACGGCAGTGCCATCTGAAACCACAACCACGAGGCGGTTCGCCCAGGTGTGAGTCTCAGCCATTGCTGGGTTTTCGTGGATTGCCGAACTTACCTTTGCGACTCCGGGGGTGTAGGCAATCGAGAGATCGCGCTTGTTATTTATCGGTGCCGTCAATCCAACGGTGAGTTTGCCGCCCAAGTGTAGATCAAAGATTTCCTCATCGGTGATTGGTGCGAATTGCTGGTTCATGTGCTGAATACCTCTCTAAATGTAAAACGCGTCTCCATTGATGGTTTTGCTGTAGAAATTTCTTGAATGCATGGGCCCGGAGGTGATCGGTCTGCCCTGTGCCAGAACCTGGGGGTATCCCTAGTTGGCGATGTCTGTTAAGTATGGCTTAATTACTTCTCTGCTTTGTACAGCCCGGCTGAACCCTCGAAAATTCCCAAAACCAAAGAAAAATCCCCTCCCGGGCTGCGAGAGGGGACTTTTTTGTTCTAAACCGGCTTAGGCCTGGTACTTCTTGCTAGGCAACCAGAAGTTCTTGCCGGTCATAAAGGCCAGCGCCGGAACAATTACGGTTCGCACCAAAAGCGTGTCTAGAAGCACACCAATGCAAACGATCACACCGATCTGTGCCAAAGCAACCAGCGGCAACACACCCAGCACAGCGAACACAGCTGCAAGCAAGATACCCGCGCTGGTGATCACGCCACCGGTAGAGCTGAGCGCCTTGACCATACCTTCGCGAGTTCCGAGCTTCTCTGCCTCTTCTTTCGCACGAGTCACCAGGAAGATGTTGTAGTCAACACCCAGGGCAACCAGGAACAAGAAGCTGAACAGGAACACGCTCAGGTCCAGTGCCGGGAAGCCAAGTAGGTTGGTGAAAATCCACCAACCGGCGCCCATCGATGCAAAGAATGAAGCCACCACGGTGACAAGCAGAAGCACCGGTGCAACCAATGCGCGAAGCAAAAGCACCAACACGATGAACACAAGAATCAAAATCAGAGGAATTACCAACAGTTGATCGTGAGCGTAGGCGTCCTTTACATCAAGCGCCTGCGCATCTAATCCACCAACCATTGCCTCGGCGCCTTCAACTTCGTGCACAGCTTTGCGAAGCGCCTTGATTGATGCATAGGCTTCGTCAGACTGACTTTCGCCATCAAGCACTACATCAAGTTTGGTGAACTCTGAATTCTTAGCACCAATGCTTACTGAAGCAACGCCTTCAACTGCCTCAGCAGCACTTTTTACTTCGTTGACCTTTGAGTTGTTTGCAATCACGACTGATGGACTTGTGCTTCCGGCAGGGAATGCCTCGGCAAGAACCTGCTGACCAACAACGGCTTCAGGTGCCTTGAGGAAGCGATCGGTTGATGAAAGACCAACTTGAATTCCGCCAACTCCAGATGCAAGCGCACCAAGAATTACAACACCAAGAATTGAAACCGCAACCGGCTTCTTGCTAACTCCGCGACCGAGCTTGGCCCAAAGACCGGTGTCGCTCTTGTTGATGCCGCCAAACTTTGGAACAAACGGCCAGAACAACCCGCGCCCAAATACCACAAGGGCTGCGGGCAGTACACACAGAGCCGAAATCATTGCAATTACGATTCCCGTTGCACAAACAATTCCAAGTGCACGGTTTCCCGCAAGGTCTGCGAATGAAAGAGTGAGCAGTGCAAGCGTCACGGTTGAACCTGAGGCGATAATTGCTGGGCCCGCGCCGCGAACGGCCTTAGCCATTGCCTCGTGACGATTCTCAGTGGTGAGAAGTTCTTCTCGGTATCTTGCAATCAAAAGCAAGGCGTAGTTTGTGCCGGCACCAAACACCAACACCGACAAAATTCCTGTAACAGAACCATCCGGGGTGATGTCAAAGAGTGCGGCAACCTGGCGGGCAAGTTGGCCTGCCATTCCATCGGCCGTTCCCACCACTAGCAGCGGAACCAACCAAAGTGTTGGCGAGCGATAGGTAATAAGTAGCAACACTGCAACTACTACAACTGTTGAAAGCAAAAGCGTGAAGTCTGCGCCGGCAAATACTCCAGCAATGTCGGCTTGGAAACCTTCAGGTCCGGTTACATAAACCTCTAGACCACTTGGAATGTCCTGCTTAGCAATTTCACGAATCTTTTCGATGCGGGAGGTGATCTCCTCTGTTGCATCGGTCTTCTCCATCGGCACGGTAATTACCGCGGTGGTCTTGTCTTCAGAGATCGATGCAGGTGGCACGAACTTTGCATCATTGAATTCCGCGTTGGTGAATTCCAAGAACTTTTCGTTGGCACCGCCGGCAGGCAGCTGCGTCATTGGGTCAAACTTGCCCTGCAACCACTCAGTCTGAGATTCGGTTAGCGCAGAGTCTGACGCGTAAACGATGACGGCAGCTGTTGAATCAGAACCAGGCAGGGTCGTCAGCTTTTCGTCAACAATTACCGATTCGGTATCAGCCGGAAGTCCAACACCCGGGTTCGTCTCGGTAGTGGCAGCCCTGAGTGGACCAAATGCAAGAACTGCAAAAAATAGCCCGATCAGCAGTGTGACCCATGCGCTCTTGCGGCCGGTAATGAAATTAATGAAACCTGACAACTTTGTCTCCCCTTGAGCTCTTACGAATGTTCGTTAGGGATTCGATCCCTATCGGTACTTACCTCTGTATAACCGTGTGGAAGCGGTTTACCTTCCTTGTCCAGGCCAACAAACACGATGTGATCTACCGTCAGAATGTTCTTCTTGGTGACCATGTTGCGCACTTCCGCGCGCATAGTTATCGATGTGGTTCCAAACTTTGTGGCCAGCAGACCCATCTCGATTAGGTCACCTTCGATCGCCGATGAAACAAAGTTGATTTCAGAGATAATTTTGGTGACCACGCGGCGATTGCCAAGTTGCAGAATCGCATAGATAGTTGCTTCTTCGTCAATCCACTTGAGCAGGCTGCCACCAAATAAGGTGCCGTTTGCATTCAAGTCCTCTGGGCGCACCCACTTGCGGGTGGTGAATTCAATTTCGGTCAAACTAAAACCCCTTGCGATGCCATCGGCGGCACTCTCCACTTTAGGGCTTGAGCGCACCTATCGAATAACAATTTCCTCGATGTCGAGACGGTGAGCACCAAATTCGTTGATGGCTGCATCGCTCGGATAACCGATAGCGATTCCGTACAAGAACCCGTAGGCCTTTGGTATTTCAAACTCACCACGAACAACGTTCTCCCATGTTGAAAGCGCGCCTTGTGCGCAGGTGCCAAGCCCGCGAGCGTGAGCCGACAGCATTAGGTTTTGCACGAAAAGCCCGGCATCGTTGGCCGCAAACTTACCCAGGGATTTGTGGGAAAAAATAAACAGTTCGGTTGGTGCGCCAAAGAATTCGTAGTTGCGCGCCCAGCTAGCGTTGCGGCCGGCGACATCACCACGTTCGATTCCAAGTGCGCCGAGCATCCCTTTGCCAACTCGTTGGGCTCGAGGCAAAAGCTCCTTCACATAAGGCTTAGCAATAAAGGCGTTGCTCGTTGGTAGACCATAGCGCGTTATCAAGAGGCGCAGCTTGGGCCACCAACCACCCGAACGCGCGTCTTGAACAGCTTTCCAGTGATTCATAAATTCGACAGAAAGGCGATCACGCTTTTCGCCGGAAGCAACGGCCACCAAAATCGGTTTGGTGTTTGACCACGAAGGGGCAGTCATCGCATCGCGAAGAATTTCATCCAGCACTTCTTGAGGAACTGGTGTTGGCAAGAAGTCGCGGGTGCTGCGGCGAGTGGCGGCGAACTCGGCGAACTGGTCGCCGGTGATTTTCGACTTAGCCCTGGTGTTTGGTCTGATGGTCATAATTGGTTCAACTCTCGGCAGCATTTGTTTATTGCCAATCTATCCGCAATATTCAGGACCCCCGTGGCCCGGGCCACCAGGTCACCCTCAAACGCAAAAAACGCCCCGATCCGGGGCGTTTTTCGTGTGGTGTGGCTAGTGAGGGATTCGAACCCGGAGGCCCGATGAGCAAAGGCAAGCTATGCCTTTGCAGGGCCGAGACCGCCAGGAAACTTAGAATTAGAAGCTGATGTTGGGAACTGCAAACCCCTCAATAGACGCAAAAGCACCCAACCAGATTTGTTTGGTTGGGTGCTTTTCATGTGGCTAGTGAGGGATTCGAACGGCAATCACGCTACTTCAAATCTTGACTAAGGATGGTTTGGACAATTGCTGCAAATAGCTGTTTGCGAGTTTTCTCTTTTGCAGTTACGAAGTCTTCGATTCCAACTATTTGATGTGTAAACGTGTAGCCAGCCATCAAAGAACTCATCATGACTGCTCTCAGTTCTTTGTGATCTACTTCTAGCCCGCTAACTATTGGGAGTAGAAGATTTTCTAGGTAGAACTGTCGAAACATTTCAGCAGCTTCTGGTTCAGAGGCACTAGCTCGAATAACACCAACGAGTGTTTGTAGAGAGCCAGATTTCTGAGCTATCCAGATCACTTCCGAAATTCTTTTTCCCCAGGTGCTCTTGGGTGCAAGTTTTAGAAGGGCGATTGCTTTTCCGACTTCCCTAGGGACCTTAACAGTGGCAATAAACAAGCGCTGCTTATTGCCAAAGTAGTGCATGACCAACTTGGGGTCGACCCCAGCAGACTCTGCCACCAGTCTGATTGTGGTCTTGTCATAACCAAGGTCGGCAAACAACCTGCCAGCTGCATGAAGGATTTGCTGCGCACGGTCACTATTAGACGACCGCGGTCGTCCAGGTGAGCGTTTTACAGTCATTTGAAAATTATTCCACACTTGTTGATTTTTAATGCTAGGTTTTTCTCTAGACATATTCAACACTTGTAGAAATAAAGGTTTAGTGATGCAAGAGCTACTTGTGACTACATTCACATTTGGAACGGCGATATTCATCTTTTTATCGATGCTTGAAATCCCGGTTTATCCACTAATTTTTGGCGGTAGGCGCAATTCGATAGCCGAAGATGCGCTGAGGTTTGTCCACCGGAACCTACGATTCATGACATCTAAACTGCCTGCATCGAACGGTCTGGTTATCCTCTCTGCCCTAGCACTAATGATTTGGCAAGGGTCGCAGAGATCTTGGGATTCCTCGGCGATTGGTTTACTCATCTTCTACATTGCGGGATTATTTGTGATTGTCGTGGTGCTTGAAAACCCAAAAACTGTTTTTTCTATTCGCCGCAACGATTCGGATTCTGCGGACATCGAATTGATTATTGAAGACCTCCACAGAGTGGGTCGCGATCACCATATTGGTCTAGGCCTCAACCTTATTTCGCTCATAACACAACTACTAATCATCTGGAGCTAAAAAGATGTCGCAAAAAGTAAGCCCAATAGTTCTTCCAACTATCGCCCTGTCGTTGATGACAGTCGTCTCGGCTGTAGCCGGTCTCAACATGGCTCTGCCAGGTATCGCTGTTGGGACTGAATCTACTCAGACACAACTCACCTGGATTGTTGATTCCTACACAGTCGTCTTCGCCGGTCTGCTACTAATTGCAGGAGCAATCGGAGACCGATTTGGTAGGCAACGAATTCTCCTTTGGGGTCTCGTGATTTTTGCAGCGGGCGCCATTTTCGGTTATTACCAAACAGATCCCGAAGGTCTGATTGCAGCTCGTCTCATTATGGGAATAGGTGCGGCTGCAATCATGCCCACAACGCTTTCCGTAATCACAACTTCGTTCCCACCAGATCAGCGTGGCAAGGCAATTGGTGTTTGGGTCGGTGTGGCTGGTGGCGGAGCCGTGCTCGGTTTGTTTGCCACCGCATTCTTGCTCGAATACTTTCAATGGAACTCATTCTTTGCACTGAACTTTGGACTTGCAATTACCTCAATTCTGGGCGCGCTGTTCGTTCCAAACTCCTCTGACGGAAAGACAGGGCGCTTGGACTGGTTCGGTGGCATGTTGTCAGTAGCGGCAGTAGGAGGAATCGTTTTCGGAGTCATCGAAGGGCCAGAGCAGGGATGGGATTCTGTAGAGAGTATTTCTGGATTGGTTGTCGGTTCAGTAGCGTTGATTACATTTGTGATTTGGGAGCTATGCGCTAAGAACCCCCTTTTAGATCCACGCTTGTTTAAACTTCGTGGCTTTAGTTCCGGAACGCTCTCTATTGCCATTCAGTTCTTTGCCCAGTTCGGCTTCATTTTCGTCGGCATGCAGTACCTGCAGTTTGTTGCAGGATTCACGCCACTTGAGGCAGCTCTCCACTTACTCTGGATGCCATTGGTGGTACTTCCTGGATCAAGGCTTGCTGGTGCGCTTTCCAAGAAAGTGTCACAAAAGATTCTCGGTGGTATTGGTCTGGCCATCTTCGGTTATTCGCTACTGCACTTTGCGCAGCTCCCGGTCGAGTTTGACTATTGGTATTTCACGGCAGGCATCTTGCTGTTCGGAACCGGCATAGCGCTCTCGGCAACACCCGCAACAGTAGCTATTACGTCGGCGCTACCAACTAGCAAACAGGGGGTTGCTTCCTCAGTGAACGACACCGCTAGAGAGATCGGCAGCGCTGTTGGTATTGCGATCCTCGGCGCCGCGCTAACAGAAACCTATAAGTCCGAGATGGGGTCTGCTACCGAAGGTTTGCCGTCGGAAATTGCAGAAAAACTTCAATCCTCGGTGGCATTTACCCAAATGCAAGCACCAGCTCCACTAACTCAAATTTGGGATGGTCTTGTTACCTCGGGACTTGAAGCTTTTAACGCTGGAGTCCAGTCATCTCTATCCATCGCGGGTTGTACGGCAATTGTGGGAGCCGTGGCTATTGCAATCCTTGCCCCGAATAAGATCACAACAATTGACTTGGATTAGCCATACATTGGGCTAGGCACAACCTACTGCACAAGGTCATATAGTAACCCGCTATCTCCGCTGAATAGCAGTGATAACGGGGCTCCCGCGTGTAGCTAGTGAGGGATTCGAACCCGGAGGCCCGATGAGCAAAGGCAAGCTATGCCTTTGCGGGGCCGAGACCGCCAGGAACCTGAGAATTAGAAGCTGATGTTGGGAACTGCAAACCCCTCAATAGACGTAGAAGCACCCAACCAGATTTGTTTGGTTGGGTGCTTTTCATGTGGCTAGTGAGGGATTCGAACCCCCGAAGGCTGAGCCAGCTGATTTACAGTCAGTTCCCTTTGGCCACTTGGGTAACTAGCCAGATGCACTTCCGCCCGCCTGTAATCAGCCGAACGGAGGTGCTTGAAAAGTTTAGCCGAATAATCCCCCTGCCTGAAATCCAGATTGCCCTGGTGGGCGCTTTGGGCCTAGGTTTGTAAAAGATTTACATTTCTCGACTCAGATTTGCAGGAATTTACATGGCTGGCATCGAAGACGTTGCAAGACTTGCGGGTGTATCAACCGCCACCGTTTCGCGCGCGCTGAGCGGAAAGGATGTCGTCTCTGATAAGGCCCGTCAAAAAGTTGAAGACGCCGCTCGCGAACTTGGCTACATCGCCTCGCACTCTGCTTACACTTTGGCCACTGGCCGCAACCGAAACATCGGTGTTGTTATGCCGTATGTTGACCGTTGGTTTTTTGCTGCATCGCTCGAGGCAATTGAATCTACGCTGATTGAACACGGCTATGACCTAACTCTTTACAACATGAGCGGTGGCGCCGAACAGCGCAAAAAGATTTTCACCGATTTTCTACTACGCAAACGCGTTGACGCAGTGATCACCCTTGCTGTGCACCCAGATGAAGAAGAGCTCGAACAACTGAACAAAATGAAAAAACCGATCATCGCTGTTGGTGGTCAGGTGCACGGTGCGCGAAGTCTTTCAATGAATGACCACGATGCCGGAAAACTTGCAACAGAGCATTTGCTGTCTCTTGGTCACACTCGCGT
>JBEGTF010000018.1:0-13846 GCA_041179545.1 Actinomycetota bacterium | reverse complement strand
CGCGGTTGTTACTCAGAACCTGCGGCACGTGCCGAGGTAATGGCTCTCATCTCAAAGTAAAAATGCAAAATCATCCGGCACCAAAAATTATGGGCGTGTTAAACGTCACCCCAGATTCTTTTAGTGACGGTGGCCAGTTTGATTCTTTAAATGCGGCACTTGATCACGCGCGGGTTTTGATTATTGGCGGTGCCAACATCATTGACATCGGCGGTGAATCGACTCGCCCAGGTGCAGAACGAATCAGCACCGATGAAGAACTCGCCCGAGTGATTCCAGTTATCGAGGCGCTGAGTGCCGAGCTATTGGCAACAGGTCGAAACGATGTTCAGATTTCGATTGACACTATGAATTCTTCAACTGCTTTGGCAGCTTTGGCAGCCGGAGCCAAAATCATCAACGATGTTTCCGGCGGCTTGGCCGACGAAAAGATGTTCTCGGTCGCTGGGGCCACCGGGGCAACCCTGGTGATTTCGCACTGGCGCGGATTCAGCTCCCAGATGGATCAGTTGAACCAGTATCAAGATGTAGCTCGCGAGGTTGCTATTGAACTGCAGAACCGCATCGATGTTGCACTGGCCGCCGGAGTGAGCAAGGGCAAGATAGTGATTGATCCGGGCTTGGGCTTTGCCAAGGATATGGATCAAAACTGGAAGCTGGTTGCGCGCCTCGATGAGCTTGAGAAACTTGGCTATCCGATTCTGGTTGGTGCTTCGCGCAAGCGCTTTATCGCTGGGGCACTGGACGCAGACTTAGACGGAACCGGGCAGGCAGACGGCACTATTTCAAATAACCGTCGCGACCTGGCCACGGCGGTACTAACCGCATTGCTAATGCAACGCAAAATGTGGGGCGTTCGGGTTCATAACGTGGTGGCCACCTCAGATGCCATCGCAATTGTTCAGGCTCTGCGCGACTCCAATTAGGCTTTAGGCATGGCCAAGACCCTGAAAATCAAGCTCACTGGGCTGCGGGTCTTCGCACACCACGGGGTTTTCGATTTCGAGCGTCAGAACGGCCAAGACTTCTACATTGATGCCACCGTTTGGGTGGATGCCAAGGGTTTGGAATTTAGCGACGACCTAAGCCGCACCGTTCACTACGGCGACCTAGCTAAGGCACTGGTCGATAACGTCAAGAACCAGCCGGTAGATCTGCTCGAGACCCTGGCGCAGCGTTTGCTTGATTTGGTGCTCAACTGGGGAGGGCCTGCCGGTCCGGTAGCTAAGGCCAAGATCACCGTGCATAAACCAAACGCCCCTATCGTTTACGAATTTGAAGATGTCTCTGTAACCGTCAAGGGCAAGCGTGATGGGGCTGGCCACTAATGGCTGAACCAGTTCGCGCAATTCTCGCGATTGGTGGCAACCTGGGAAAGCGCCGCAAAACAATTCGCTCTGCACTGAAGGCTTTGGCGGTGACCCCGGGCATCAAAAAAGTTATCTGCTCGCCATTGGTTGAATCGTCTGCCGTAACTGCAGACGGAGTGGATGAGACAAAGCCAAATTATTTAAACGGTGTAGTTCAAATTCAGACCACATTGAAGCCAAAAGAACTACTCGAAGAAATTCGTCGCATAGAAACCGAACACGGCAGAGTACGTCTGGAGCGCTGGGGATCACGCACGCTAGATATCGACATCATCACCTATGGCGATGTGTTGAAGGCAGGTAAGGAATTAACCATTCCGCACCCACGCGCTTTTGAACGAGCATTTGTTTTGGTGCCTTGGGCGATGTTGGAACCCGATGCCGTTTTGCCAGGACACGGTTCAGTGAAAGAACTTGCAGCGCCTATGCAAAAAGAAGTTTGGCAAGTCAAGTGAGCACAGCAAAATGAAGCCCACAAAAATAATGACCCTGGTTGGCTGGGCGGTATCCGCAACCACAGCTGGTTATCTGTTGCCAAAATTTGTCGTGAATGCTGGCGGAGCGATTCCGATCTCACCGCTGAACATAATTATAACTTTGCCGTTGATTGGCATCTTGCTGGTAGTGATGGCAATTCCAATGTTCAGGTATCGCAAAGCATCACTGGCAAGAGTCAAAGATATTTCAAAGCCAAGGCCAATGCCAATGAATCCTTTTTATGCAGTTCGTCTAGTTTTGCTAGCTAAGGCGATTGCAATATCAGGCGCGATTTTTTCCGGTTGGCACATTGGTGTGGTTTGGTTGCAATTGACTTCGCCAATTATTCCATCATCAACTTTACAAAATGGTTTCGCGCTGCTTGGTGCAATCGGCATGACAGCTTGCGCAATTATTGTTGAGCGCATTTGCCGAATCACCGATGACGGTAGCGAGGTGAGCGCGCTTGAGCCAGCCAGTTAACAAGTCAACAAGCAATGGTCGCCTGAGCGTTGGCGTTGTAGGTGCCGGCCCGGTTGGAGCTGTGCTTGGCCAAGCCCTGGCCGCTGCAGGCCACGTGGTTATTGGCATTGCGGCCACCGAGCCTAAAAACATCGAGCGGGCCGAAGCGCTGTTGCCGGAGGTTGCGGTGGTCAGCGTGCCAGAAATCATTGAGCAAGCTGATCTTGTTTTGCTGGCAATACCTGCAAACGAAATTGAAAAAACCGTTTCAGGAATTGCCGAGGCTGGGCTCTTCCGCGCCGGTCAATTGCTGGCACACACCGCTGGAGAATTTGGTTTTGGAATTTTGGAACCGGCTGCAAGTAAAGGCGTGATTCCACTCGCGATTCACCCTGCGATGACTTTCACTGGAACATCGATTGACCTGGCGCGCATCCGCGAAAGTTATTTTGCGGTTTCGGCACCAAATGTTGCGCTGCCGATTGCCCAAGCTCTGGTGATTGAAATGGGCGCGGAGCCAATCGTGATTTCCGAAGAAGATCGCAAAACATATTTCGAGGCAATTAGCGTCGCAAACAATTTCTCGAAGCTAATCGTTAATCAATCAATTGGTTTGCTGGAGTCAGTCGGCATTGAGAATCCACGATCGGTGTTGGCACCGGTAATTAGAACAGCCGTGGAAGAAGCGCTGGTCGAGGGTTTCGTTCCAATTGACCCAGAGGAATTGCTGAGCTGATGAAAAGAGTAACCAGCATCAACGAATTGACCGCAGCAATTGACGCAGCGAAGAAGGATGGGCTTGAGGTTGCTTTCGTGCCAACCATGGGTGCATTGCACGAAGGGCATCTTTCGCTTATTAGCGAGGCCAGAAAACACGCATCGTTTGTGGTTGTGTCAATTTTTGTGAACCCGCTCCAGTTTGGTGCCGGAGAAGATTTCGAAAAGTATCCTCGAGCAATCGAAGAGGATGCGGCCAAGCTTGACGAGATTGGCGTATCGGTTTTGTTTACGCCAACAGTGAACGATTTATACAAAGGCAACATGAATGTCAGCGAAAGCGCAGGAGCGATCGGTGATCTCTACGAAGGCGCCGCAAGGCCAGATCACTTTGACGGCATGCTCACAGTGGTTGCAAAACTTTTTGAAGCTGTAAAACCTAACTTCGCGGTGTTTGGAGCTAAAGACGCACAGCAGGTTTTCTTGGTGAAGCAGATGGCGTCACAAAAGTTTCCGGGGCTTGAAATTATCGTGGCACCAACAATTCGCGAAGCAGATGGCCTTGCTCTTTCGAGCCGCAACCGATACCTGAGCGAAGCCGATCACAAGGTGGCCGAGCAGATTTCAGCGGCGCTTAGAAGTGCGCTCCAATCATCAGCCTCGGGAGCCTCGCCACAGGCAGTGACCGAGGCGGCTAGAACAGTGATGGCCCAGACACCTGAGGCTAAACTTGACTACATCGCCCTTGTCGACGCCGACACCTTTGAGACCGTCACCGACGGATTCACCGGCCGGGCAATTTTGCTCATCGCAGCCGTGGTGGGCGAAACCCGATTGATCGACAACATCGAAATCACGTTTTAGGAGCATCCGCATGAGCCAGGACACAAACGCCACTGGCAATGTCAACCCAGACATTGAGCAAGATTCAGAACAGGACCTGCCAGAGCAGATCGCGGTTCGTCTTGCCAAGCGTGAGCGCCTCAACGAAATGGGCGATGCCTACCCGGTTAGCCTGCCAATCACCCACACCATTGATGGGGTTCGCGCGGCTTACCCAGATCTAGAAACCGATGTAGCCACCGGCGACAAGGTTGCCCTAGCTGGACGAATTGTATTTCAGCGCAACACTGGCAAGCTGTGCTTTGCGACTTTGCAGGCCGGTTCAGGTCAGCGTATTCAGGCCATGCTCTCGCTCGACAAGGTTGGCGAGGTCCGCCTAGAAGAGTGGAAAGAACTGGTTGACCTTGGCGACCACGTTTTTGTTGCCGGTGAGGTAATCACCTCAAAGCGCGGCGAGCTTTCAATTCTTGCCGACGAGTGGTTGATGGCCGCAAAGACAATTCGCCCACTGCCAAACATGCACAATGAACTTGGCGAGGAATACCGCGTTCGTCACCGCTACATTGACCTAATCGTGCGTGACCGCGCGCGTGAAGTGGTGCAGATTCGCTCCAAGGTTATGCAGTCGCTGCGCCGCACATTTGAACAAGAGGCCTTTCTTGAAGTTGAAACACCGATGCTGCAGACCCTGCACGGTGGAGCTTCAGCCCGCCCGTTCAAGACTCACTCAAACGCCTTTGATACCGAGCTGTTCCTACGTATTGCGCCGGAGCTGTTCCTAAAGCGTGCGGTTGTTGGTGGCATTGATCGTGTTTTCGAAATCAACCGCAACTTCCGCAACGAGGGCGCAGACCGCACCCACTCACCCGAGTTTGCAATGCTTGAGGCCTATCAGGCATACGGCGACTACAACTCAATCGCTGACCTAACTCAGAAGCTGATTCAAAACGCAGCGATGGATGTGTTCGGCACCCACCAGGTTGAACTTGAAGATGGTGAGATTAATGATCTTGGTGGTGAATGGCCACGTATTTCAATGTACGAATCACTGAGTGAAGCGTGCGGCCAAACCATTACTCCTGAAACACCGATTGCCGATCTTAAGAAGCTGGCAGCATCGGTGGATATTGAAATTGAGCACCCGCTAGCAGGTAAGTACGTTGAAGAACTTTGGGAGCACTTCGTAAAGGGTGACTTAGTCAAGCCAACATTCGTGATTGACTTCCCGGTTGATACATCACCGCTAACCCGCGATCACCGATCAAAGAGCGGCGTAGTTGAAAAGTGGGATCTATACATTCGCGGCTACGAGCAGGCGACCGGCTATTCAGAGTTGGTTGACCCGGTTATTCAGCGTGAGCGTTTTGTTGAGCAGGTAACTTTGGCCGCGGCCGGAGACCCTGAGGCTATGAAGCTTGATGAAGATTTCTTGAAGGCTCTTGAGTTCGGCATGCCACCATCGGGTGGAATGGGAATGGGCATTGACCGCCTATTGATGAGCCTGACCGGTCTTGGTATTCGCGAGACCATCATGTTCCCGCTGGTCAAATAACCGATATTTCTCAGAATCGAAAGTTAGGGTCAAAGCATGGATCTGCAAATTCTCTTGGATGCCCTACTTTCACTGATTCCACCTGCTTTGGTTGGTGTGCTTTTTTACGTGATTATGCGGGGAATTTTGCGTGCCGACGCCACCGAACGTAAGGTTTACGCTCAAATGGAGGCGGAAATGCGTGAGGCCCAGGAAGCTAAGGCTCCGATAGCCAAGGCGGCGCCGGCCAAAACTGTAGCCAAGGCACCAAAAACTGCTCCAAAAACAGCCCAAAAAGTGACCAAAACGACGAAAAAATAGACTTTGGCGCGACACGCCGACAGGCTTTGCGATAACTACATCTAGTGGCATAAACTCAACACACAACTAAATAAGCCATTTTTCGGGGGAAATCAGTGAAATTCTGTGCCATTCCGCCACCTCTTGCCTCAAATAGACGCGGAGATCCTGATAACTGGCCCAAAAGTACGTTTTGAGGAGATTTTTATGAGCATCACCGTTTACACGTTGCCTTCATGCGTTCAGTGCGACAGCACCAAGAAGCTGTTGGACCGCAACGAGCTTGAGTACGCAGTTATCGACATGAGCCAGGACGAAGCAGCATTGGAGCTAGTTAAGTCACTTGGTTATGCAGCTGCACCAGTTGTAATCGCAGGAGACTCTCACTGGTCGGGCTTCCGTCCAGACAAGATCTCTGAAATCGCCGCAGCCTAATCGCCATATAAATCGGCAATCAGATCCAAATCGGCGATCAGACTCAAATTAGCTAAGACTCAAACCAACTAGACCTCTTGTGTTCGACATCGTTTATTTTTCAAACGTGTCAGAGAACACAAAAAGATTTGTCGACAAGCTAGGGATTCAGAACTACAGAATCCCTCTCTATGCGACAGACGAACACCTTCAAGTTTCGGCTCCATACGTTCTAATCTCACCGACCTACGGTTTGGGAGATGACGAGACAAGTGTTCCGAAACAGGTAATTCGTTTTTTGAACGACCCCGTCAACAGAAGTTTTTTGAAGGCAGTAATCGGTGCCGGAAACACTAACTTTGGTGACAAGTACTGCAGAGCTGCTGAGGTAATCTCAAGAAAAACTTCAGTGCCACTGATTTACAAAATTGAATTATTGGGTACGCCAGATGACGTAGCCACCGTAAAAGAAAAGATGGAACTCCTTTGGAAACTACAGTGATGGAAAAGCCTCGCGGCAACTACAGCTACCACGAGCTAAACGCGATGCTGAATCTTTACGATGCCAACGGGAAGATCCAGTTCGACAAAGACAAGGAAGCAGCTCGCGAGTACTTCCTAGAGCACGTGAACATGAGCACCGTGTTCTTCCACTCGCTAAAAGAGCGCCTTGACTATCTGGTCGAGCACGAATACTACGAGCCAGGATTCCTAGAAACCTACTCATTCGAGTTCATTGAAGAACTAACCAAGCTTGCTTATTCATACAAGTTCCGCTTTGAGTCATTCCTTGGTGCATACAAGTTCTACACCTCTTACGCACTAAAGACTTTTGATGGCGCACGTTACCTAGAACGTTTCGAAGACCGCGTTGTAATGGTTGCCTTGACACTTGCAGAAGGTGTTGAAGAAACCGCTCGCATGTTGGTTGACGAAATGATCACCGGTCGGTTCCAGCCAGCAACCCCAACCTTCCTAAACTGTGGCAAGGCCCAGCGCGGTGAGTTCGTATCTTGCTTCTTGCTACGCACCGAAGACAACATGGAGTCAATCGCTCGTGCGATCAACTCTTCACTGCAGCTTTCAAAGCGCGGCGGTGGTGTTGCACTTTCACTTACCAACATTCGCGAATCAGGCGCTCCGATCAAAAAGATCGAGGGACAGTCATCGGGTGTTATTCCAGTTATGAAGATGCTTGAAGACGCATTTTCATACGCAAACCAGCTAGGTGCGCGTCAGGGTGCGGGTGCCGTTTACCTAAACGTTCACCACCCAGACATCATGAAGTTCCTGGACACCAAGCGTGAGAACGCCGATGAGAAGATTCGCATCAAGACCCTAAGCCTTGGTGTTGTTGTTCCAGACGTGACTCTTGAACTAGCTAAGAACAACGAAGACATGTACCTGTTCTCTCCATACGATGTAGAGAAGGTTTACGGCGTTCCGTTCAGCGACATCTCAGTAACTGAGAAGTACCAGGAGATGGTTGACGATGCGCGCATCAAGAAGACCAAGATCAAGGCTCGTCAGTTGTTCGAGACAATTGCTGAGCTTCAGTTTGAGTCTGGTTACCCATACATCGTTTACGAAGACACAGTTAACCGCGCAAACCCAATTGAGGGCCGCATTAACATGTCAAACCTTTGCTCTGAAATTCTTCAGGTAAACACTCCAACCACTTACAACGCGGACTTGAGTTACGACAAGGTCGGCAAAGACATCTCTTGCAACCTTGGCTCACTAAACATTGCAATGGCCATGGACTCACCTGACTTCGGCCGCACCATCGAAGCATCTATCCGCGCATTGACCGCTGTTTCTGACCTAAGCGACATTGATTCAGTCACCTCAATCAAGTACGGCAACGAGCAGTCTCACGCGATTGGCCTTGGCCAGATGAACCTGCACGGATACCTAGCTCGTGAACGCGTTCACTACGGTTCAGAAGAAGGTATCGACTTCACCAACATCTACTTCTACACCGTGCTGTTCCACGCACTGAAGGCATCTAACAAGATTGCTATCGAGCGCGGCAAGACTTTCGGCGGTTTCGAGAAGTCAAAGTATGCAACCGGTGAATTCTTCGACAAGTACGTGTCACAGGAATGGAAGCCAAAGACCGCAAAGGTTGCTGAACTATTCGCAAAGGCTGGAATCTCAATTCCTGACCAGACCGACTGGACCCAGTTGAAGAACAGCGTGATGACTCACGGTATCTACAACCAGAACCTACAGGCTGTGCCACCAACCGGTTCGATTTCTTACATCAACAACTCAACCAGTTCGATCCACCCGGTTGCGTCAAAGATTGAAATCCGTAAGGAAGGAAAGCTTGGTCGTGTTTACTACCCAGCTCCGTTCCTAACCAACGACAACCTTGAGTACTACGAAGACGCCTACGAAATTGGGCCAGAGAAGATCATCGAAACCTACGCGGCTGCAACTCAGCACGTAGACCAGGGTCTATCACTGACATTGTTCTTCAAAGACACCGCAACCACTCGCGATGTGAACAAGGCTCAAATTCAGGCTTGGCGCGCAGGCATCAAGACTATTTACTACGTACGTATCCGTCAGATGGCGCTGGAAGGCACCGAAGTTGGCGAGTGCGTAAGTTGCATGCTCTAAATTTATAATCCAAGCAAGTTGTAAAAAGAGGAAAAAGAAATGACCGCAACGACAGCAACGGGAATCACTCGTCCAGTCAACTGGAACAAGCTCGAGGACTCAATGGACCTCGACGTTTGGAACCGACTGACCTCGAACTTCTGGCTGCCTGAAAAAGTGCCGATGTCAAACGACATCCCATCATGGTCAACTCTTACACCGGCTGAACAGAACCTGACCCGTCACGTGTTCACCGGACTAACCATGCTTGACACCATCCAGGGAACCGTGGGTGCGATCTCACTTATCCCGGATGCACTCACATCACACGAAGAGGCTGTTTACACAAACATCGCTTTCATGGAGTCAGTGCACGCGAAGAGCTACTCATCGATCTTCTCTACCCTTTGTTCAACAGACGAGATCGAAGAGGCTTTCCGCTGGGCAGAAGAGAACCCATACCTGCAGAAGAAGGCCGAGATTATTCTTGGCTACTACCGCGGTGACGACCCGCTGAAGCGCAAGGTTGCCTCAACACTTCTTGAGTCATTCTTGTTCTACTCAGGCTTCTACCTACCTATGTACTGGTCATCACGCGCCAAGCTCACCAACACAGGTGACTTGATTCGCTTGATCATCCGTGACGAAGCCATTCACGGCTACTACATCGGCTACAAGTTCCAGAAGCAAATGGAGATGGAAACCCAGGAGCGTCGCGACGAACTAAAGGCGTACACCTACGACCTACTTCTTGAGCTGTACGAAAACGAAATCAAGTACACCGCAGATCTTTATGACCCGCTTGGCTTGACCGAAGACGTGAAGCACTTCCTGCACTACAACGCAAACAAGGCTCTGATGAACCTAGGCTTTGACCCGTTGTTCCCTAAGGAAGTTTCAGAAGTAAGCCCGGCTATCTTGTCTGCGCTTTCACCAAACGCAGATGAGAACCACGACTTCTTCTCAGGTTCAGGTTCGTCATACGTTATCGGTAAGCACGAAGCTACCGAAGACGATGACTGGGACTTCTAAAGCACCTATTACTAAGGCCGGGCTCGCATTTGTGGGCCCGGCTTTAGCAACTGGTATTGCTTACATTGATCCGGGCAACGTTGCCACAAATCTGACCGGTGGCGCTCGCTTTGGTTACGCACTCATCTGGGTAATTGTTTTTGCCAACATCGGTGCTTGGTTAGTTCAGTATCTCGCCGCAAAACTTGCAATCGCCAGCGGAAAATCCATGGCCGAGCTACTTGGCGCGGCAATCAAAAAACGTTGGCTGCGCTTGCTCTACTGGTTGCAAGCCGAGGCAATGATTCTTGCCACCGAACTCGCCGAAGTAGTTGGTGGAGCCATCGCGCTGCACCTTTTGTTTGGACTGAATCCAATAATCGGCGCGGTAATTATTGGTGCCGCAGCCTTTATGATTTTGTCTCTTGCCCGAAACGAAAGAGTCGGGGTTTTTATTGCCGTTGTGGTTGGGCTTATGGCAGTAACCATCATTGGTTTTGTCTCAAGTTTGTTCACCAGCCAAATTGACGCGGCAGCTCTAGCGCTTGGTTTGGTGCCACAGATTTCAGAACGCGATGAATTGTTCTTGGCACTTGGAATTCTTGGCGCCACCATCATGCCGCACGCAATCTATGTACACTCAGCCCTCACCGCCGAACGATTCGGTAAAGCTAAAGATGAAGAAAAGCGCCGGCTGCTCAAATGGACAAAGCTGGATGTTTCTGTAGCGATGGGTATTGCCGGCATCGCCAACATTGGAATATTGCTGGTAGGTGCGGTGACCGTTGCTGGCGATGTTGAAGAGGTGACAATCGATTCTGCGGTTGCTCACATTTCGCAATTCCACGGAGAGATTTTTGGCACCATGTTTGCCATCGGTTTGCTGGCATCGAGCTTGGCATCTTCTGCAGTTGGCGGCTACGCCGGTGCCTCGGTGATGAGCGGTCTCACCAACCTCAAGGTAAGTGCCCGCGTTAGACGCCTGATCTCGATCGTGCCATCGGTGTTGATTTTGGCCCTGGTGCCCGACTCAACCGCGGTGCTCGTGATCAGTCAGATTGCTCTGGCTTTTGGCCTGCCGCTGGCACTGGGGCCGCTGGTTTGGCTTACCGGGCAGACCAAGCTGATGGGCAAGTATGTCAATAGTTTGCACACCAAGGTCGTCGCTGGGCTGCTACTGGCCATCCTGGTTGGGCTGAACCTATGGAGCCTGCTTCCTATCGCCTGATTTACCCCATAGCGAACAGGCCACAAAAGGGCAGGACAGCAACCTAGCATTTTTACATACGGTTCAATTGGGCTGGCAAAGGAGTAAAAATGTTCGAGAAATTCACCGATAAGGCTCGTCGCGTTGTTGTGTTGGCTCAAGAAGAAGCCAAGCTACTGAACCACAACTACATCGGTACCGAACACATTCTTTTGGGTCTGATCCACGAGGGCGAGGGAGTGGCCGCAAAGGCGCTTGAGTCTCTGGGTATCAATCTTGATTCAGTGCGCGAACAGGTTCAGGAAATAATCGGTCAGGGCCAGCAGGCACCAACCGGACACATTCCTTTCACACCTCGTGCAAAAAAAGTTTTGGAGCTATCACTTCGCGAAGCGCTTCAGCTTGGTCACTCATACATCGGAACCGAGCACCTGTTGCTTGGTTTGATTCGCGAGGGTGAAGGCGTAGCAGCGCAGGTACTAACCAAGTTGGGTGCAGACACCAACCGCGTGCGCCAGCAAGTTATTCAGTTGCTTTCTGGTTTCCAGGGCAAAGAAGCTGTTGCCGTTGGCGGCGATACCGCTGAAAAGCAAAAGGGTTCACAAATTCTTGACCAGTTTGGTCGCAACCTGACTCAGGCAGCTGCCGATGGAAAGCTTGACCCGGTAATTGGTCGTGAGCGCGAAATCGAACGCGTGATGCAAATTCTTTCGCGTCGCGGAAAGAACAACCCAATTTTGATTGGTGAACCTGGCGTTGGTAAGACCGCAGTTGTTGAAGGTCTTGCGCAGGCAATCGTTAACGGCAACGTTCCAGAAACTTTGAAGGGCAAACAGCTCTACACACTAGACATGGGTTCTCTGATTGCCGGTTCTCGTTACCGCGGTGACTTTGAAGAGCGTCTTAAGAAAGTAACCAAAGAGATTCGCACTCGCGGCGACATCATCACTTTCATCGATGAAATCCACACACTGGTTGGTGCTGGTGCTGCGGAAGGTGCGATTGACGCAGCATCAATCTTGAAGCCGCTGCTGGCTCGTGGTGAACTGCAGACTATCGGTGCTACAACACTTGATGAATACCGCAAGCACTTTGAAAAGGATGCCGCGCTAACCCGCCGCTTCCAGCAGGTAATGGTGAACGAGCCATCGCTGCCACAGGCAATCAACATCTTGAAAGGTCTTCGTGACCGCTACGAAGTTCACCACAAGGTTTCAATCACCGATAGCGCGCTAGTGGCTGCGGCACAGCTTTCTGACCGCTACATCACAGACCGCTTCTTGCCAGACAAGGCGATCGACTTGATTGATGAAGCTGGTGCACGTTTGCGCTTGTCAATTCTTTCTTCACCGCCAGAACTTCGCGAGATTGAAGAGAAGATCGTTGCGATCAAGGTTGAAAAAGAAAAGGCGATTGAGGACCAGGACTTTGAATTGGCCGCATCTAAGCGTGACCAAGAGAAGCAGCTCAACATTGAGCGCGTCAAGATGGAGAAGCAGTACCGTGCTGGCTCTGTTGCAGCGCAGGGAATTGTTGACGAGGGTCTAATTGCCGAGGTTCTTGCCCAGGCAACCGGCATTCCAGTGTTCAAGCTGACCGAGGAAGAAAGCGCCAAGCTGATCTTCATGGAAGACGAGCTACACAAGCGCGTTATCGGCCAGGAAGACGCAATCTCTGCGATCTCTAAGTCAATCCGTCGTCAGCGCGCAGGTCTAAAGGACCCTAACCGTCCATCGGGTTCATTCATATTTGCCGGTCCGACCGGTGTTGGTAAGACTGAGCTCGCAAAGGCTTTGGCCGAGTTCTTGTTCGACGACGAAGGCGCGTTGATCTCACTCGACATGTCTGAGTACGGCGAGAAGCACACCGTGTCTCGTTTGTTTGGTGCGCCTCCGGGCTTCGTTGGATTCGAAGAGGGTGGCCAACTAACCGAAAAGGTTCGCCGCAAGCCATTCAGCGTTGTGCTGTTCGACGAAATCGAAAAGGCACACCCAGATATCTTCAACTCGCTATTGCAGATTCTTGAAGAGGGTCGCCTAACTGATGGTCAGGGTCGCGTTGTTGACTTCAAGAACACCATCATCATCATGACCACAAACCTTGGAACTCGCGACATTTCACGCGGAGCAATGGGCTTCAACCTCGAGGGCGACAACGCCAACGATTACGAGCGCATGAAGGGCAAGGTCAACGAGGAACTTAAGAAGAGTTTCCGTCCTGAGTTCTTGAACCGTGTTGATGAGACCATTGTGTTCCCACAGCTAATCAAGAGTGAGCTTGTGCAGATCGTTGATCTATTCATCAAGCGCCTTGCTGTTCGCTTGGAAGACCGCGACATGACAATCGCAGTCACTCAAGCTGCCAAGGACCGCTTGATTGAGATTGGCTTTGATCCAACCCTGGGTGCGCGACCACTGCGTCGTGCGGTTCAGCGTGAAATCGAAGACAAGCTCAGCGAGAAGATCATGCACGGTGAGCTAAAGAACGCATCGCACATTGATGTTGACTTTGTTGACGGGGAATTCACCTTCTCGTCTCGCCTGCACTCTGCTCCGGTAGTTGTTGGCGGTCCGATTGGTGCGCTAGAAGCCTAGTAATCCATCGTTGGCTGGCTTGCCTTAACTATGCTTAAAGCATGACCAGCCAGATCACCGTTCGCCCCGCGCGCACTAGCGACGTAAAAGCCATTCAGGCTATGCGTCAGCAGCTCGAGGGTTCAAAGGTGTTACTTGGCCACGAACTTGTTTCACTTTACGAAGCCGTTCCTGAATTTCTAGTTGCCGTTGACAACACCGATACCGTAATTGGCGCTGGTGCGCTGCACGTGTTTTGGGAAGATCTCGCCGAGGTTCGCTCAATGGTTGTCGCCGAAAATTTGCGCGGCACCGGAGTGGGTCACGCGGTGCT
>JBEGTF010000017.1:0-14423 GCA_041179545.1 Actinomycetota bacterium | reverse complement strand
CTTCATGCCGGCTTCCTCAATCATTGAGTAGCTTGCTTGAACTGCACGAATGCCCATGATTGATGGGCTAGCAATTTGGAATCGGCGGATGTGCTCAGCCGGCTCAAAGAATGGTCCCATTTCAAATTGTTTGTCATTCGCAAACCAACCCTGAATAGTTGGTAGTACCTGTGACTGCATTGATTTTGCAACATACAACCAGGCCGGTGAGCCAGGGCCGGAGTTTCCGTATTTATAGGTACAGCCAACAGCTAGGTCAACGCCCCATTCATCGAATTGCAAATCAATTGCCCCACCGGCGTGAGAGGCGTCCCACACAACTAATCCACCGTGCTTACGAACAAGATCTGTGATTGCTTTCACATCTGGGCGTGAACCTGAGCGGTAGTGGATAACCTGCAGTGTAACCAGCGCAACATCGTCGTTCAAAAATGGTTCAAGAACTTCAGGTGTAATCAGTTCGCAGTCGACATCAACATCAACCTGACCGGGCCCACCCATTCCGTCGTTGTTTAGGGTGATTAGATTCAGGCCAAGATCCTTGGCGATGCCTTCAATAATGTAGCGATCGGTTGGAAAGTTTGATGAGTCAATAATTACTGTCTTGCGGCCAGGGCGCGCCTTAATAGCTGCATTACAAAGTTGATAAAAATTGACCGATGTTGTGTCTTGCACCAAAGTCTGACCCTCGGCTGCACCCAGGGTTGCGCGGCCAAGAAGGTTGCCGGCCGCCTGAGCCTCATCAATCCAGTGTGCCCAACCATCTACAAGTTCCGTGCCCCACTCGGCGGTCAAGAAATCATTTACTGCCTTGATTGATGCAAGCGGCATGCGACCAAGCGAATTGCCATCTAGGTAGCAAAGGTCTGGGTCTGAAATTTGAAAAGCCTGCTTGTATTTCGCCAGCGGATCTGCGGCGTCTAACGCTAGTGCGGTTGAACGTTCGGTAGGTTCGCCATACTGGGCGAGCGGCTTCATTGGGCTCATAAACCCAATCTAACACCGGCTATTTCCTGGTTCTGTCGCCAGGTTGAGCCCTGTCTTTGCTGCTAGGCGGTAGCCGCTACCCAGCGCTTGAATGCCCATTGGGTGAGCCAGTCGAGGGTGTAGCCGATCACGCCGATCAACAGCATGATTGCCGCAAGCAGTGAATAATCAAGCTGGTCGCGGGCGTTCAAGATCTGGTAACCCAGGCCTGAATCTACGCCCAACATTTCCGCCGGTACGATCACGATCCACGCAACTCCAAGCGCCAAGCGAATACCAGTCAATACATGAGGTCGGATGCCTGGAATGACGATAGTCTTCAAAACTTCAAGTGGTGTAGCTCCGAGCGACCGGGCAAGGAGACCCCAGTTAGGGTCCAGTGAGCGAACTCCCGCCACGGTATTCATGGTCACAGGCCAAACAGCCGCGATTGCAATCAAAAACACAACCGGTGGGCTACCAATACCAAACAGCACAATCGCAATTGGGGTCCAGGCGAGCGGCGAAACCATTCTCAAGAATTGAATTATTACCGAGGTTGCTTCATCAACTCTTTTTCTAGAACCAATCGCCAGACCAAGAATCACCCCGATAACGGTTGCGATGAGGAGGCCTCCCAGAAGTCGACCAAGACTCACCGCAACAGTATCGACGATTGAACCGCCAATCAGTTGCTTAGCTAGTGCATCGACGGCATCCACTGGGCTCATAGAGCCAAGAATCGGATTCTCGGCGGACCACACATCGGTGCTGAGCCACCACAGCAGAACAGCTGCAATAACTGCACCAAGTCGCGTCAATGCACTAGCAAATTTTTGCATTAGGCAATAATTTCCTTACGGCTAAGTTTCTTCGGTAATCCGAATTTTGCGTTTCCACCATTTTTTTCAATGGCCTTTTCAGCAAAACCAAGTGCAACTAGATCTGCATGCGCAGTCTTTAGGTTGATGCTCTTGAGGAATGTCTTGTCAGCATCAACAGCTGTCAGCTTCAAACGGTTGATTAGTTCCACTGTGTAACTAGGGAAAGGGAACGGCTGAAAATTGATTCTTTGTGACTTCCACTCAGGATGTGTAATAGCTTTTGGATACTCCGCTGTGGTGTAGTCAGCGAGTGCCTTTTTGATTGCCTTTACATCTTGTGGAAGATAGCCGCCGGTAGACAGGTTAGTTGCAGCTTGATTGCGGTCACGTTCGATGATTAGTTGAGATTCGGCGATTACGTTAGCAATGGCCTGAGCAGCCAAAGGATTCTTCTGCACCAGGTCACCTCGCACCAAGGTTACGCAGCACGCGTGATCCTTCCAAATGTCTCCGGAGAAACGCAAAATTTTGCCGATTCCCTTTACTTCGGCAAGTGCATTAAAAGGCTCGGCAACCACATACCCGGCAATTTGACCTGCTGCCAGTTGTACCGGCATGTCAGCGGGCGCTGCAGGTACCAGTTTCACGGTTTTTCCCTCTGCGCTGGCATCGCCCTTAATAATCGCCTTTAGTCCAGCTGTCTTAAATGCCTGTTGGATGATTACGTTGTGCAACGAAAACCAGTGCGGGATAGCAACGGTTTTACCGGCCAACTCGGTTATGTCATTGATGTTTTTAGCAACGGTGATGGCAGATCCGTTGGTGTGGTTCCAAGTGAGCACCTTGACATCCTGTTTCGCAGCGAATTTAAGCTGAAGGGCAAGCGGCATCAACACGTGAATGATGTCAACCTGCTTGGCTGCAAAGGCCTCAACAAGAGCGGGCCAAGAGCGGAACAGGGTAGGGTCAGCCGTCTTAATCCCAGCTTTTGAGAAAAGACCATTCGCCTTACCAATTAGCAAAGGAGCAGCATCGGTGATTGGCAGATAACCAATCTTTAGAGTGCCCAATTTCTCGGTCCAGCTTGCGGCAGATGCCGGAGCTGCTTCACCAAAACCCACAACAGCGGCTGAAGCAGCCCCCGCGGCACCGATGCGCAAAAGGGTGCGGCGGTCGAACCAGGAGTTTGAGTCGTGCGCGCAGGCGGCTTCAAGGTTTTCGTTTGTCATGAGTTTTCCTATATTTCGTATGAAGCAAGTGATGCCAAGATCTCTTGCTTGATTTTGTTGGATTTACTTTTTTCAATTGAATTG
Source organism: Actinomycetota bacterium (assembly GCA_041179545.1). GTDB lineage: Bacteria > Actinomycetota > Actinomycetes > Actinomycetales > Microbacteriaceae > Rhodoluna. The sequence continues at coordinate 11,320 of JBEGTF010000017.1, read as the reverse complement.
AAAATCTTTAGAGATTCCCCGGCAGCTGGCAGCACAAGCACGCGGTCCGCTAATGTAAGCGCCTCATCTATGTCGTGAGTCACAATCACAATTGTCAGGTGCAACATGTTTCGAAGTTCTAATAACCAGTTCTGCAGTGAACTTCGAGTGGTCGCATCGAGCGAGGAAAAGGGCTCATCGAGTAGCAATACTCTTGGCTGGGTCGCTACGGTGCGGGCAATTGCCACGCGCTGCGCTTGGCCGCCAGACAGTTCCGAAACCTTGCGATTTGCTAGGTCTTTTATGCCCAAGATTGCCAACAGGGAAGTAACCCGCTCGTCAAAATCTTTTTTACCGGTTCCGCGATTAGCTTTGAATTTATATCCGAGTCGAATGTTTTGATTTACGGTAAGCCAGGGTAGCAACAGCGAATCTTGAAACACGACACCAGTCGCCCGGCCGGAATCTGAGCTGGAGCCATCTATTGCACTGTAAGAGTGGTGAAGAATTTCACCCTTTGAAACACCGATCAAGCCGGCAAGAGCATGCAGAACAGTGGTCTTGCCCCTTCCAGATGTTCCCACCAGCGCCAGTATCTCACCGCGCGAAATATCGAATGAAAGATCTTTGACCACGGTGGTAGAGCGAAGGCCCACACCGCGCTTTATTGAAACGCCTACGAGGCTAGCTGCGAGATTTCCCAACGCAAGCTCCCTTCTGTGGGTGCCTGAACCGATAGAAATAGCGATTCACGAATTCGGCGCGACGTGTCGCTTGCGCTGTAGTAGCCTCGTCCGCCAATAGTTGCCAATTCAACACGAGCGGCAGCTTGAGCTAACTCCGCGGCTCCTAGACGAAGCTTTAGGAACTCAAGTGGCGAGTGACCGTTCCCAGGCGCCGGATAAGACACCAAGGTTTCGCTAAGTCTGGCCGATTCAGCAGTTAGGCGGTCATACTCCGCCTGAAACCTAGCAATGTCCGAGGCAAATGGAGCAGAGCTCGGAGCGGTGGCGATTGAATCTAGCGATGCTTTCGTTAATCCAAGGCAGAACGCGGATTGTAAGACCAGGAATCGCGGGCGCATCTGACCAAGAAAAAAATTCACATCACGAGTTAAAACATTCGTAGCAGGAAGACGAAGGCCATCGAATTTCACTGTTCCTGAAGCTGTCGCGTTCAGCCCTAGCAATTCACCGGCTGGTTTCACTGACGTTCCCTCTGCAGAAAGAACCGAAGTAAAAATAACTCTTTCCTCTGTTTTTTCATTGCGCGCTGCAAACACGATCAGGGTGTCGTGGTACAGATTTGACGCCCAAGGAATGACGCCAGTTATGAGAAATTCACCGTCAACTTCTTCGAAAGTTATTGGGAGAACTTCTTTTCCTGATTTATCTGCAAGTGCAGTGGCTAAGGCTGTGGAACCAACTCGGTTTCCAGCGCGGAGATCCTTTAGAAACTCTGACTTGATTTCATCACTCGCCCAACGGTCGATGTATTCGATGGTCATTCGATGCGACCAAGTTACGAAGGCCGAACTTACGCATTTAGTAGCCAGAGAGTGAATAACTTCAGCCTGAGCAGCAATCGGTTCTGAACTGTCAGATAAGCCGTACTCAGTAAACCCAGAAGCAACAATCTCAAGTAGGGTCTCGCGGAGATTGTTGTCTGGTGAAACTTGCTGGTCAGTATTCTTGGCCGACTCCTCGATGCGATCAAGAAGATTTGGAAATGTCGCGGTAGGCATAGCTAACCCTCAAGCTTGTGCAAGCGAGAAATCGGAGTGTCAACAACCTGGCGAGCGGCAACTACCGCGTCTTCGCTGTCGCCGTCATAGAAGCAAAGGCACTTCACCATATCTTCTCGAACGTAGGTGCGCAAAAACTTAACATCCTCGATGTCGTTGTATAGCGGAGACTTTTCGGCTTTGCGGGCAAGGTACTTGTCCATGGTTAGCCCCTCGGGGAAGTCCCATTCAACCAAGTATTGACCGGCAGGCTTCAGTTTCTTAATGTCCTCAAGTTCGGCACCAATGAGTCGAACGGACGCCAGCTCGTCTATTTTTAGTCCGGCTGCGGCTAGGTCTTGACGAAGGACGTTGATATCTGTGTGTTCGAGTACTGCAAAAACACGATTGTGGTTCGCTGTTACTTGGCTCTCGATGAATTCGCCACCGTTTTGGCTAGCGGCATGGGATGTCTTGCTAAGCACAGACTCAATGTTTGAATCTTCTGTAGTGTCAATCTCGGCTACGAATAGCGGCATGCTGGGCTTCCTTTGGTTTCTGGGATTTCCCCAAGATTACCTATCTACCCGCGCCAAGCGCTAAGGGGTGCGTAGCACTCCGTAAGATTACGAAACTCTTCGTAACATTCGATTTGAATCGACCTTACGTCGGCTCTTTCGGCCTCTTTTGAGCTTTAGGCCAGCATCTGGCTCTTCGCCAACTCCTTATAAAGAGGTACGGATTTGACCAGTTGCTTGTGGGTGCCAACGCCCAGAATCTTGCCCTTTTCAAGCACGATGATTTGGTCGCTGTCGATCACCGTTGAGAGCCTGTGGGCAATCACAATCATGGTGCGGTTCTTTGCAACAGAGTCAATTGCCTCACGCATGAGCTGTTCGTTAATTCCATCGAGACTTGAGGTTGATTCATCAAGCAACAAAATTGGGGGAGCAGCTAACAGAGTGCGGGCAATCGCCAATCGCTGACGTTCACCGCCTGAGAGCATGATGCCCTGTTCGCCCACTTCTGCATCGAGTCCGCGCTTGTCCCGCTTCAGGACATCTGTCAGGTTAACCTCGCGCAAAACCTCCTTGAGTTGTTTGTCGGTTGCATCTGGCGCACCAATCAGCAAATTCTCGCGAATGCTGCCGGCAAGAACCGGAGCGTCCTGCTCAACGTAGCCAATCTGTGAGCGAAGTGCGCCACGAGTGATTGTTTGTACCGGCTGACCATCAAGCAAAATTTCACCGCTGCTTGGTTCGTAGAAACGTTCAATCAACGAGAAGGTAGTTGATTTACCAGACCCAGATGGCCCCACGATTGCAACTCGCGAACCGCGTTCAATCGCAAATGAAACTTTGTCAAGCACGGCGCGTGACTCTGAAACTGTGCCATCAGGGTTTGGGCTTCCTGCGTAGCCGAATGAAACCTTTTTGAATTCAATTGCGGTGTTGTTGACCGCTTTGCGCTTTGGAGTTTCTTTGCGCTCGGCATCGGTGTCTTCCAGTGGCAGGTCCAAAACTTCTTGAATGCGAGCAAGAGCGCCAAGTCCGGTTTGCACAGAACTGTAGGCACCGAATGCCTGACCCACCGGCCTAATCATTAGGAACATAAGAAGAATAAATGTCACGAGGCTGGCCACCGGGGTATCGCCGCTGGCAACGCGGTAACCACCAACGCCAAGCACCACAATGAATGCTCCGTTGGCTGCCAGGCCACCTATCGGTGTGACGCCGGCGTTGATTCGGGCAATCTTGACTCCCTGAAGGTACGCCTCGCGGGCATCTTCTTCAATCTGCTTGCTCTCGCGGGTCTCGGCGCTGGCGGCGCGAATGGTGCGCACCGCTGAAAGTGCCCGCTCAACCGAGGCCGACATATCGCCAACTCGCTCCTGTGCCTTGGTGGTCGCCGAGCGAATCCTGCGCGCTGAGAAACCGATGGACGCAACCGCGATGGAAATCATCAGCAGGGTTAGGCCAAGGAGAATCGGGTCAATAATTGCCATCGCAATCACAGAGCCAACGAAAATCAAGACACCACCGGCCGCATCGACCAATCCCTGAGTTAGAACCGCGCGAAGCAGCGTGGTGTCTGATGAAACTCTGGAGACAAGGTCTCCGGTGCGGCGAAGATCGTATTCCGGAATTGGCAGGCGCAGTAGGCGAGTGGCAAGTTGACCTCGAGCCGAGAGCACCACGCCCTCGCCGGCTTTGGCGAGCACGTAGTAAAGAGCACCACTGGCAACCGCGCTACCGATTACGACAGCAATCAGAATCCAAACTAGGTAGCCAAGATCCTTACCCTCTTGCACGGCAGTAATTACCTGGCCAACCACTAGCGGCTGCGCCAGGCTAACTCCAGCACCGATAAGCGACAGCACCACCGCAACAATCAGCGCACCCTTGTGCTCGGTTAGGTACGGCCAGAGTTGGCTGAACTTTGCCTTTGGTGCGTTTTTATCCCTAGCTGGCCTCATCGGACCGCGGCCGCGGCCACCCATCATGCTCATTCTTTAGTCAACCTTTTCTAATAGATGTGGATTCCCAAGGATTCGCTCATTCAGTAGGTAGTTAATCTCCTGCAGCGAAAGCGCTTCGGTGTATGCGGTGTTCTTATAAAACTTTGAATAGTCCACGCTCTGCAGGGCCGCTAGGGCATCGGGGTGGCGAAGCTTTAAAAACATCTTCGTGGTGTTGGGCTTGCGCTCAAAATCTGTCAGCACTTTGCCGCAGCCAAAACCAAAAATTGTCAGCGCCACATCGGCACCAGCGGCATCTGTCTTTTCGACGATGCCATGATCGGCGACGGAGTACTTAGGTCTGAGGGTTACTTTGCGCTGCCAAATCTGGAAGCAGGTGGCCAAGCCATTTTTCACCGATAACTTCTCGCCGGCATCGTCTTCATAATCAATCTGGATATCGTGATCGGCAATCAGGTGAAAGCGGCGGTCAAGACGATTAATCACAGACCACTTGCGCCAGGAGCGCGGCACGATGAAGCAGATGAATTCGCTGTGGTCAGCCGCCTTGTTAAAGAAAGGTATTGAGAGCGAGTTATTGCGGCCGAATGGCGGGTTCGAAATCGTCACGGCGTTGTTGCCGGTGAGTTTGGCCTCAAGAAAGTTTGCCTTGGTCACGTTGGCGTGCTTTGGTTCAATATCGAAAGATAAAAAGTCTTTGGCCCCAATTTTTGCGGCAGCCTTTAGAAAGGATCCGGTGCCCCCTGCGGGTTCAAGAATTTTGCGGTTGGCCAGATCTGGCACGAATGTCAACACCTCGGCCATTAGCTTCTCGGCTAGCTCGGTTGGCGTGTAGTACTGCTCTTTGCCAGTGATTCGCCTGTTGCCCAGCTTCTTTGCAGCGCCCAGCTCCGGGGCTTTGATTTTGGGCATATATCTAACCTAGCAAGGTAAAAACCGCGGAAAGCCTCGATTAATAGGTCTCCCATAATGTCGCCAGTCAGGAGTAGCCTGAAGGCAAAGGAAATGTGACTCCGGGGGTCTTTATGTCTATTGCTTTGCGTCGAATCAAGCTAGTTACCGCTATCGGGTTGGCATTCGCGATTGTTTTTGCTCAGTCGCCGCTTCAGGCGTTTGCGGTTGAGGAGCGTGCCAACTACCTGGTTATCGTGAAGCCGGGCACTGACCTACAGATGCGCAAGGCCATCGCCGCACTTGGTGAGCGACCTATCGACGAGCTCGACTTCGTGCTCGATGGTTTTACCCTCAACCTAACTCTCGCTGATGCAAATGCTTTGTCTGCGGACCCAAACGTGCTGCAGGTAATTCCAGATGCCCCTATGCAGCTTTTCGGAACCGATGAACCTTCCTCATCTTGGGGCCTTGACCGAATCGACCAAGCCCAAACAGCTTTAGACAATAAGTACACCTATCCTGATTCTGCCGGTGAAGGCGTGCGTGTTTACGTTGTTGATACGGGTGTGCAGTTAGATAACCCAGAATTTGCCGGCCGCACCCTTCCAGGATTTGATGCCACCGGTTCAGGAAACACCACTACTGACTGCCATGGACACGCAACTCACGTTGCTGGAACAATTGCCGGAACCAAGTTTGGTGTTGCAAAAAAGGCAACAGTTATTTCTGTAAAGGTACTTAACTGTGCAGGTTCGGGAACCATCACCGGTGTAGTTTCTGGTCTGGACTGGATTGCGGCAAATCACCCCAAGGGAACCCCCGCTGTAGTAAATATGAGCATCGGCGGGGGAAATACTGCCAGCCTCACAGCAGCTGTTGAAAAACTGAACTCTATGGGAATCCTGAATGTTGTAGCAGCTGGTAATGACAACAACAACGCCTGCTACTACTCACCAGCTTCAGCACCATCTGCAATAACAGTTGGATCTTCAGACAGTCGCGATGCGCGATCTCCATTCTCAAACTACGGCGACTGCGTTGACGTTTTTGCTCCGGGTTCAAGCATCACCTCTGCTAGAGCAAGTGATCCAAATGGTTCAGCTCAAATGAGTGGTACTTCAATGGCAACTCCGCACGTTGCCGGGATAGCCGCACTCTACCTTGGCCAAAATCCATCGGCCACACCTGCCCAGGCCACTAATGCAATTCGTGCCGGTGGAATCTTGAACGGGGTTAACAATGCACTGAGCCCAAGCGGAAACATTTTGGTCAACAATGCCTTTACTCGAGGCTTGCCGACTCCCGCACCAAACCCAAACCCGGTAATAAATGCACCAGATGCACCAACTGGATTATCTTTCGTTTCAGCCACAGCTAATTCGGCAACAGTCCGCTGGGTGGCTCCGCAATACGACGGCGGGTCACCAATCCTCAACTACCGCGTGCTCTACAAGGTAAACGGAACTCTCTACTGGAGCAGCATAGGTGTTGGCGGGTCAACGGAACTCACCATTTCTCCTCTTAACTCAGCAACTGTGTACCAGGTGAAAGTTGGCGCCTCAAACGCGGTCGGCTCAGGACTTTACTCATCTGAAATCAAGGTGAGCACCCAAGTTGGCATCCCAAGTGCCCCTGAATCACTGACTGCGATTGCCGGTCCAACCATGGTTCAGCTCAACTGGAATCCGCCAACCAACAACCCTGGCGGTTCAATTGCAAACTACGTTGTCGAGCAGAAGCAGGGCACAGCCTGGGTTACCGTGGCCACACCAACCAACACCACAGCTCTGATCAGTGGGCTTACTACCGGTGTGGAATATAGCTTTAGGGTTTTCTCGCAAAACTCTGCCGGCAAGTCGGCAACCGTTGCTTTGGTAAACGCTACAACCAACACCACTAACATTCCTGCTCCGCAAAATGTTGTGGTCAGCGCTCCTACCGCAACCGGTGCCACCATCACTTGGGATGTAGTCACATCACCAAGTGCAATGGCCGTGACCAGTTATCTGGTAACCGCAACTCCTTTGGCAGGTGGCTCAGTCGTCTCCTTCACTTCCAACACAAACTCGTTGGTAATTAATTCATTAGTCTCAAATTCCAGCTATGCAATTACCGTTGCTGCACAAATCAATCAAGTAATTGGAGTGAGCAGTGCGCCGGTAAGGCTTAATACGGCCAGCAATGTGCCAACAGCCCCGCAGGCATTCCGAATTAGCTACGGCACCGGCACCACCTACTTGTTCTGGAATGCGCCACTTTCAACCGGCGGTTCAACAATCACTGGTTATGTAGTGCAAAAGAAAGTTGCTGCAGAGTGGGTTAATACTTATTCAGTAACTTCTCGACTCGTGCAGGTGCCAAACTTAACCGTTGGCCAGAGCGAGACCTACCGAGTAATTGCTAAGAACATTAATGGTCTTGGTGATCCAACTGCACCGCTTACATTGTCCGGTAGAGCGGCATTACCAGGAGCTCCAGCCGAACTAGTTGCCTCGGCAATTGACGCAAACGGCAAGGTGACTCTAACTTGGCGTGCACCTGAACTTGACGGTGGTGCACCGATTACCTCTTACCAGGTCTACCTAAACAAAAACTCAAGCACCGTTTGGGAGCCGGTAGCCAGCACAGTAGCTACTAACATTCTTACCTTTGCTCCATTGAAGGGGTCAACTTGGAAGTACCGCGTAGCTGCAAGAAACAACGTTGGTATAGGTGCGGTTTCAAATGAAGTGACAGTTAGTTCGCCAAAGGGTGCCCCTAACTCACCAACCGCATCGGTTGCTTTGTCAGGAACTGATGAAATCACCTTGCGTTGGTCAGCTCCTGCGGATAACGGTGGCGAAGCTATCACCGGATACCTTATTGAAAAGACCATAGACAACGTTTGGACCGAAGCAACCACAGCCGCGGCAGATGCTCGTAGCTGGGTTGAAAAGCGAGGCGGCCCTGGGCTTCGCACCGCTTATCGAGTAACTGCAATCAACTCAATCGGCTCAAGCCCTGCGAGTGCTGTTGTAAACATTCAGGTTCCTTACAACAAAGCAGATGCACCTATCGGTGTTACTGCAGTTTTGGACTCCACATTCACCAAGGTCACAGTTTCATGGCAGGCCCCGGAAAACACCGGCGGATCGCCAATTAGCACCTATTACGTTCAGGTAAGTCGCGACGGTGGTTCAACATGGTCATCTGCCGGTTCGATTAATGCGGCTGGCCGAACCTTGACCGTAGCAGCTGCGCCCAAGGGCACCTCGGCTAAATACCGTGTGGTTGCTTACACTTTGGCTGCCTACGGAAACTACAGTGCCGCGGTTTCGGTAGAAATTCCAAGCACAGTAGCTAGCGCACCGCGCTCACTTATCAGCAAGGTAGATGCTAGCGGCAGGTTGAATTTCACCTGGTTGGCGCCGTTGGACAATGGCGGTTCGGCCATAAGTGGTTACTCGATTGAGCGTTTTGTTGGGGGAGTCTGGACTCTCGCGGGAACTGCAACTGCCACCACATTCGCATTTGAAAAGGAAGCCCCTGGATCAGTAGTTGAAGTGAGAGTTTCAGCGCAAAATGCTGTTGGAAATTCTGCTCCAACTTCCATGAAGACCAACTTCCCCTACGTTCAAGCCGAAGCTGTTTCGGGCCTAACCTCTACAATTACCGGTTCGACTGTTGCCCTAAATTGGGTTGCTCCAGCAAACACAGGCGGTTCACCAATCGCGTATTACGTAGTTGAACGAAGCCTAGATGCTGGTATTACTTGGGGCGTCCTAAGTTACGTCAGAACAGGTACTGCATACTCAACATCTGCACCGGCAAAGGGAGCAAGTGTTAAGTTCCGAGTTTCAGCAAACACTCTTTTTGGAAAGGGTGTGACTAAAGAAACCGATTTTATCAAAACTGCACTCACCGTTCCAAGCGAGCCAGTAATTTCTGCAAAGGGTTCAAATGTTGATGGTACCTACACGGTTACTTGGCGTAAGCCTTACGATAACGGTGGCACTGAAATCACCGGCTATGTCGTTGAGAAATCTGTTGCTGGGGTCTGGTCACAGTTGGCCGAGCTTGCCCCAACAGTTCTAACTCTGAACATCGCCCGCGATCTACCAGGCACAATCGTAGGCATTCGCATCTTCGCGGTGAACTCGGTTGGCACATCGTTGCGATCAAGCCAGTGGAACTATCAGGTTCCAGCGATTCGGGCTTCAGCACCCCAGCAGGTTGCCGTTGCTCAGTCCGGTACTGGCATCGTGAATGTTAGCTGGCAGGCGCCTGCTTCACTTGGTGGCTCTGCGCTCACCCAGTACCAGGTTCAGATCAGTCGTAATAGTGGCACAACCTGGGCCTCTTACTACGCGGCGCCAACAACATTGTCTATGAGAATTAGCGGTCCAGCCAAGGGTGTTACCTGGCAGTACCGAGTAGTGGCCTACACTCAAGGCGCTGGCGTATCAGAACTGTCGAACGTAGTTAATTTCATGGCACCCTTAACCGCTGCGTCAAGTGTGAGCTATCTGAACATTTCAAGCAGTTCAGTTGGGGTAACTCTAAGCTTCCGTGCGCCCACAGATCTTGGTGGTTACAGTTCAGCCAGTTACCTAGTGCAGCGACTGGTTAATGGAGTATGGGTAACTGAGACACCAACCTTGCAATTGGATGGTTCAACCATGACTCGTCGTTTTGCTCTACCTCCAAAGGGGATAAACACATATCGAGTGATTGCGGTTAATCCATCGGGAGAATCAACTCCGGTTCAGACTCAAGTTCTGGTTCGATAGTAAAAGTTAAAAGTAAAACCCCCTCGATTTTTCGAGGGGGTTTTACTTTTGGAGCCTTACCAGAAGACCGCTAGAACCACATTCAGAACGGTCAACCCAGCGATAAGAGCCATAGTGCTGGACTTCAAAGTATCTTTCTTGCGATTGATCATCACAAAAACCAAAATCAGGGTGACAACAATTGACTTGACCGCAACCTTTATGTTGTCGAGCTCTGCCGAAGATGGGTCAAGTGCTGACATCCATTCTCGAATCCCCACAAGAAGCAGCCCAGTAATTAGCATGGTCCATGCACCGTGAATCATGGCTGGGATTATTTTTGATGTGCCTGACTTAAGAGTCTTAATCTGAACTAGAAATCCGCCGAGTAGAGAAGCAAGACCCACAAAGTGCAGGACAAGTATTAAGTCGCGTAAAAGCGTTGCTGTTGTAATCATGCTTAGAGTCTAGCCATCAGGACTGCGGCCTCTACGGCTTCCGCACCCTTGTCTTCCTTAGAGTTTTCAAGGCCCGCACGATCAAGTGCCTGCTGTGCGTCGTCTACTGTCAGCAAACCAAACCCAACGGGCACGCCGCTGTCTAGTTGCACACGAGTAAGGCCATCGGTGGCTGAGGAGCAAACGTATTCAAAGTGCGGAGTCTCACCCTGGATTACAACACCAAGAGCAATCACAACTTCGGCACCGGCATCAATCGCCTTCTGCGCACCAAGTGGCAGCTCAAATGCACCAGGCACACGCCAAACTTCATAGGTGTCATTGCCCGCTTTTTGCAGGGCGCGCTCGGCGCCGGCAAGCAGGGCGTCGGTAATTTCTGGATGCCAGCTAGTTACGACAATTGCAACCTGGAGACCGCTTGCATCAATCTCAATCTTTGGGGCTCCCGCTCCGCTCATTTACTTTCCCTCCGGAATCATGTGACCCATTCGGGCACGCTTGGTTTCTAGGTACTGCTCGTTCTGAGTAGCAGCACCAACAATTACAGGCACGAAAGAATTCACCTTGATGCCGGCCTCGTTCGGCTCCGTATTCGCGCGCCTCGCTCGGTAGCCCAAGAGCCAGGTTCGCATCTACGGTGTCGTAGCCCTTGTCTTGCAGAGCATAGGCCTTTAGCTTGTTCAGCAGACCGATGCCGCGACCCTCTTGGCCACGAAGGTAAATCACGATGCCACCTTTAGGGTCGTTGGCGATTTGGTCTAGAGCGAAATCAAGTTGCGGGCCACATTCACACTTGAGTGAGCCAAATGCTTCACCAGTGATGCACTCGGAGTGCATGCGAATCAACACGTCGTCACCCGTTGGGTTGCCCGCAATGATTGCAACGTGATCAGCTGTTGTTCGAACATCGTAATAACCACGGACTCGGAAGTCACCGTGAGTGGTTGGCAACTTGGCTTCGGCTTCAAAACGAATTCGATCGTTTACTGTTTCGGCGGCAAACTCGATCGAGTCTAGGCGCATCTTCACAATCTGGTCA
>JBEGTF010000016.1:0-14437 GCA_041179545.1 Actinomycetota bacterium | reverse complement strand
GGTGCGCCAGCAATCTTTACGTTTGCCATTATTTTCCCTTTTGTTATTTGGTTGCGACCGCGCGAGGAGCGCGACCTTCTAATACATCACGAACACCGATGGCGGCGTCGATGAAAGTTTGCTTGGTTGATTGTAGGCTCAACCCCATTACGTGCGGGGTGAGTACAACATTTTCATGATCGAACACCGAGTGATGCGCGGGTGGTTCCTCATCGAAAACATCTAGACCCAGCCCCCCAAGTTTTCCTGAATTCAAAGCTGCCAGCGCTGCGTCAAGATCAAGCAGCGGACCACGGCCACTGTTAACAAGTACCGCTCCGTCATTAAATTTCTCTAGCAATTCCGCATTAATCATGTGGTGAGTTTCATCAGTTAGCGGAACGTGAAGCGTAATTACATCACTGCGTGAAACCAAGTCAGCAAGATCGGCAACTGCATTCGCGGCGGGAATCTGCGCGAACGGGTCGTAGGCCAAAACATTCATGTCAAACGCTTCGGCAAGTTTTGCAACGCGGCGGCCAATGCGCCCAAAACCTACGATGCCAATGGTGCGAGATTCAAAATCGCCAACTGGATATTTATTTTTGTCATTCCAGTTTCCGCTTGCGACAACCTTAGTCAACGGACCCAGGCGCTTGGTCAAGTGAAGTGCATGGGCAATAGCGCCTTCGGCAACAGCGTTGGTGTTGCTACCCGGAGTAATTACGACCGGAACATTTTTTTCCGAAGCTGCATCAAGATCAACGAGCTCGGTTCCCACGCCGGTGCGTGCAATTACTTTTAGGTTTGGCATTTTTGCAAATTGCGCTGCATCAAACTTGAATGCCGCACGAACTATTGCGCCAACGGCCTCGGCGATATCGGTGTCTGTTGGGTTGGCGACAAACTTTACATTGTCGCCAAGAACCGGTTGCACCACGTGGGTATCAACCGGCCCAAGGCCAACAACAATCTGCACGTTTAGTTACTTCTTTGCGGCGGTGGTGCCAGCAACGGGAGCAACGGTTACCCACTGCTTTGACTCAGCAGACTTTTCGGCTGCAGAAATTACACGGGCCGAAGCAACTGCGTCGTGAATGTTTGAGTTCACTGACTTGCCACCGATAAATGACTCAAGGAACTTACGTGCCTCGATGGTCTTTAGGTCGTCGTAGCCCATGCCGGTTCCAGCACCTGGCTGGAAGTGAGAGAAGTCGCCAAAGCCAGGAGCAACCATGATGCGCTGATAGCCAAGGTGAAGGCCCTTGCGGCCGATTGCAACCTCAAGTTCGTTCATGCGCTCGAAGTCCCACTTCAGTGAGCCCTCGGTGCCATAAATCTCAAAGTTGTAGCTCGCACGCGGGCCAACCGAAACGCGTGAAGCCTCGAGGGTTCCAACCGCACCTGCAGCAACGGCGTCATCAGCAAAGCGCACCAACATGCCTCCGTAGTCCTCGTTCTCTACCGGGCCCTTTTCTCCGCCTTCAATAACGTCAAAGTGTGTTCCCACACCCATCTGCTGAACTGGGCGCTCGGTGTATACGGTCTTGGTTAGAGCCGATACTTCTGCGATCGGGCCAACTACGTAGTGCATTAGGTCTGCAAGGTGACCCATCAAGTCGCCAAGTACACCGCTACCGGCAAGCTTGCGAATGAAGCGCCATGAAAGTGCACCGTTTGGCTCTGACGAGTAGTCAGCAAAGAAAGTTCCACGAAGGTTGGTGATGCGACCAAGTTGTCCCTCAGCGATGATCTTCTTGGCGTGCTCAACCGCTGGAGCGTTGCGGTAGTTGAAACCGATGGTTGAAATTACGCCTGCTTCTTTAGCGGCTGCCTCAACTGCCTCAGTCTCTTCTGCACCGCGACCAACTGGCTTTTCAATCCAGAACGCCTTGCCAGCCTTGGCTGCTGCGATACCGATTTCTGCGTGCAAAAAGTTTGGCGCACATATTGATACAACTTCAACGTCAGGGTGGTTTAGAACGTCGTGATAGTCAAGAGTTCCTTCTTCGTAACCCAAAACATTTACCGCATAGTCAACGCGATCCTGCGCTGTATCTGCAGCAATGATTAGACGAGGCTTAATGCCAAGTTCAGGGTAGACCACAGGTACAGACTGGTAAGCACGGCTGTGTACTTTACCCATCCAACCAACACTGATTAGTCCAACGCCAACTGTGCGAGGTGAGTTTGACATTATTTCTACTTTCTAATTTCGGTTACTGCGTCTGAAATTGCTTTTGCCATCAGTGTTGAATCTGAACCGATTGCAATGAATTTAAAACCCATCTCTACATAGAAGCGAGCGATGGTTGTATCTGAAGCCAAGATTCCGGCAACTTTGTTTTGAGCATTTGCAGCGTCTAGAACTTTCTGCAGTGCCTCTAAGAACTTTGGGTTTTTGAAATCACGTGGAACACCAAGTGCATAACTCAAATCAAGTGGGCCAACAAAAAGTGCGTCTACTCCGGGAACGGCCGCGATTTCTTCAACTGCGGCAAGCGCACCAAGGGTCTCAATCTGAATTAAGCAAGCTGACTTGCTAACCGGGTTCAAAGCTTCTAGGTCTTTGCCCCAAGCAACTGCACGGTTATAAGTTGCTACTCCGCGGTCACCATTTGGTGGGTAACTCATGTGCTTAACAGCAGCCTTGACTTCTTCTACTGTGTCAACGCGAGGAATCATCACGCCGGCAACGCCAGCGTCTAGAACACGACCAATTCGAATGCGCTCGTATGATTCAACGCGAACCAGAGTTGGCACGCCGTAACCACCAGAGGCAACTACGGTTGGTGAAACTTGTTCTTCGCCACCGCCGCCGTGCTCAAGATCTAGCAACACCCAGTCGACCCCGTTAACCGCAGCGACCTCGGCTGCCAATGGCGAGGCCAAACCCAAGAAGGTACCAACGGTAAGTTGACCCTTCTTTAGGGTTTCTAAAAAGCCGCCGCGGCTAAGTGGAGACGTCATTAGTAGTGCAGTCTCTGAGTCTTTAGACCGGCGTTGTAGTCATCGGCAGTTGCCTGAATCCAAGGTGAGTTCTCGTATACCTCAGCCGGAGCAACGTCCCACCAAACTTCTGAAGCCGGAAGGTTAGCGTGAGGAATGGTTGGCACCACAATCACAACCGGGCCCTTTTCGTCGCGGGTGTCGTCAAGAACCTTTGCGAACTCAGCTGTGGTAACTGGGCGGAATGCCTTGGCCCCCATGCCCTCAGCCATCTTCACGATGTCAAGGAATAGGTAGTCTCCCTCAAGGCGCGGAGCCTTGCCCTTTGCTTCGGCCGACTCGGTAACAACCGGTCCATCCTGGCGGTAGCGGAATTCGTTTCCAAAGCTGTTACCCACGCGCCACATCTGTAGGCGACGAATCACCTGGTAGCCGTGGTTTTCAGAAACCACGATGGTCAGCGGCAAACGCTCCTGAGCCGCGGTCACCAATTCGGTTGGTGCCATGGTCCAGGTTCCGTCACCAATGAAGGTGGTGATTCGGTTTGCTGGGTTTGGGTTTGCAAGGCGAACACCGATAGCCGCTGGCAACTCATATCCCATGCAAGAGAAACCAAACTCTAGGTGTGCAAAGCGACCCTCGGTTGCATCCCAAACTTTCTGAACGTCTCCCGGAGGGCCACCAGCACCGGCGATGATTACGTCACCTGAACGGCTGTGGTTCTGCAGCACACCAAGCAACTGACCCTGGGTGATGGTCGCATCGGTGTCTTCTGAGAATGCAGGGTCAAGAGTTGACTTGTCGAATGTGTAGTTGACATCAAGTGCAGCGTTACGAGCCTTAACCCAAACTGCGTTTCGTTCAATAACTTCTTTAGTCCACTCTGCAGGAACCTTGTAACCAGCAACGGCCTTGGTCAAAGCAGCAAGTGCAAGTTTTGCGTCCGCAACGATTGTGGTCGCGCCCTGCTTGATGCCGTCGAACTCTGAAACGTTGATTGAAACAAACTTTACGTTTGGGTTCTGGAAAATTGACTGCGATGCAGTTGCAAAGTCTGTCAAGCGAGTACCAATGTGAATAATTAGGTCTGCCTTGTTGGCCAGCTTGTTGGTCTCAGGTGAACCCTCAAGGCCAATTCCCCAAGCAGCCCAGTCGGCTTTCTTCTGAACTGCACCCTTGCCACCAAAAGTCTCGGTCACTGGAATTCCAGTTGCGTCGGCAAGTGCTTCAAGTTCTGCAGTTGCGTTTGAGTAAATGATTCCACCACCGGCAATAATCAGTGGATTTTTCGCCTGCTTGATCGCGGCTGCAACTTCAGCTACTTCGTCAAGGCTTGGCTCTGGTCGGCGAATCTTCCAGTCGTGTGGCTCAAAGAAACTCTTTGGAAAATCAAAGGCGTGTGATTGAACGTCTTGTGGCAGTGAAATAACTACTGCACCAGTCTCAACTGGGTTTGCAAGAACACGGAAAGCTTTTGGCAGTGAGTACAGCAATTGCTCTGGGCGATTGATGCGATCAAAGAAACGCGAGACCGGACGGAAAGCATCGTTAACGGTTAGATCTGGTGCGCTTGGATTTTCAAGCTGCTGCAGAACTGGGCCCTGACGGCGAGTCGCGTAGGTGTCACCAGGTAGAAGCAAAAGAGGAATGCGGTTTACGGTTGCTGTACCCGCAGCGGTAACTAGGTTTAGCGCACCAGGACCGATCGAAGCAGTTACGGCGATTGCCTGAGTACGGCGGGTCTGCTTAGCAAATGCGGTGGCTGCGTGACCAAGTGCCTGCTCGTTTCGGCCCTGAACAAAAGGCAGCTCGTCACTTAGTTGATCAAGTGCCTGGCCCAAACCGGCAACGTTGCCGTGACCAAAGATACCCATTGCTGCGGGAACAAATCGCTTGCGCACGCCGTCGCTCACTGAGTACTGAGCTGCGATGTACTTTACGACAGCCTGCGCAACGGTTAGTCGAACAGTCTCGCCATAGTTAGGTGTAACCATTTTGATCTCCTTATTTCCCTATGCCCACGCTTGACCGTGCATGATTACGGTTTTTACTTCTGTCATTTCTGCAACTGCAGAACGTAGACCTTCTTTACCAATTCCGCTTGCCTTCATGCCGCCGTAAGGCATTAGATCGGCACGCCACAACTGAGTCCAGTTGATGTGAACAACGCCCGATTCAATTTCGCGCATTGCCTGAATTGTTGAGTTCATGTTGTTAGTGAAAACACCAGCACCAAGACCATAAATGGTGTTGTTTGCCAATTCGATTGCATGAGTAACATCGCGTGCCGCACTGACTGCAACCGCCGGGCCGAATAGTTCATCTTGTGCAAATGCAGAATCAGGATCAACATTGGTGACAATTGCTGGCTGAATTACTGCGCCGTCTTGCTGACCACCGGTGAGCAATGTCGCACCTTGAGCAACCGCAGTCTTGATTGATGCGGCAACGCGGTCGGCTTCTTCTTTGGAGATCAAAGTTCCAACCTTGGTGTCGGCTCCCTTTGGGTCGCCTACCTTGATTGCTTCTACCTTTGGCTTTAGAGCCGCAAGGAACTCGTCCATGATTGAATCTTCAATAATCACGCGCTGTGCAGATATGCATACCTGACCTGCGTTGATGTAACCACCAAGTGAGATTGAGTTTGCCGCGTATTCGATGTCTGCGTCTTTCAAAACGATTACTGGACCAGATGCACCAAGTTCTAGAGAAAGTTTTTTAACTCCGGCAACGCGTGCGATGTGTTCACCGGTTTTGGTTGACCCTGTGAATGAAACCTTGCGAACGCGCTTGTCAGAAACCAAAGCGTCGCCAAGCAATCCGCCCGAACCGGTAAGAACTGAAAGCACACCTTCTGGCAAACCTGCATCGATGAAACACTGTGCAAGTGCAATTGCGGTAAGTGGGGTTGAACGTGCTGGCTTCAAAACAACAGCATTTCCAACTGCAAGTGCAGGTGCAAGTTTGTGCAGCACTAGAAGTGCTGGGTAGTTGAAAGGTGTGATTGCAACGACAACGCCAACCGGCTGCTTAATTGTGAAACCAACTTTGTCGAAACCGGTTCCTTTGTTTGCATCAAGCGGAAGTGTCTCGCCGTAAAGCTGTGATCCCTCGAAGGCAGCAAGGCGAATAATTTCGCCAGAGCGGCTGGCTTCACCGCGAGCTTCAATCAAACTCTTGCCGTTCTCAGCGGTGATGATTTGTGCAATTTCTTCTTGACGCTCGTCGGCAAGCGCTCCGGCCTTCAACATAATTGCGAAGCGTTCGTGAGCAGGAGTGCGGCGCCACTTTTCGAAACCAGCAGTGGCTGCACCAAGTGCGGCATTTACATCTTCAAGATTCGCGGTGGCTACTTCCCCAACAACGCGGTTGTCAAAGGGTGAACGAACTTCTTCAAAAGCCCCGGACTTTGGTGTGACAAAATTCCCACCGATGATTAGGTTCTTGCGCTCCATTGCGATCTTTCACTCTGACTTGAATTGGACCAGATAACTCTGGAACGGTCCAATTTTCTACCTCGGCTGAATAAATGTCAAATCTAAATGGACACGATTAGATAACGTTGGCTAAAGGGAGCTGTCGGTTGACTTTCTAACAATAAGCCTTGGCACCATGAGGATTTCTTGGCCAGCCATTGACGCCACCAATTCAGGATCGGTGATTAGCTCCGCTGCCTTAAGGGCAATCGCTTCCTTCTCAGGCTCAATAGTGGTTAGCGAAATCTGGCTAAGTTCAGATAAATAGGTATTGTCGAATCCGGTCACTGCCACAAATGGCTTACCGGCGGCAACGTGATCGGCAACAGCCTGCTGGGCGCCCACTGCCAAGACATCATTAAAGAAGACCAACGCTGTAGGCGGATTCTTTTCGGCGAGCGCTGCCTTGGCAGCCGAATTAGCCGCTGCCTCGGTACGTTCACAGGTTGAAACCTTAGGCGTTAGGCCCTGATTCTCCATGGCTAGCTTGAATGCCGCAAGTCGTTCATCCGATACAGCACCGTCAGTTGGGCCAATGTATTGGATCTTCTTGTGGCCGCGAAGCCTTAGGTGGCGAACCACTAGAGACATTGCCTCTTTATCGTCGCTTCGAATTGAAACCGCGCGGTCTTTTTTGCGCAGGGTCGCGATGGTCTTAACAATAGGTACGGAATCTGGGATCGAGGCCAGCGCCGACTCTTCCGGGAGGTCACCAACCACAATGATGCCGTTTGGCCTGAGGTCCAAAAGTGCTTGAATCGTTGATTTTTCAACAAATTTCTTGCCTTTGCGCTCTGAAATGATGGCAGCGGCCATGAAGGTTTGTTGGCCACGCTCTAGAAGGGCCCGGCGGGCCAGGTCGGCTACTTCGGTGTAAATAAGGTTGTGCAAATCAACCACCAGGATGCCAATGAAGTTACCTGACCCCGATGCAAGTGAGCGGGCCCACTGATTTGGGGTGAAGCCAAGTTTTTGGGCGGCGGCTAAAACTCGTTCACGGCGCTCAGGACTAACTCCGTCTTCGCGCGAGTAGACCATGGAAACCAGGGACTTGGAGACGCCGGCCGCTGCCGCAACATCTCTAATGGTTGGTCGTTTCATGGTCCTATCGTCTCCCCCAGAGGTTATTGATTTTCTACTTTTGTACTAGTCCAAAATGGACTTACCCAAGAGTATCAGTTACGTTACTAAAACAGGAACGGTCCAAAAAACTGAGGCATTGGTGTCATACTTTTCGAGTTAGAACTTCGATGGTTCTACAACTCGATAACTCGAAGATGAGAGGCAACAAATGTCAATGAAGAAGTATGTAGCACTTGCCGCTGTGGCAATGCTTACTCTTGCTGGCTGTGCATCACCAGCTGCAGAAACTGCAGCAGGTGGCGACAACAAGGATATTAAGATTTGTGTTTACACCCACGGTGACGGTGGAACTTTCTGGTCTGTATTCCAGAAGGGTGCAGAGGCAGCAGCAGCTGACCTAGGCGTAACTCTTGACTACCAGGGCGCAAACAACGACGCTGCAAAGCAGGCTTCAACTATCGAAGCTGGTGTAGCTGCTGGATGTCAGGGTATTGCTACCTCAGTACCAGATGCTGAAGCTCTACAGGGTCCATTGGACGCTGCAAAGGCTGCAGGTATTCCAACTGTAACCACCAACTCTGGTTCATCTGCTTTCGTTAAGTTGGGTGCATTCACCCACATCGGGCAGGATGAAGTTATTGCTGGTGAGCAGGCTGGTCTTAAGTTCAACGCAATGGGTGTAAAGCACGTTCTTTGCCCAATCCAGGAAGCTGGAAACGTTGGTCTTGCAGACCGTTGCAAGGGTCTAAAGAACACCTTCCAGGGTAAGGCTGAAGAGTTCAACCTTGATGGTGGTCTTGCTGACCTAACCGCAGCAACCGCAAAGCTACAGGCAGCTCTTGAGGCTGACAAGTCAATCGACGCTATCTTCGCTCTAAACGCTGACATCGCTGCAAAGGCTGCAATGCCTGCTGCAGAAGCTGCTGGTGTTTCTGTAAAGATCGGTACCGTTGACATGTCTCCTGAGGCACTAGACGCAATCGAAGCTGGAACAATGGAATTCGCAATTGACCAGCAGCAGTACGCACAGGGCTACATGTCAGTGACCTTGTTGTTCCTAAACCTAACCAACGGACACGAACTTGGTGGCGGCCAGCCTATCTACACAGGCCCTGGCTTCGTAACTAAGGACAACGTAACCAAGGTTAAGGAACTAGTAGCAGCAGGTACTCGCTAGTCTCTAGCAGTTCTAAAAACTGAAATGGTGGGCTAGGTAACCCCTAGTCCACCATTTTTTTAGTCAAATTTTCAAGCAACAAAAATCAAGTTAGGTAACACATGACACAGGCGTCACTAGTAGATGAGCGAGTTAAGAAAGCTTCGCTCATCACCAAGATTCTGCGCCGCCCCGAATTCGGAGCGTTCTTAGGTGCAATCGCAATCTTTATTCTTTTCGCAACCACCGATACCACCGGTAACTTTGCACAATTAGGCGGAATCTCTGGTTGGACAGACATCGCTGCCCCAATCGGAATCATCGGTATTTCAGTAGCCCTGCTAATGATTGCGGGTGAGTTCGACCTGTCAACCGGTGTTCTTGTTGGAACTACCGGTCTTCTAATCGGTATGTTGGTCACCGAATTCAATATGAACATTTGGCTGGCGATTCTTTGCGCATTCATTTTTGCCGGAACCATCGGCTTCATCAATGGCTATGTGGTTGTGAAAACCAAACTGCCATCGTTCATTGTTACTCTGGCGACTTTCTTTATTCTTAAGGGTGCCAACTTTGCGTACACAAAGTTTGTTACCGGATCAGTACGTGTTACTGGAACTGACAAAGCCGAAGGCTTTGATCTGGCCGAGGCAATATTTGCCTCAAAGTTTGGAGAGGCTAATTTTCAGATTGCATTGATCTGGTGGATCGGCATCACCGTTATTGCGACTTTTGTACTTACTCGCACTCGATTCGGCAACTGGATTTTCGCCGCCGGAGGTGACGCCAACGCAGCTCGCAACGCGGGTGTGCCAGTAGACAAGACCAAGATCATGTTGTTCGTTTACACCGCTCTTTCTGCGGCACTGGTAGGCACAATGTTTGTTCTTCGCCTTAAGGGTATGCAGGCTGGCCAAGGTGTCGGCCAGGAGTTCTACTACATCATCGCTGCGGCGGTAGGTGGAACCCTACTAACAGGTGGTGCTGGTTCTGCTATTGGTGCTTCGCTTGGTGCATTGATCATGGGTATGGCTTACATCGGTATTCCTTACTCACGTTGGGATTCAGACTGGACCGCAACCTTCCTAGGTGTGATTCTGTTCACCGCGGTAATGATCAACACCTACATCGGTCGCAAGGCTAAGGGAGGCAAAAAATGAGCAAAGCAGTAAACGCCCTAGAGCTAAAGAACGTTGGTAAGCAGTTTGGTAGCGTAATTGCCCTTCAGGGAATTTCGATTGAGGTTGCTCCGGCTTCTGTGACCTGTGTTCTCGGTGACAACGGTGCTGGTAAGTCAACTCTGATCAAGATTCTGTCTGGTGTGCACAAGCAGTCGTCAGGTGAATTCAATGTTGAAGGCAAGCCGGCCGTATTCGAATCTCCTCGTGACGCACTGGCTAATGGAATTGCGACCGTGTTCCAGGACTTGGCAACAATTCCGTTGATGTCGGTATGGCGCAATTTCTTCTTGGGTAACGAGATCCGTTCAGGATTTGGTCCATTCAAGTGGTTGAACGTTAGCAAGATGAAGCAGATCGCAAAAACAGAACTACTAGCGATGGGTATTGACCTTCGCGATGTAAATCAGCCAATCGGTACCCTTTCAGGTGGTGAGCGCCAGTCAGTGGCTATCGCTCGTTCTGTTTACTTTGGTGCAAAGGTGCTTATCCTCGATGAGCCAACCTCAGCACTTGGTGTGCGCCAGTCCGGAATCGTATTGAAGTACGTGCTAGCTGCAAAGGACCGTGGTGTTTCCGTTGTGTTCATTACTCACAACCCTCACCACGCATACCTGGTTGGCGACCGCTTCTACCTACTTAACCGCGGAAAGCTACTCAACGCATTTGAGCGTAAGAACGTTCAGCTTGAAGAGCTAACTAAGGCGATGGCTGGTGGTGCAGAGCTTGAGACACTGACTCACGAAATCAACGTTGTTCGTAGCAAATAGTCTCTGACAAATAGAAAACCCCCAGTATGTGGTCTGGGGGTTTTCTATTTAGTTTTTCAACCAGGCCAAATGGCATAGCGTTGTACCGTGAAGAAATATCAACTGACCGGTTACCTGCTCGCGGTGTTTGGCATTGTTTTATTTTCCTTCACTCTTATTGCAGTGAAGTTAGGGCTTGAGTCTTTCACTCCAATAGTGATGAGCTTCGCACGAGTGATTCCAGTCAGTATCGTCTGCGTGATCGCTCTTAGGGTTTCTGGCAAATCACTCTTACCGCCTCGAAGAGATTTACCAAAGGTGCTTGGTTTTACCATCGGTGTGGTTATTGCATTCCCGCTGGCAACCAGTCACAGTCTTGAGCACGTCTCAGCGGGTGAGGCTGGCGTAATTGGGGCACTCGGCCCAATCATCGCTGCGGCCCTTGCCGTTCTTTATGGGCACAAACATCCGGGCAGACAATTCTGGATAGCTGCTGCAGTGGGAACGATCGCAACCGTTGCGTTCGCTGTTTCACGTGGTCTGGGTGAAGGTGGTGGAGACAAGCTGTTTTGGTATGCGGTATTACTAGTAGCCGTTGCCCTTTGGTCTTGGGGTCAGGTGACCGGCGGAACCTTGACTGGAAGTCACCACAGCATTCACATTTTGGCTTGGGCTATTTTGATGGCCACTCCCTTGAATGCCACTATCGCCGGGTACGACTTGCTTATTGCAAATCCCCTTACTCAGTGGCCAACCCTCAGTGCCTGGTTTGGTTTTGTTTTTGTCTCATTTGTTTCTATGTTCTTGGGTTTTTATGTTTGGTACGCCGCAATGGACAGGATCGGTGCGGTGAAGTCAACTGTCCTGCAGCTTGCCCAGCCTGTGATGACGTTGATTTGGGGAATCTGGTTGCTAAATGAAAAGGCGTCGATTGACACTTGGATAGCAGCTGGAGTGATTATGGTTTCTGTCGCGTGGACGCAACGGGCTGGTAGCGCATCGAAATGAATCTAGCGCGCGGTTAGAGTTATGCCGCGCTGACCCATTGGCACATCGCCAATTAATCGACCATCAGTGTATTCGTAGCCCACCACAACGACCTTAACTCCAGGGAACCTAGATTTCACATAATCAGTTAACTGCTTAATTCGATCATTCAAGAAGTAGTTGTATTCAGACTTCTTAAACTCAGGCGAAATTACCACGGTCTTGAGGCCAAGCTTCTTCCACTGCAACACCGATGCTCCGAGCGCTTTCTCTTGTGCTGGCAATAGAACTGTTGTGAACTCCGGGAACTGAAGCGTTACTACATCTGGTTTTGTGCTCGTCACATTCTTCTTTGGTGTGCGTAGCATTTGCACGGCAGTCTTATAAGACTTCTCGCCAACCAAAACCGCTGCGTGCACAAAGTATCTGGTACCAGGAGTCAAACCTTGAATGTCACGGGAGATTGACACTGAACCCTTGCTCGCAACACTATTGTTAGTTTCGTTTGAGATGCTGATTGATGACAAATACTTGCAATCAGTTGCAGTTGCAGAAGTTGCAACACAAAACTTTGCCTGAAAATCGCTGCCCGGCCAAGCTACAGATGCGTTTAGCTTTGCGCTTGTTGGTTTCAAATTTGAGATGCTCTTCAGCGAGATCTTCAATCGGGGTTCAACCACAAGATTGAACACACTCGCAATTTTTAGCGTGGCTTTATCAATCGCAGTTACGGAACACTCGCCAACTGCAATCGTTGTTACAACGCCCTTGGCATCCACCTTGCAGTTAGGGCTGTTTGTCTTCCACTTCACTGGTGTGCCAATAATCTCAGCGGCTTTTGCTAATGACTTTGCCGTACCAAATGTGACCTTCAGGGTCTTCGCGTTATTCGACGGAGGCGTGACGATTGGAACAGTTGGTCCACCGGATCCGCCACCTGAACTTGGCGGTGTTGGGTCCGGCGTCCATAGAGCAGTGAATGTGGTTCCCTGACTTGGCATGGCAATAATGTCGCCCGGCTGATAGGTCTGTAGGCCATCGGTCCAGCCGGCAAATGTGTGGCTTGCCTTAGTCAACCCCGATGCACTCGGCAAGCTAAAGGTCTGGCCAGCTTCGCGATCAACGGTGGTTGGGTTTGAACCCGATGCCCCGCCTGGCAAGAAGTTAGCGCTAAACAGGTTGGCCAACCAACGCGCAACAAGATTTACCGGCTCACCCGAAACCGTATAGGTATCGCCGGCACCAAACAGTGTTGTTCCATCAAACCAACCAAGGAATGTGTGGTTTAGCCATGAAGCGATTCCCGCCAGGCTAAAGGTGCTACCAATTGTCTTATTGGTTTCGGTCGGCGCGGTTCCAGAACCACCGTTCAAGTTATAGGTAATGCCAAGTGAGGTCGCCTGCCAAACAGCAGTCAAAGTCACATCATTTGCCGGCATCGTGTATGTGGCTGCCGGCTGGTAATCATTTGTTCCATCTGTCCACTTAACAAATGAGTAACCGTATCTACTTGGCATCGCAGCAACTGCAAATGTCTGTCCAACGATTCGGGCAGCCTGCACCGGCACGGAACTTGTTCCTAGAGCAAGGTCGTAGGTCACGTCATATTGAATTGCAGTCCACTGTGCGGTGAGAGTCACGTTAGATGCGGTCACGGTATAAGTTGCACCGGGGCCGTAAGTTAACGCACCATCATTCCAGCCGTTGAATGTGTAACCAGATCTTGTTGGGGCGTTTGCAACTGTAAATGTCTGCGCAATGTTCTTATCGGTCTCAGTCGGTAGAACTACTCCACCTGCAGACGCATAGGTGACGTGGTAGTCAATCGGTGTCCATTGCGCGCTAAGAATGTAGTTGTTCGCATTGACGGTGAATGTTTGACCCGCTGCGATTGCAGCGTTGCTTTGTGACTTCCAACCGGCAAATGTATAACCATCTTTGGTTACTGCGTCGCCTGCGGTGTATGACTGACCGTTTAGTTTTCTTAGGTCGGCTGGTTCGGTTTCGTTTGCACCGTTGTAGTTGTAGTGGATCCAGAAAATTTCAACCCACTCAGCGGTGAGAGTGATGTTTGCATCTTGGACAACATAGGTGTATCCGGCGTCGTAAGTTGTGGTGCCATCGTTCCAACCGGCAAATTCAAAGTTTGTTTTTGTGGGTCCCGCCGCAAGAGTAAATGTTTGACCAATTGTTTTATTCGCTTGAGTTGGAGTGCTTGATCCACCTGCAGCGTCGTAGGTGATTGTGTATGAGACTGCAACCCAACGCGCGTAAAGAGTTCTGTTGGTTGAGGTTGTGTAAGTTCCTGAAATCTTTGATCCTGTAGTGGTAGTTGCCCAACCATCGAAGGTGTGGCCGGCCTTAGTCATCTGGCCTGCACCGGGCAGTGTGATTGCAGTGCCTCCGGTTGTGTAGCTGTCTGAAGTTTTTTCGAGCGCGCCCGTTGCACCGTTCGAGTTATAGGTGACCGTGTAGGTAATCGGTGTCCATACGGCGTAAAGAGTCTTGCTTGAGGTGGGAGTGTAGTTGCCAACAATTGCGCTGCCGCCGACGGTCTCTGACCAGCCGCCAAAGTTGTAGCCAGTCTTTACTAATGTGCCCTCAGTAGGCAGTGAAATTGCCGGGTAGCCATAGGTGTAGTCGTCGCTGGTTCTAGAAGGTGAGCCCGATAACGCGCTCGCGTCGTTATAAGTAATTGTGTAAACCTGGATCTGCCAGAGCGCGGTGAGCGTCACGTTTCTTGCTGGCATGGTCAAGGTTGAAGTTGGGTTGTAGGTCGTGGTTCCATCTGACCAGCCCTGGAAGTCGTAACCGGTTCGGGTTATTGCAGCCTTGACTGTGACAGTGTCCTGATAGTTCTTGGCTGTTTCCGTTGGAACG
>JBEGTF010000015.1:0-16256 GCA_041179545.1 Actinomycetota bacterium | reverse complement strand
AATCACCGCGGTCACAATTCCAGCCACGGCACCCAGCGCACCCAGATAGCCAATTAGGTAGGTCACAATCGGCTCCGGAGTCTTGGAATCGGCCGGAATGCTGAGCCCCAAAATCACCGCAATAATCACACCGATAACCGCCCCGGTAATCAGGAACGGCAAGTACTTAGGTGAGCGGCGAATCTTGACCTGCTGGGTCTTGATGATTGTCTTTTTCTCTGGTGTTTGAGCCATGTACTAATCAAACCGCATTTAAGAGGGAAGGTGTAAAAGAGGCAAAACTTCCGACAGGTCGGCCCGGGTTCCAGACGCCAGAACCTTTGCTTCGGCGAGCGCCTGCGACCAGCTCAACGAACCGGTTGCCAGCGCGAACCAGGTATTGGGGTTCATCTCAACGGTGTTGGGCGGGGTGCCGCGAGTGTGCCGCGGACCCTCAATGCACTGGGTTGCCCCATAAGGAGGTACGCGCACTTCCACGCTGTTGCCGGGGGCGCGCTCGGCCAACTCTTCTAATAGGTATCGGCAGGCTGTGGCCAGGGTTTGCTCGTCGGCCGAATCCAAGCCCGCGCCCATCAGCTGGGCCTGCACGGCAGCAATCGCCGCGGCACCATCGGGTTGCTTGATTCTGCGTCTGGCCATCTGTTTATTCTCCTGCAGCAACAACTCTGCCAACGGCCTCGGCGATATCAAGAGCAACCACGGTTGAACCCTGAGCGGCCAGTGCCGCCGCCTGAGCCTGCAGATTGATTGCCGCCTTCACAACATCAAACAACTCGGCATCACCAGAAATAATGTCTTCTGCATTACCTGCCAACAGAGCACCGATAATCCCCGCCAGCACATCTCCGCTACCTGCAGTTGCAAGTACTGGGGGTGCCGGATCAAATTGGTAGCTCTTGGGTCCCGCATCATCGACTTGTGCAATGACGGTGCAACTACCCTTCAAGACAGTGAGTTGCTTTGTGGCGTTAGCAATAAGTAGTGCAGATTCCACGGGATTTGCACTAGTTTCTGCGAGTGTCTGTGGATGACCAAGAAAGTTCAAGAGGGCGGTTGCTTCTCCGGCGTGAGGGGTAAGTACGCACTTTGCTGCACAGTTTTTGAAATCAACAATTTGTAGAGCACCGGCGTCAACCACAACTAGATTCTTCTCACTAACGATTCTGCGAATCCGTGCACCTTGTTCGGCATCATCTACCGGCACACCAGAGCCAACTACCCAGGCCTGAGCGCGACCAGCTTGCAAGACTGTTTCAGGGCGCGAAAGCAAAACCAAATCGGCTACTCGCTGTGGGCCAAGATAGCGAACCATCCCCGCGCCGGCTCGCATGGCGGCGGTTATGCCAAGCAGTGCCGCACCGGGAAACTCTTCACTTGAAGTGACAAAGCCAACTACCCCGCGTGAATATTTATCGTCTGCCGCGTTTGGCTTTCTGATGAATTCACTCATGGCCTAATTGTGCCACGGGTGATTAAGGGCTAACCAAGGATTGCTTTTAGCTGCTTTATTTCGGCGGTCTGATCTTTGACCACTTTTTCGCCAAATTTCTTGACGATGATGTTCTCTGATTGCAAGATGCCCTGGGTCATTTCGATGGCACCTTCGTGATGGGCAATCATGTACTTCACAAAGAGTGAGTCAAACTCGGCGTCCACGGCGTTCTGCAGTTTTTCAAACTCAGCACCGGTAAGCATTCCGTTCATTTGCATGTCGTGACCGGTGTGCAGCTCGGCCGCCTTGCCGCCCAGCCAAGCTGCCATCACGGCAATTTCCGGGGCCTGAGCAGATTTGATCTTCTTGGCAATTGCCAGAACCTCAGTATTTGAAGTTCTGGTGGCGGCCAGCTCTGCCATTTCAACGGCTTGCTCGTGGTGAGGAATCATCATCTGGGCGTACATCAAATCATCGGCTGAAAACTCTGTGGCCCCCTGAGCAAGATTTTGAAGATCCTCAACCCCGGACTGAATGTCAGCAAGACCAATATCGGGTAGTGGAATACTGCACCCCGATAGGGTCAGCGAACCAACCAGTGCTAAACCTACGAAACCAAGTTTGGATTTAGATGCGCTCATACCGGCGATGCTAAGAAATGAACCTGAGAATTACCTGCCAGTAACATTGAGCGTGTGAAGATACTTGTTTTGGGTCAGGGTGCCAGAGAGCACGCAATTGTAAAAGCTCTAGTGCGCACCGGAACCTCGGCAAGTGACATCCTCGTTGCCCCGGGCAATGCCGGAATCGCGCTTGACGTTCGTTGCGAACCAAACCTCAACCCAAACCTGCCACTTGATGTGGTGAAGTTTGCTCTTGAGCACGGCACCGAGCTTGCCATCATTGGTCCAGAGGCTCCGCTGATTGCCGGAGTATCAGATGCTCTTCGCTCAGAGGGCATTGCAGTATTTGGTCCATCTCAAGAAGCAGCCCAACTTGAGGGATCAAAGTCTTTTGCCAAAGAGGTTATGGCAGCCGCAGGTGTGCCAACCGGTATGGCCCGTGAATGCACCACCCTTGAAGAAGTAATCAGTGCGATGGATGACTTTGGTGCTCCATACGTAATTAAGGCAGATGGCCTGGCCGCCGGCAAAGGTGTTATCGTCACCTCAGATCGCGACGCTGCCGTTGATCACGCCAAAAAATTTATTGCCATGGGAATCCTGGTTGAAGAATTCCTTGATGGCCAAGAAGTTTCATTGTTCTTCTTGTCTGATGGAACCTCAGTGGTTCCACTAACCCCTGCACAAGATTTCAAACGTGCCTACGACAACGATGAAGGCCCAAATACCGGAGGCATGGGTGCATACTCACCGCTGCCTTGGTTGCCAGCAGGATTTGTTGAAGAGGTAGAAGAAAAAGTTGCCTTGCCAACAATTCAAGAAATGGCTCGTCTTGGCGCACCATTCGTTGGGCTGCTTTACTGCGGACTCATCATTACCAAGCGCGGAATTCGCGTGATTGAATTCAACGCCCGATTCGGTGACCCGGAAACCCAGGTTGTGCTTCGCCGCTTGAACTCATCGCTGAGTAACTTGCTGTACAAGGCAGCCACCGGGCACCTTGAAGGTGTGAGCGACCCAGAGTTCAGCAAAGACGTTGCAATAACCGTTGTGCTGGCATCAGAGGGATACCCAGATACCTCTGCGCCTAACCGCCCGCTCTATGGACTTGGTGATGCAGAAGCTCAAGGAGTTGAAGTGTGCCATGCTGCAACAGCTTGGCAAGCCGCCAAAGAAGATGGCGAAGAAGCACTAGTTGCAACTGGCGGCCGAGTGCTATCGGTGGTTGCAACCGGAAAAGATTTTGCTGGCGCTCGTGCCCAGGCATACGCAGGAATTGAAAAGATTCATCTTGAGGGCTCGCACTATCGCAAAGACATCGCGGCAAAAGTTTCTGAACCAGGGGTAGCGAACTAATGTCAGATAGCGCGATGAGCGCGTCTTCTGCCGCAGACATCGCGGGCTGGACGCACGTTTACAGCGGCAAAGTTCGCGACCTGTACGAATCGGAAAATCCAAAACTCAACCACTTAATCTTGGTTGTTGCATCAGACCGGGTTAGCGCTTTTGATCACGTGCTTGAACCAGCGATTCCAAACAAAGGCAAGCACCTAACCACCCTGACCAACTGGTGGTTTGAACGTCTTGATGTTCCAAATCACACCAGTAATGAAGTTGCTGTTCCGGCCGAAGTTGCCGGTCGCGGCACAATTGCTATAAAACTTGAGATGTTTCCAATCGAGTGCGTGGTTCGCGGTTACATCAGCGGAAGCGGCTGGAAAGAATATGAATCAAACGGCACAGTCTGTGGCATCAGGCTTCCTGAGGGTTTACAGTTTGGCGGAAAGCTTCCTGAACCAATTTTCACCCCCGCCTACAAAGCACCAATGGGCGAGCACGACGAGAACATTACTTTTGAGCGGGTAGTCGAGATTATCGGTGTTGAAAATGCCAACGCACTTCGCGATTTGAGCATCAAAGTTTTCAAGAAAGCATCTGAGCTTGCCGAGCACGCCGGGCTAATTCTTGCTGACACCAAATTTGAATTTGGCATTGACCCAGCAACCGGGGAAATTACATTGGGTGACGAGGTGCTAACCCCAGATTCATCACGGTTCTGGAGCAAAGCAGCTTGGGAGCGCGGAGAGCGAAAAGATTCCTTTGATAAGCAAATAGTGCGCAACTGGCTTGCCGAAAACTGGGACCAGCACGGAAACCCACCGGAGCTGCCCAAAGAAATAGTCGCCCAAACAGCTGACAAATATGCCGAGCTGGTTGAGCGACTAACCTCTGAAGTTGCCTAGCGCGATTTTGCCGAAGTGTAGCGGCCGCTACCGCGGGTAGCTTGGCCGCTCTTGCAGCATCATCTTCTCTGCGATGCGAGCAACCTGGTGTGAGTATCCGTTTTCGTTGTCATACCAAACGTAAACAACTCCGTGATTTCCATCGCCCACCGTTGCCAAACCATCAACGATTCCGGCACGGTTGGAACCAACAAAGTCCGTAGAGACAACCTCTGGCGATTCAACATAATCAACCTGGTTACGGGTTTCTGGATTCTGCGCGGCCTTCATCAAGACTTTGTTTAGCTCCTCGCGCGAAACATCACGCGCAAAGTCCAGATTCAGAATGGCCATTGAGACATCCGGGGTCGGCACGCGAATGGCATTACCGGTTAGCTTGCCGGCCAAAACCGGAAGGGCTTTGGCAACCGCCTTTGCCGCGCCTGTTTCTGTAATCACCATGTTAAGAACCGCTGAGCGCCCTCGGCGATCACCCTTGTGGTAGTTGTCAATCAGGTTTTGATCGTTGGTGAATGAGTGCACGGTTTCAACGTGGCCGTGATTCACACCAAAAGCATCGTTCAAAACTTTGAGCACCGGAACAATCGCGTTTGTGGTGCACGAAGCTGCCGTGATGATTTTTGAATCGGCTGCAATCTCATTGTGGTTGACGCCATAAACGACATTTGGCAACTCACCTTGGCCTGGAGCAGTAAGCAGAACCTTAGAGATTCCTTTGCTCTTTAGGTGCTGGCTAAGGCTGGCCTCATCACGCCAAATACCGGTGTTGTCAATCAGCAGGGCATCATTGATGCCATAGCTTTCGTAATCCACTGTTGCCGGATCATTCGAGTAGATAACTCGTATTTCATTTCCATTGGCAATGATTGAATTTCGTTCCTCGTTTATTGAGATGGTTCCTTCAAACATGCCGTGCACTGAATCACGACGAAGCAACCCCGCACGCTTTGCTAAGTCATCTTCGGCACCCTTGCGAACCACAATCGCCCGCAATTTCAAGCCGCGGCGGTCACCGTCTTGCGCAATCAAAATTCTCGCGACCAAACGACCAATGCGTCCAAAACCGTAAAGCACAACATCGCGCTCAGACTCGGTGATGATTGAAACCATCTGGGCTAGTTCACGCAACTCTTCACGAACGAATTCGTTCAACTGCTGGCCTGAACTCTTTTGCTTAGCCAGCATCCTGGCAACGTCAATTGATGCAGGTCCCAACCCCATTCGGTCAAGCAGCTTGATCAATGACAGCGCATGGTGAATATCCAGCGGCTCGCCATCAATGTGGCGGGCGTACTTCATGGCCTTGATCAACTGAATGGGGGTGCGATTAATCAGCGTGCGACCGTGCACAGACAACAACACTCCATTGCTGCGGTACAGGCGGCCAATCAGTGGCACCATTGCCTCGGCCGCAGATAGTGATTGCTCCCACATTGGGCTAAGCGATGCCAAGCGTGATTCGGCCTCAATCTTCAGCTCAGCTGGGGTTCGCTCACCAAAGGCACCAAGGTAGCGCTGAATAGATTCAAGGTCTTTCACCACGGCGTCTTTGTTCCAGGCCAACAGTTGTTGCTTGCTTGCATCATCTAGGCCTAACTCGTCAACACCAAGATCAGCTAGGTTTGGCAAATTACCAATGGCTGTTTCGTTGGCCTCAACTTTGCCGTCTAAGCGTTCGGCTATCCAGCGCAGCACACGAGCGTTCTCGCTGAAACCAGGCCAAACAAATTGACCCTCGTCGTTTTTCAAGAACCAGTTAACTCGGAAGATCTTTGGCAGCTTCACGCCCTCGCGCTCTGCAAAGCTCAGCCAGTGCCTCCAGTAATCGGCCATGTTGTAGCCGGTGAAAGGCAGCATCGCAAATGGGTCACGACGCACTTCACCAACCGGACCCTCTGCAGCGGCGGTTTGCTCGCTGGCCATGGTCGCTCCAAGAAAAACACCGTGCTGCCAAGAAGAAGCCTCAGTCACCAAAGGCACATCTTTTGCACGACGACCACCAAAAATAATTGCGTCTAGCTCAACACCCTCTGGGTCATCCCAATCACTTGAAATGGTTGGGCAGTTTCGCGCAGGTGATGTGAAGCGGCCATTTGGGTGGGCGGCGGGCTTGCCTGAATTCTTATCGTGTGGCTCGCCGCGCCAGTTGGTCAAACCGTCTGGCACCTCTTTAGACATGCCCTCCCACCAAACATCGCCGTCAGCTGTGAGCGCCACGTTGGTGAAAATGGTTTGCTTGGCCACCAGCTCCATGGCAACCGGGTTTGTCTTAACGCTGGTTCCAGGGGCAACACCAAAGAAACCGTTCTCTGGATTAATTGCGCGAAGTTTTCCCGATGGCGCCTGGGCAATCCAGGCAATGTCATCACCAAGGGTTTCGACTTTCCAGCCGGGGATGCTTGGCTGCAACATGGCCAGGTTGGTTTTTCCACAGGCAGATGGGAAAGCCGCACTGAAGTGAAACTTTTTACCCTCTGGGCTAATCATGCGCATGATCAACATGTGCTCGGCCAACCATCCCTCGCGGCGAGCAAGCACAGAACCAATTCGCAAAGACATGCACTTTTTACCCAGCAGGGCGTTGCCACCGTAGCCGGAGCCAAAAGACCAAACCTCTAAAGTGTCTGGAAAGTGCGAGATGTACTTCTCTGGATTACTCGGCCAAACACTGTTGTCGTTGGGTGCACCAACAGAGTGCATGGTGGCAACCCAGTTAGCACCAGATCTAATCTGCTCAAAGACAGCAACATCAACCCGAGTCATCAGGTGCATGTTTACAACCACGTACTCACTATCGGTGATCTGAACACCAAAACGGGCCAGCGGTGAATTCACTGGGCCCATCGAGAAAGGAATCACGTACATCGTTCGGCCACGCATTGCGCCCGCAAACAAAGGCAACAAGAGGTTTTTCATCTCATCCGGCGCCATCCAGTTATTGGTAGGGCCAGCGTCAATCTGCTGAGCAGAACAAATGAAAGTGCGCTCTTCAACGCGGGCAACATCTGCCGGGTCAGTGCGGGCAAGGAAAGATTCTGGGCGCTTCTCCGGGTTTAACGGAATGAAGGTGCCACGGTCAACAAGTTTTTTAGAAAGAGCCTGATACTCCTGCGCAGATCCGTCACACCAAACGATTTCATCTGGCTTGGTTAGCGCGGCAACCTGCATCACCCACTCTTCAAGCCCTATTTGCTGCGGGAGTGTGGTCTGGAGCGGGTGCGTGCCCATTTCTCACCTTTCGTCGTTGAAAGATTACGGATGTTGTGTAGCCTAGCAAATATTTTGGACCGTTCCAAATTATTTACCCTTGATGCCGCCTCATCTTGAGAATGAAAGCGTTTGCAGAGAACTTAAAGCAAAAAGACCCCGATCGCTCGGGGTCTTTTTTAGAAAATTCATCTGTTGCACAAAGTATGCCATATGTAAATACCTATTGCTGGCAGGTGCAAAGCTGATTTTGAGGAACGCCGTCTAGCGCCTCCTCAATGTGACCGCCACAACCTGTCCAAGTTACTTTGTTGCAGTTCTCGCATAAAGCTGGTGAACACATGGTTGTTTTCCTTTCTTACTTCTTGCCAAATAGACGTGCGAAAAATCCAAGTTCTTTTGGATCATTAGCGTGGCCGGCGCACTGTTGTGATTTTGGAATGCCGCGCATCACTTCGTTTACGTGCTGGCCGCAGCCGGACCAGGTTGCTTTACCGCACTTGCGGCAGGTGACTTTTGAGCACATGCTTGCCGCCCCTACTGAACTATCGCTAGACCGGTGGCACTAGCCGCTTCAGCCAATGAACCACCATTTGTGAGCACACCCGTGAAACCGGCGGCCTTCATCTGGTCGATAGCGCCACCGGCGCGATTACCCGAACGGCAGTAAATGAAATAGTTGGCTGACTTATCAAGAGTGCTGATTTGCTCGGCAAAATTTCCGCCATTGATGTCAAACAGCAGAGCGCCCTCTAGGTAACCAGCCGCGGTTTCCTCTGGGGTGCGAACGTCAATAACTTCCGCAACGGTGCTCATGTCAACCGGTGCCGATGTTGAACAGGCGCTAAGTGAACCAACAGCAAAAACCGCAATTAGTGATGCTGCTAGAAACTTGAAGAGTTTCGACATTTTCGTCTTCCTTTCGTATACCCCCTAGGGTATACTTAAAATTATGAAAATTCAACCGGAAGAGTTAAAAGCCGCAAGAAATCGTTTGGTACGAGTTCAGGGTCAAATCGCTGGAATCGTGAAGATGCTTGACGAGGGCCGCGACTGCACAGAGCTGCTTACCCAACTAGCGGCTGCCAACACCGCGCTAACCCGTGCCGGCTTCACCATCATCTCAACCGGGATGCAGCACTGTGGCTCAGACGCCAAGGGAATCAAGAATCGTGAAGCGCTTGAAAAAGCCTTCATGTCACTGGCCTAAGCCAGCCCTCCAAATCTTCCTACTACTAATTAAGGACTTACCGTGAAGGTTGTAATTATTGGAGGCGTTGCCTCTGGAATGTCAGCTGCTGCCCGACTTCGCCGCCTAGATGAGCAAGCTGAAATTACCGTCTACGAAATGAGCCAGCACGTCAGCTACGCCAACTGTGGCCTTCCCTACTTTGTGAGCGATGTCATTTCACGCCGCGACAATCTTCTATTACAAACCCCTGATGCCCTGTGGAACAGATTCCGCATCAAGGCCAAGGTTCAGCACATGGTCACCGCAATCAATCGCGAGGCTAAGACCGTTGAAGTAAAGAACCTAGACACCGGCAAAATCACCAATGACACATACGACAAGTTAGTGATTGCAACCGGAGCTCGCCCGCGCAAACTGGATGTACCTGGCATTGAACGCGCCCTGTGGTTGCGAAACGTGACTGACGCAGATTCGGTCAAGCAAGCTCTGCAAAACGCTGAGAACAAAACCGTGGCAATTCTTGGTGCGGGTTTTATCGGTATTGAACTTGCTGAAAATATTCGCCACATGGACATCCCGGTGACCATCATCCAACGCAGCAACAGCATTCTTGGTCAGTTTGATCCAGAGATGGTTCAGCCACTGCAAGCAAAACTAGAAAAGCACGGCGTAAAAATTATTTTGAACGCAGAGGCAGATCACATCACCAAAGACCAAGTTGTTCTAAAAGATGGTCGCAAGATTGATGCCGGATTAGTCTTTACCGCGGCAGGTGTTGACCCTGACAACTCACTTGCCAAAGCTGCCGGGCTCAAAATTGGCACAACCGGTGGGCTTTGGGTAGACGAACAACAGCGCACCAGCGACCCCGATATTTTTGCAGCCGGTGATGCCGTTGAGAAACACGGTGAACTCACCGGCGAACAAACTCTTGTTCCACTCGCCAACCTGGCCAATCGTCACGGTCGTCTAATCGCCGACGTAATAGCTGGGCGCGACGTGAAAGCCCACGCAGCCACCGGCACAGTTATTCTTGGAGCCTTTGGTCACGCGGTTGGAATCACCGGCCTAAGCGAAAGAGCCGCAAAGAAAGCCGGCATCGCTCACGAAATAATTCACATTCACCCAAACAATCACGCCGGTTACTACCCGGGGTCAAAGCGCCTGTCGATGAAAGTGTTGTTTGACCCTGCCACCGGCAAGATTCTTGGTGCCCAGGCAAACGGTGAAGACGGTGTTGATAAGCGCATCGACGTGATTGCTACGGCAATGCATTCATCCGCAGGGCACGGCGGCCTAACCATTGACGACCTAATGGATCTTGAGTTGGCCTACGCACCACAATTTGGTTCGGCAAAAGACGCCATAAACATCGCCGGCTACGTTGGCAACAACGTTTTCAACGGCACCACCCCAACCGTGCAGTGGCACCAGTTAGAGGCCGCCCGCGCCAATGGCGCTCAGGTTGTTGATGTGCGTTCGGCCGGCGAACATGGCTTCGCAAACATCCCGGGCACGGTCAACATTCCAGTTGAAGAACTTCGCGATCGGCTAAGCGAAATCCAAGTGGAAGACGTGGTGGTTTACTGCCAGGTTGGCCAGCGCGGCCACATAGCCACACAAATCCTCAAGGCCAATGGCGCCAAGGTGCGCAACCTAGACGGCGGCTACCTCACCTGGGCAGCAGGAATGGAATCACTGGCACACTAGTTGTTATAGCCATACCCACGAAGGAGTGGTCCATGAGCATCAGATTCCGCAATTTCCAGCCAGTAGACACCGATGCCCTGCTTGCCCTCTGGGACGAAGCGCGAAACGCAGGTTTCGAACCGGTTTACTCACTGGCTGAAGTCCTTGCGTCGTGCACCAAAGACTTTGCAATTGTTGCCTGCGATGGCGACCTAGTTATTGGCACCGCTGTGGGCCGCGCCGCGCACGAGCAGGGTTGGGTTGTCCTGCTAACCGTTGCCCACTCACATCAGGGGCAAGGTTTGGGCGGTCGTCTACTTGGCGAACTAGAAATTGAGATGTCTAAAGCCGGCATTACCAAGATGTCAATGCTGGTCGCCGATGATGGCAAGAGTGGCGTTTTAGAAAAAGCTGGCTTCCAAGCTCTGAAGCATCTGAACTATTTTGAACGCCCGGTATCGGTGAGTGAGCAAGAGCGCGAGGTGCTCAAGAATCTGGGCGGTGCACTGATGCCTAGAAACCTGTGGGGCAAAATCGCCGGCATGAAAAATGAAAAAGAAATGCTCGAGCGCCGCCTGGTGCTGCCACTTTCAGATGCCGCACTGGCCGAGACATTCGGAGTCGAACCGCCAAAGGCAATCGTTTTGTTTGGTCCGCCAGGAACCGGTAAAACCACATTCGCTAAAGCGGTGGCATCAAGACTCAATTGGCCCTTCGTTGAAGTATTTCCATCAAGACTTGCGGGCGATCAAAATGGATTGGCCGGTGGGCTTCGCGAAATCTTTAACTCGATTGATGATCTAGAGAACGTTGTGGTTTTCATTGACGAGGTTGAAGAAATTGCCTCGAAGCGAAAAGGTGACCCACCCTCACCAACCCAGGGCGTCACCAACGAACTGTTGAAGCTAATTCCAACCTTCCGCGAAAAGCCGGGTCACCTACTGATTGTGGCTACCAATTACATTCGCGCACTTGACGATGCGTTCCTTCGTCACGGTCGTTTTGATTATGTGATTCCTATCGGTTTGCCAGATGCCGAGGCACGTCACTCAATTTGGTCTCGCTACATTCCAGCACTGGCACTTGAAAGTATTGATGTTGCAGAGCTGGTAAATCGCAGTGAGGGTTTTTCACCAGCAGATATTGAGTACGCCGCACGCAAAGCATCGCAGCGAGCGCTTGAGCAAGCAATTTACGAAACTCAGGTGGCA
Organism: Actinomycetota bacterium; assembly: GCA_041179545.1. Lineage (GTDB taxonomy): Bacteria > Actinomycetota > Actinomycetes > Actinomycetales > Microbacteriaceae > Rhodoluna. Next base: position 4,659 of record JBEGTF010000015.1, on the reverse strand, counting down.
ACAAAAGAAAACTCCACCACAGCTACAGAGCACTACCTGTGGGCAATCAGCAACACTCGCCGCACCGTTAGCGATGAGGTAATCGCTGAGTTTGAACAAGATATTGAGAGCATCGGCCGACTTTAAAACCCCAATGGGGGAATAAGCACGTCTCAGTGGTCGTTTACCCTTGATGTATGAGCCCCGGAAAAGTAGTGAGAGACGAGCGGCTCGAGAGCATTCTTGAAGCAGCTCAAGCGCTAATTGCAGCCAACGGGGTTGAAGCAGTTTCAATGGCGCAGTTGGCTAAAACCACCGGGCTCAGCCGTCCGGCCATCTACCAGTACTTTTCTTCTAAAGAAGATGTGCTTGCCGAGCTTGTCATCAATGAGATGGCAGATCTAAGCAACGCCATTGATTCGCACATGGCTGGCATCGAAGACCCAATGGAACGCATCCGAGTTTGGATTCACTATTCCTTGGCTCACCTGGCCAGTGCCGATCACCGCATTATTCGACAGATTTCCATTGATTCACTGCCTGAAGAAAAGCGCGGGATGCTAAACGCCATGCACGGCCACTTCATGATGGCCTTGGTTAGCCCGGTTACTCAAATCGGAATCAACGATGTAACTGCTACCTGCCACCTGATTTACGCTGCGGTAGCCGGTGCTGCCAAGCGAATCGATGAGGGTTCAGCTTTTGAACGAGAAGCCGCTGCCCTAGAGAAGTTCACCATCGCCGGTATACAAGGGGCCCTGAGCTAACTTTCGCTAGCCCAGGGCCTAGCTTGTTTCCTGTTTCAGGCTTGCCTAACTAGTTACTCCTCTAGAGACAAACGTTTAGAAATCTACTTCTTTAGGCTCTTGGCGACCAATTTCTGCTTGCCAACGTAAGCGCTAGCGGTGAACTTTTTGTCCTTTGGTGCCTTTGCGCTAAAGGTGAAGGTATCGGTGTTGGCGACCTTGGTGTACTTCTTTGAACCAACCATGAATGAAACCTTCTTGCCCTTCTGGTTCAAGATGGTGAAGTTAACCTTTGATCCTTCAAGGGCAACGCTGGTCTTTTCCACCACGGCTGCAGCGGCAGCAAAAGTTACCGGGATAAATCGGTCAAGACTGAAGTCTGTTGATCCACCAAGGTGATCGCGACGAACTGCAATGCCACAAGCTGACACTGCACAGTCAACCGATACTCCCGCAGCCACAAAAGTTGAAGGCGTCTTTAAAGCGACCGGGCCGCTAAGTGGCTTTGCTCCCTGACCAAGCGCAGCTCCATTTGTGGATATCCAAGCGGTGTCACCCATTGAAGCGCAGGCAGCTGGTCTTGCCTTTGCGGCATCGGCGGCTGTTCCAGCACAGATACGAAGATAAATTCCGGTTCCTGATGGCAAGTCGTTAACGGTTACATTTACAACCTGTCCGGTCAGCGCCAAGTCTGTAGTTTTATCAGCAACCACGTTGAATTCTGCTGCCTGGGCAGGAATTGCAGCTGTGACCAACGATGCCGCGGTTAGCGCTGCGGTGGTGAAAGCAACTAGTTGCTTACGGGTGTTCTTCATTTTTCTCCTTATTTAAACGTGATTGGAATAATCACGTCTGCCTTGCGATGGTCTGGATTGGTGTGGTCGGCGCGAGTCAAAATTCCGCACTTAACTTGGGTGCAGTCGTAGTCACCAATTGTTGAGCCAATTGGCAGATTGACTTTGAAAGTTCCGCCCTTGCCAAACTTTGTGGCCAAGATTTGTGCATAAAAAGGTGGATTGCTAGAAATCCAATGAGCCTGGGTGTTAATCCCGGTGGGGTTGTACGAGCCGCAGTGCTCTGGCTTTTTACCCTTTGGTGGCACCACGCAAAAAGTCACGTAGATGCCGTTCTTTACGTTGTAGCCCTTGCCGCGCACAATGACATCGGTGGTTTCATCTTTTGGCAGCGTGCGGTTTGCAATGTTGGCGGTCAAGGTTTGCCCAAAGCGCCCTTTAGCCGAACTTGATTCCGCGGCATTCGCCTGAGTAGCCACTGAAAAAATAGTCACACCAAAAGCTGCACCAAAGGTGAGCGAGCCAAGAATTATTTTTGTGAGAAGTTTTTGCACATACAGAAGTGTGTGGCAGACAAAAAATTGAAGCCTGACACTCTGTCAGCCAACGCCAAAGTTAAAAGCCAAGACCCCAATTACTTGTTGGGGTCTTGGCCTATTTCAGGAGTGGGTTTCTAGGAAAGTCTATTTACCGGGTCTACAAAAAGATGGACAATATTGCCGATCAAATCGTCTTGAATTACCGCTCGTCCGTAATAGCGCGCATCAAGATTGAACTCCAAAAGATCTTTGGCCTTCAAATCAAATTCGCTGATTTCACCAATCGGCACATCGTTGAAAAGAATTACGAAAATGGTCTTGGTGGTGTTGCCCCATTCGGTGACCAGTCTGGTCTCAAGAAAAACCTTGCCCTGCCAAAACTTTGCACCAGAGCGCTGGGCTGTGTTGAAAAGGTTCTCACGAATTACCGCGTATTTGGTTTGGCCATGCACTCTAAGGTGAAACTCGCCAGATTGGGTTCTCAGCACAGCTCGCGGGTCGTCAATGCCCTGGGCCAAGTAGCGATCAACGCTGTCTTGGTCCATTCGCGGCTCACTGCCGAAAAATCCCACTTGAAATCCCCCAAAAAGACGAAAAATGCTTTGTTTGTTCGCCTAAGTAACCATTTGAACAGTTTTAAAGTTACCAAATGTTCATTTATCGGTACAGATTTCGAGGGGTAAGCACCCTATTTAGACCGGTCTAATCTCGATCTGCGAGCTTTACGGCGTAGACATGGGATCTATGAGAGACATCAAGTACGGTAATCCTAGATTTTTCGTCATCAATTAGGTAAATCACCCGGTAATCACCACGCCTTGCGGCGTAACAACCTAAAAATGGCGCATCTAGTGCCTTGCCAACACGACGGGGGTTTTCTAAAAGGGGCCCGTAGATGAAATAGGTAATGACCTCCACTGATTTAGCCGGCACCTTTTCGGCGAGGGCCAATTTAGCCTTACCGCGAAGCTTTAGCTCATACTGCTGCACGATTACCCTCGCCGTTTCGACGAGCTTCTATCTCGGCTTGAACTTGCTCCAAGGTGAAGGTCTCTTCGGCGTCTGGGTTTCGCAGGTACGTCAACAAATCTATTGCTAGTTCGGGATCGGCCAGTATGTCTAAGGTTTCATTCATGGACTCATAGTCGTCCAAAGACATGATTACAGCGGCCGGTTCACCATTTCTGGTGATAACTGTGCGTTCGCGTGATTTAACAGCAGAATCCAGAATCGCAGCCAGCTTTGCCCTGGCCTCGGCTACAGAAAAATACTTCATGTACTTAAGTATGTACATAACACCGACGCCCGTCAACGCCTAACTTGTCAACACAACACCGATATGGCTTGCTCTCTGTCGGCCCGCGATGCTATTTTTGTGTTAAATAAGTGGGCTGGATTACCGGTCGGCGCTTCAGGCGAAAGCCAAAAAGGGCTTCTAGATTGGGCTTCCCGGTCGGCAATTGCTCTCCCTTCGTGGGAGGGCTTTTTGCTTTAAGCGATGATTTTGTCCCGAATCAGCTCAAATGACCGATTGGCTTGTCCCGGCCTGATTACAGACAAGCCGATCGGCCTAGCCACCAAATCGGCGATTTGTAAGCCCGTGCTCGCAAAAGTTTTAGGAATGAACTTCACGAGGACATTCACCCCTAAGTCAATAGGTAATTGAGAATTCAATGTTTTCAGAAGCGAGCGATCTTCTGAAGCGCCTCGTGACTCAAAGGCAAAAACCAGTTCATTCTTCAAAAATACAAAACGCTAGAACAAACACTGGGTATGAGGCTAAATTCGACCCAATCGCAGGACTTCCCGACTCGTCTACATAAACAATATGTGAGCTTCGCATCGCCCCACGCTAAAAATCGCAAACTCCCCACCAATATCGGAGCAAACATGCCAAAGATCATCGTCGAAGTTATGCCAAAAGAGGTCCTTCTTGACCCAGCCGGTAAAAGCGTAAACAACGCCCTGCACCGCAAGGGCCACAAAGACATTACCGCCGTCCGCATTGGCAAGCGCATTGAGCTTCACTTTGATCGTCCAATCACTAGTAAAGACCTCGACGAAGCACGCGAAATCGGTGAAAGCTTCTTGTCAAACGGTGTCATCGAAGACGTCGTCAAAATCTCTTCAGAGAACTAAGGGGCACCGGTAATGAAGATTGGTGTAGTCACCTTTCCTGGCACCCTTGATGACCGCGATGCAGCTCGCGCGGTTCGCCTAGCTGGCGGCGAGGCCGTAAGCCTTTGGCACGCAGATACAAACTTGCACAAGGTTGATGCAGTTGTTCTTCCTGGTGGATTCTCTTACGGCGACTACCTTCGCTGTGGCGCCATTGCGGCTCAGGCTCCGGTTATGGAGAGCATCATCAAGGCAGCTAAGGGCGGCCTTCCAGTGCTTGGTATTTGCAACGGCTTCCAGGTTCTTGTTGAATCTCACCTGCTACCTGGCGGTCTAATTCGCAACGAGCACCAGCACTTCATCTGCCGCGATCAAAAACTTATTGTTGAGTCAAACACCACCGCGTGGACCAACCAGTTTGAACTAAATCAAGAAATCACCATTCCACTAAAGAACGGTGAGGGTGGTTACATCGCAACCGAT
>JBEGTF010000014.1:0-16697 GCA_041179545.1 Actinomycetota bacterium | reverse complement strand
GGTGACCACATCGTGGCATCATCAACCATCTATGGCGGTACCTACAACCTGTTCAAATACACTCTGCCAAAGCTTGGCATCACCACAACATTCGTTGAGGACCAAGACGACCTAAAGGCATGGGCGGCCGCGGTTCAGCCAAATACCAAGGCATTCTTTGCTGAGACAATCGGCAACCCTAAGGTTTCGATTCTTGACATCGAAGGCGTTGCAGATGTTGCTCACAAAAATGGTGTTCCGCTTATCGTCGACAACACAGTTGCCACTCCTTACCTAATTCGCCCACTTGAGCACGGAGCCGACATTGTTATTCACTCGGCAACCAAGTTCCTCGGCGGACACGGCACAGTTGTTGCCGGAGCAATTGTTGACGGCGGAAAGTTTGCTTGGAGTAAGTCAGATAAGTTCCCAGGCCTCACCACTCCTGACCCTTCGTACCACGGTGTTAATTACACAGAGGCACTTGGTGACGGAATCGCATTCATCATCAAGGCGCGAGTGCAGTTGCTGCGCGACATTGGTGCATCAATCGCCCCAGCTAGCGCATGGCAGTTGATTCAAGGAATCGAAACCTTGAGCCTACGCATCGAGCGTCACGTTGAGAACGCAGAAAAGATTGCGCAGTTCCTTGATAAGCACAAGCAAGTTGAGTCTGTGAACTATGCGGGACTCAAGAGCTCGCCTTGGCACAAGGCTGCTAAGAAGTATGCACCTAAGGGTGCTGGTGCGATCGTGTCATTCGAGATCAAGGGTGGCGTAACTGCTGGGTCACGATTTGTTGATTCACTCAACCTATTTAGCCACGTGGCAAATATCGGTGATGTTCGCTCACTTGTGATTCACCCAGCATCAACTACCCACTCACAGCTAACACCTGAGCAGCAACTAACCAGCGGTGTAACCCCTGGTCTTGTGCGCCTATCAGTTGGACTTGAGTCTGTTGACGACCTGATTGCCGATCTAGAGACTGCTTTCGCTGCTGCCAAATAAAGGAAGAGCGATATGCTTATTCCCTAATGGAATTTCAAACATCAGCCGGAGACTTAGTCCCGTCAGAGTTCATCACTGAGGAGCAGAGCCGCCAACTAATTGGCCGCCCTCCTGCAAGTGGTGCTTGGCGCGACGGAGATCCAGCTGGTGAACGCCAGTTCGCGCCCCTTTCTAACCTCAAGTTAGAGAGTGGGCGCGTTCTTGCTAACTACAGAATTGCTTTTGAAACCTGGGGCGAGCTTGACCACGAGCACACCAACGCCGTTTTGATTTTGCATGGACTTACCGGCGACTCGCACGCGATGGGTGATGCTACTAAGGAACACCCAACTGATGGTTGGTGGAAGCACATTATTGGTCCAGGACTAGCCATCGACACCGAAAAGTACTTTGTCGTAGCCGGAAACGTGCTTGGTGGTTGCCAAGGTTCAACTGGGCCGTCTTCGCTTGACACCAATGGTCGCGAATTTGGTACAGCGTTTCCATACATAACTATTCGAGACCAAGTAAATGCCCAAAGAGATCTTGCTCACCTAATTGGCATCAAGAAATGGCACGCTGTGCTTGGCGGTTCGGTTGGTGCGATGCACGCCCTTGAATGGGCCATCATGTACCCCGAAGAAGTTAAACGTGTTGGTGTAATAGCAGGCCCTCCGGCTTTAACCGCAGATCAGATTGCTTTGAATTCGATTCAAATTCAAGCCATCAAGAGCGACCCAGCTTTCGCTAACGGTAATTATTACGACGCCAAGCCTGGCTTTGGGCCACACCAGGGCCTAGCGCTCGCAAGACGCATGGCTATTTTGAACTACCGCTCGCCTAGTGAATTGAACAATCGATTTGAGCGAGCCTGGCAATCAGGAGTATCACCACTCGGTGGTGGCGGTCGCTGGGCGGTTGAGTCTTATCTTGACTTCCACTCAAATAAATTTACTAGGCGTTTTGATGCCAACAGCTATATCACTTTGGTTGAAGCTATGAACTCGCACGACGTAGGTCGTGGTCGAGAATCGCTTGAAGCTGCGCTTGGCACCATCACGGCTAAAAGCATCGTTGTAGGTATTTCATCTGACCGACTCTTCCCAATTGAGGATCAGCAACTTATTGCAGACAACATTGGTGGAGAAATCATCGGTGGCGGTTTGCAAGTTATCGAATCAGATTTTGGGCACGATGGATTCTTGATTGAAGATATCAAACTTGCCCCAATGATTAAGGCCTTGCTGGACTCCTAAAGCTCTTTTTAGATCCGCAGTTTCTTGGAAAGAGCGCCGAGTCGAACGTTTGCGTAAACCAACAGCGCAATCAGCAAGGCATTCCTAATCGTTAGCAGAATCACACTTAGATCGCCCAACCCCATGAGATCCATGTAAAAAACTGGATAGACCAGGTTTGTTGTGGCGGCTATTAACATCAGTCCAGTAGTTAGCAGGCGAAGTTTTTGCGCCTTGAAAATTATTAGAGCAATCATTGGAATTGCTAGCCAGGCCATGAATTGCGGTGAACCGACTTTGTTGAACACAATCAGATCAAGAACGGCAGTTAGTGCCATGGTGGCAAAGATAAGAAGCCGGTCAGCACCATATTTCAAAGCGCGATAGCCGAGTAACCCCGTGATTCCCAAGGCAAAGAACATTATGGGTGTCATTAAGAATGAAACTTCACTCACGAACGGACCATAAACCTGGTTGGTGATAATTTCACTATCGTAATAAATGCCCGTGTTTGGAACGCCAAGCTTTGCAGCCCAAATCCAGAACATAGCTATTGGCGATTCAATTTGAATTCCGCGACCACCCTGCTTAAAGATGAATGAGAAAAGGCTGCCGTTGGCTCCGGCTGCGGCGGCGAAAATCAGAATTGCACTGATGGTGGCCAGCGCCGCGAGTGCTGATACTTGTTTTCTCTTACTTGCAATGAAAGCGCTCAACGCTAGAGCGAAGGGCCAGATTTTGACCCAGGCCCCAAATGTGAATAGTGACACGGCAAGCGCTATGCGATCTTTTGAGAGAGCAACCAAGCCAAACATGGCAACGGCTGCAGCGATGGCATCGATTCGTGCAATTCCTGAAGGCCCCAGCAACAATAAGTATGTAATCCAAAACAGTGCTGCTAGCAAGGATCTGCGGCTACCCCGCCCCCATGAGGTGAGAATGCCAACGGCGACGCTATTCAAGATGGCCACGAGCGTCACCCAGCCGACCAAAATTCCTGCAGATCCGCCTAGCAACCTAGCCAGGAGCATTGGTGCAAGCGATGGGTAAGGGTAAACGAAGTCCTGGGTTAGCCCAAACAGTGGTTCGCCAAATTGCATCTGCTGCAGCCAGTAGCCGTAAAGCAGCACATCGTTCATGGGCATCACCTGATTGAACAGGTAGCTATATGCGAACAATAGGTATGGAGTGGCGAATGCCATCAAAAAGAGCGCCATGAAATTGAGACGCCTTACCCAGAGTTGACTTATGGTCACGACACCAAGGCTACCCAAACCTATGCTTTAGGTATGACAACTCTTCAGCGAGCACGAGCTTCGGTATTCATATACTTCTTGCTTTGTGGTTCGGCTGTGACAATTTGGGCGACGCACATTCCAGATGTTGAGCGAAACCTTTCACTTTCACACGCCCAAATTGGAATCGTGATTCTCTTACTCGGTGCCGGCGCACTCGCTTCGATGCACGTGGTTGGAAGTTTGGTTGATCGCTTTGGCAGCGCAAAGATCTTGACCACCACCTCCGTGGCACTTGGCCTTGCTCTGGTTCTTCCTGGATTTGCACCAAACTACCTGACGTTATCAATCGGAATCTTTGTTCTGGGTTCGACAATTGGCGGCATTGACATTGCGATGAATGCGCATGCACTTGAAATCGAACGAGCTTATGAACGACCAATCTTTTCGTCTTTTCATGCAATGTGGTCTATCGGCGGAGTAATTGGTTCAGCTATTGCAGGGTTTGCTCTTGCATTGAAATCCCCGATGGCACTAACAATGTCGAGTTGGGGCGTCATCACTGTTGTGATTGGGCTTCTATGTTCAAAATGGCTCTTGGTCTCGGCGACAGTGAAATCAGAAGGTGAGCAACAGAACAAGGCAAGCCGGACCAAGGAGTTTTACTACGTAATTTTTATTGGTCTAGTATCCGCATCTGCTGCCATTATCGAAGGGATTGGCATTGACTGGTCGGCGCTTTTTACGATTGACAAGTTTGAAACCACCTTGGCTGTAGGCGGCGTGAGCATCGCTTTATTTACTGCAGCCATGGCAATTGTTCGATTTGTAGCAGACAAGGTCGTTGCAAGATTCGGCAGAATTTTTGTGATTCGAAACGGAGCAATCATTTCTGCAGTAGGTGTTGCCCTAGCGCTATATTCACCAGGTATCGAACTGAGTTGGGCTGGTTGGGCCCTAGCGGGCATCGGTGTTTCAGCAGTTGTTCCACAGTGCATGGCTTTTGCGTCAGATATTGGCACACCCCAGAATCAAGGAAGAAACTTAGCCAAAGTGGTGGGCTTAACTTACGCTGGTGTACTTGGCGGACCAGCAATTATCGGCTTCGTTGGAAATGCGATTGGCTTGCAAAGCGCTTTGACATTTGGAATTGCATTGGCGGCCTTCGTTGCACTTGGTTCGATGGGCATGCAGAAGGGTAAAAGCAAATATGGCGAAACTATTTGAACCAATCAAGATTCGCGAGTTAGAAATTCGTAACCGCATCTTCATTCCTGCGATGTGCCAATACTCGTGCGAAAACCAAGATGGTGTGATTGGCGAATGGCATCTCGTGCACCTGGGAGCTAGAGCAGTTGGCGGTGCAGGTCTAATCATTGCTGAAGCCAGCGGGGTAACCCCTGACGGGCGAATCTCCCCGTGGTGTCCCGGCATTTGGAATTATGAACAGGTGGCAGCTTGGGCGCGCGTGAATCATTTCATTCATTCGCAAGGCGCTAAGAGTGCGATCCAATTGGCGCATGCTGGTCGCAAGGGTTCAACATATCGGGATTGGTCCGGCAAAGGCTCTGTTCCAATTGAATTGGGAGGCTGGCAAACTGTTTCCTCAACGGATGTTGCCTTCGAGGGATACGAAGCGCCACGAGAACTAAGCACTGAAGAAGTTCTAGAGCTGATTCAAGATTTTGCCAAGGCAGCCAAAAATGCTGTGCTAGCTAGTTTTGATGCGGTGGAAATTCACGCCGCTCACGGATATCTAATTCACCAATTCCTATCCCCGATTACCAACCACCGCACCGATGAATTCGGTGGCTCACTCGAAAACCGTGCGCGAATTTTGCTTGAAATAATCAAAGCTATCCGTGCAGAAGTTGGCGAAATGTTGCCCCTCTTTGTGCGCTTCTCAGCAACCGACTACCGAGAAGATGGTTGGGATGTAGAGCAAACCACACAGGTAGCCAAGTGGTGCGCTGAGGTCGGCGCAGATCTTTTTGACATTTCTTCAGGCGGTCTAATTACCGGAGTAAAGATTCCTTCTGGTCCCGGTTACCAAGTTCCTTTGGCCAAGCAGGTAGCGCATGAAGTTTCTCAGCCCGTTGGAGCAGTTGGCCAGATTACAGATGCTCAACAGGCCGAGGACATTTTGCAAGCTGGTGATGTCGATATAATTTTGGTCGGCCGAGCCAGCTTGCGTGACCCTCACTGGGCACTTAGGGCAGCACACGAGTTAAGCGTTGAAGTAGATTATTGGCCGGATCAGTATTACCGCGGCAAATTTCCTAAAACAAACTAAGTTTTAGCGTCTAGCGACCAGAACTTATTGGCGACGAGTCGCGTCTTGAACCTCACCCACGAGTTCTTCAAGAATGTCTTCGAGAAACAGCACGCCTTGGATTTTTCCATTGCGGTCAACTGCTTTTGCCATGTGAGCATGAACTCGACGCATGCTGGCAAGAGCATCCTCAAGTTCCATACTTGCCGAGAGGGTAATTAGGGAACGAACTCGCTTTTGAGGAAACGGGTCATCGGCTTCATCGTGATCAAGGTCAATTACATCTTTAAGGTGCAGGTAGCCAACCAGTTCATTATTTTCGTCGGTTAGCGGGTAGCGAGAGAATCCATGTTTGGCAACAGCCTGTTCAACTTCTCTTGGTGTGACGGTTTCTGCAAAAGCAATAAGTTTTTCTATCGGCACCGCAACATCGCGAACCTTCTTTTCGGTGAATTCAAAAGTGTTCGAAAGAGCACCGCTCACATCGGAAAGCGCACCCTCTCTTGTTGAATGCTCGACTATGTCTTCAACTTGGTCGAGCGTGTAGGTGCTGTTTGCTTCATCCTTAGGGTCAAATTTGAACAACCTTAGGATGCCGTTCGAAATGGCATTGAGCGCGCCAACAAGGGGCTTTAGCGCCATTGCAAGAGAGTAAAGCACCGGAGTTAGAATCAGCGCCGCGCGCTCTGGAACCGCAAGAGCCAGATTCTTCGGAACCATTTCGCCGATCACCACATGCAGGTAAGTAACAAGGAGCAGGGTGATTGCGAAAGACACAGAACTCAAAACCGCCTCTGGTACCCCTATTGCATGCAGTGGATACTCCAAGAGATGGTGAATGCTTGGTTCGGCAATCAAGAGAATTAACAATGAAGAAATTGTGATTCCGAGTTGAGCGGTAGCCAACATCAGCGAAACATTTTCCATTGCTGCGAGAGTGATTTTTGCAGGCCTGCTGCCAGACTCTGCTCGAGGTTCAATTTGTGCTCGCCTTGCGCTGATTAGTGCGAACTCCGCCCCTACGAAAAAGGCATTAGAAAGAAGTAGCGCGACGAGCCAGATTAGGCCTTGTAGATCACTTGTCATCTGAGGCCTCCGTTAGGTCTGGCTCACTTGTTGGAGTGAATCGCACTCTGTCTACGCGACGCCCGTCCATTCGCTCTACGCGCAAAATACCGTCTTCGATTTTTACTTCGTCACCAACCGACGGGATTCGACCAAGCGCGCTCATCATGAAACCGGCAACCGTTTCGTAAGCGCCATCGTCTGGGACCTTAATCGCCATCTCAAGAAGTTCATCGGGGCGGGTCATTCCAGGGAACAATACTGACGAATTAGCGCCGCGAGTTACTCCGGCTTTTGCACTGTCGTGTTCATCGGCCAATTCACCAACCAGCTCTTCGACAAGGTCTTCGAGAGTTGCCAAACCAGCGGTGCCACCGTACTCATCTACAACGATGGCAAGTTGTAGCCCTTTAGCTCGCAATTCCACCATCAATGTTTCAAGTCGCATGGTTTCGGGAACTCGTGGAGCCTCGGCCATGATTGCAGAGACCGGAACCTCATCGCGTTTTTCACGTGGGACGGCGGCGGCTTGCTTCACGTGCGCAACCCCGATGATGTCATCGGTGGATCCGTCAGAAATTGGAAAACGTGAATGACCGGTTTTTATAGAAGCCTCAATCAAGACTGACAAGCTGTCATCTTTATCTAGCACGTGCATTCTTGGTCTAGGTGTCATGACATCTGCAGCGACAAGTTGACTCAGGGCAAGTGTCTTAGTCAAAAGGGTCGCAGTTTGTGCATCAAGTGCGCCCATGCTTGCTGATCTGCGCACCAGCGACGAAAGCTCCTCTGCGGTGCGTGTTGAACTCAACTCTTCTTTGGGTTCAATTCCAAAAAGTCTGACAATTCGATTTCCAGTTAGGTTCAGGAATTTGATCATGAAGCTAAAAACCCAAGTGAAGGCAAGCTGGAATCTAACAACAAAGTTCAAGACTTTAAGCGGGCTCGACAGAGCCATATTCTTTGGCACCAGCTCGCCGATTAGGAAAGAGAAAATTGTGGCAATTGCCATGCCCAGGATGACCGTGAAGGTCTTTTTCAAGTCCGTGGCTATTGGCACGTTTGCAAAAACCGGGGAAAGCATTTTTGTCAGCGCAGGTTCTGCGACAAATCCGGTCAACAGAGTTGTGATGGTGATACCTAGCTGAGCCCCAGACAATTGAGTGCTGGTGCTCTTCAGTGCCCGGATAGCCAAGGTCAAACCGCGTTCGCCACGACTCTGGCGAGCTTCTAAATCGTTTCGCTCAACATTAAGAAGAGAGAACTCGCTGGCCACGAATAGCCCGGTGCCAATGGTTAGTATCAGACCGAAACCGAGCATTAACCACTCACTCATCGGGCTGCCCCGCCTGAAGGTCTATGGTCAGAACCTGCTTTATCCATTGTGATTCCAGCATACCGGCCGATTTCTAGCAATTCACTGGGCAAAACCACCTGTTAGACCGATTTGGGCCAGCCTCAGAAGGTAGGCTTAAGGCTCAAAGACATTCATAAAGAGGTGATTTCTCTGTCAGGCAACACTGAAAACGAGAACGGTTTTGGCGCAAACGACTGGTTAGTCGACGAAATGTATGCGCAGTACAAGTCAAACCCTGATTCGGTGGACAAGGCCTGGTGGCCAATCCTCGAGAACTACAAGCCAACCGAGACTCCTCACGCGACCACTGGTCCTGTAGCAATTCAGCCAGCTGCACCTGCTTCACCGGTAGTTGCGAGCACACCTGTGACCCCGGCGACCCCAATCGCACCTTCAACCCTACAAGCAAGTGGAGCAGTCGTTGCGAAAACAACTCGCGTTGAGGCAAAGCCGCAGCCAATTCCTGCGCAGGCTCCAGTCACCGGTCTGATCAACACAATTGATTCTGAAGACGTTGAAGAAGAAGACCAGGTAAACATCCTTAAGGGAATGTCAAAGGCACTTGCATCAAACATGGATGCCTCCCTCGAGGTTCCGACTGCAACCTCGGTTCGCACCATCCCTGCGAAACTTTTGATTGATAACCGAATCGTGATCAACAGCCACCTTTCACGCACCCGCGGCGGTAAGGTTTCGTTCACTCACATCATTGGCTATGCGATTGTTCGCGCGCTAAAGGAATTCCCAAGTCAGAACGTTTACTACGACCTCGTTGAGGGCCGTCCAGCGGCAGTCCAGCCAGCAAACATCAACTTTGGTCTAGCGATTGACATTCCAAAAGAAGATGGCACTCGTGCACTTCTGGTTCCAAACATCAAGCGTGCCCAGCGCCTTAACTTTGCCGAGTACCTGAGCGCCTATGAAGACCTTGTAAAGCGTGCGCGTGACAACAAGTTGACAGCTGGAGACTTCGCGGGCTCAACGGTTTCACTAACTAACCCAGGTGGAATTGGAACCGTTCACTCGGTTCCTCGCCTGATGAAGGGCCAAGGTTGCATCGTTGGTGCTGGGGCACTGGACTACCCTGCCGAGTTCTCGGGCCTTTCAGATGCGCAACTCTCAAAGCTTGGCGTTAGCAAGACCATCACCCTTACCTCAACCTACGACCACCGAGTAATTCAGGGCGCTGGTTCAGGTGAATTCTTAAAGAAGGTTCACGAACTGCTACTTGGTGAGCGTGGCTTCTACGACGAAATCTTTGCAGACCTGCGTATTCCTTACGAGCCAGTTCGTTGGGTTACCGACTTTGACCGCAACGACGCAGATGACCGCGCGAAAGAAACTCGTATCCAAGAGTTGATCAACGCTTACCGCGTTCGCGGCCACTTGATGGCAGATGTTGATCCGCTTGAATACCAGCAGCGCTCACACCCTGACCTTGACATTTTGAATCACGGCCTAAGCCTTTGGGATCTTGATCGCACTTACAAGACCGGCGGATTCGGCGGCAAGCCAAAGGCAGAGTTCCGCGAGATTTACAAGATTCTGCGTGACAGCTACTGCCGCACCGTTGGTGTTGAATACATGCACATTCAGGATCCTGCTCAGCGTAAGTGGTTCCAAGACAAACTTGAGCGCCCATACGCAAAGCCTTCTCGCGAAGAGCAGTTGCGCATTCTAGAAAAGCTAAACGAAGCAGAGGCTTTCGAAACTTTCTTGCAGACCAAGTTTGTTGGCCAGAAGCGCTTCAGCCTTGAGGGTGGCGAATCAACAATCGCAGCGCTCGATGAAATTCTGCAAGAGGCTGCCAATAGCCAGATGGAAGAAGTTGTTATCGGTATGGCGCACCGCGGTCGCCTAAACGTTCTGACCAACGTTGCAGGTAAGACCTACGGCCAGGTTTTCAAGGAATTTGAAGGCAACACCGATACCAAGACCGTCCAGGGTTCTGGTGACGTTAAGTACCACTTGGGCACCGAGGGAACTTTCACCAGCATGGAAGGAAAGCAGGTTCGAGTATCTCTTGCCGCAAACCCTTCTCACCTTGAAGCCGTGAACCCGGTTGTTGAAGGAATTGTTCGAGCCAAGCTTGACCGCACCAATGCAGTCAAGAACGATGTCTACCCCGTACTGCCTGTGGTTATCCACGGTGACGCTGCATTTGCCGGTCAGGGAGTTGTGCCTGAGGTGCTAAACATGTCTCAGCTTCGCGGCTACAAGACTGGTGGAACTATAAACATCGTGATCAACAACCAGGTTGGGTTTACTACCCCACCTTGGGAATCGCGCTCAACTGTTTACGCAACAGACGTTGCCAAGGGTATCCAGGCACCAATCTTTCACGTGAATGGTGATGACCCTGAGGCTGTCGTTCGCGTTGCTCGTCTTGCTTTTGAATTCCGTCAGGAATTCAAAAAGGATGTAGTGCTGGATATCATCTGTTACCGCCGTCGCGGTCACAACGAAGGTGATGACCCGTCAATGACTCAGCCACTTATGTACAACCTGATTGAGGCAAAGCGTTCAGTACGAACCCTTTACCTTGAGTCACTGGTAGGCCGAGGCGATCTATCTCGCGAAGAGTTTGACGCTGCGAACGTTGGCTTCCAGAGCCGTCTTGAAAACGCATTCACTGAAGTTCACGAGGCGATGATCGCAGCTCCTGCCCTACCTACCCGCCCGGTAGGTATTGGTACCACCGCCAGCGATCACCCAACCATCGAGAAAGCAACTGCGATTTCTCGCGATGTTGTGGAACTAATTGGAAATGCTCACGACAACCAGCCTGCCGGTTTCCACGTGCATCCTAAATTGCAGCAACTTCTAACCAAGCGTGTTGAGATGAGCCGCGAAGGTGGAATCGACTGGGGCTTTGGAGAGCTGCTAGCACTTGGTTCATTGTTGCTGGAAGGCAAGACTGTTCGCATGGCTGGTCAGGATAGCCGTCGCGGTACTTTTGTGCAGCGTCACGCCGTATTCCACGACCGTGAGAATGGTCAAGAATGGATGCCGCTTCGCAACCTTTCTTCGGAGCAGGCAAAGTTCTACATCTATGACTCACTTCTCAGCGAGTACGCAGCAATGGGTTACGAATACGGCTACTCCGTTGAGAACCCAGAAGCATTAGTGCTTTGGGAAGCGCAGTTTGGAGATTTTGCTAACGGTGCGCAGACGATCATCGATGAATTTATTTCATCATCGGAGCAAAAGTGGAACCAGCACTCTGGTGTTGTACTGCTTCTTCCTCACGGATACGAAGGCCAGGGTCCAGACCACTCATCTGCTCGTATCGAGCGCTACCTTCAGTTGTGTGCCGAAAACAACATGACTGTAGCTCAGCCTTCGACACCTGCATCGCACTTCCACCTATTGCGTCGTCAGGCTTACTCGAACCCTAAGCGTCCACTCATCGTGTTCACGCCAAAGTCAATGCTTCGCCTAAAAGCAGCATCATCACCGATTGAGGAGTTCACCAACGGAACTTTCCAACCAGTGATTGATGACCAGCAGGGACTGGACAAGAACAACGTAAAGCGCGTTCTATTCTGTTCAGGCAAGGTCTACTGGGATCTATTGGCCGAAGCGCAAAAGCGAAACGATGGCACCACCGCAATCGTTCGCGTTGAACAGCTTTACCCAACTCCGGTTGATGAAATCAAGGCTGCCTACGCTCAGTATCCAAATGCCGAACTTGTTTGGGTCCAGGACGAGCCTGCTAACCAGGGACCTTGGACCTACATCGGTTTGTTCTTGCCTCGCTACATGAACGGTCAAGTTGCCAAGTTGGTATCTCGACCTGCGAGTGCCTCGCCGGCTACCGGTTCAGCAAAGCGTCACGCTGTTGAACAGGCAGACCTAATTGAGCGCGCTTTTAGCATTTAGTCATGTCACAGGAAACTAGACGCGATGTGCGCATCGTCATTTTGGGCGATGCAATCATTTCTTCGGCTGGTGACCCTAAAGGGATGGGCTGGGTTGGCCGCGTAACTTCAAAGACCCCGGCTACGTTTCCGCGCATCGACATCTACGCATTGCCTGCGCCTGATGAGACAACATCGATGTTGGCCGAACGTTGGCAAGCAGAGGTTCAGCGTCGCTTCAGCGCTGAAACTGAAAACAAATTGGTGATTGCGCTGAGCAACAACGATCCTGCTGCCGGAATTTCAATTTCAAGAAGCCGTCTAAACATCGCAACAATCGTTGACGAGGCAAAGCGCGCTGGAATCGAATCGTTTTTAATTGGCCCAACTCCACACCGCAATAAAGAACTGAACAGCGAAGTCGAACACCTGGCCTCAGGGTTCGAAGACGTTGCTGATCGCCGCGGTATTCCTTTCGTTGATTGCTTCAGACCCCTGGTGGAACACGAGGGTTGGAATCTTGAAATTGAAACTTCTGAAAATGGCTTGCCTGGTCAGGTGGGTCACGGTCTCATTGCCTGGCTTGTCTTGAACCGTGGCTGGTATGAATGGCTGGAAATACCAACCCCAGAGTAAAGAAAAAATCCGCAGCCTAGAGTGCGGATTTTCAATTTAAGTCTTAGTGAGCTACTCCACTTTGAATATCTCTAATTCGATTCATGATTGAATTCGCAAGATCCTGAGGTGGCATGTCTGCACAAGCGCGACTGATTGCATTGTTCAGCACGTTTTCGACGTCGTAGTCACCTTCACAACTATCGCAGTTTGCCAAGTGAGCCGTGATGTCCTGTAGTTCTTGATCGGACAGCTCATTGTGCAAGTATTCGTGCACGTGGCGCTTTGTCTCTTCGCAATCAAATTCAGCCATTATGCGACTCCCTGGTTCTTTTCTTTAGCTTCATCTTCTGAAACTTCATATCCTTCTTGACGCGCATAGTCGGTCAAGAGTTTCTTCAGCAGTTTTTTACCTCGGTGTAGACGGCTCATAACGGTACCCACCGGGGTTCCCATAATTTCTGCGATTTCAGAATATGGAAGTCCATCTACAACCGCGTAGTAAACCACCATTCGAAATTCCTCAGGAATTTCGTTTAGCGCTGACTTGATTGTTTCCGATGGAAGATTATCGATTGCTTCAAGCTCTGCCGAGCGTGAAGAAAGTGCTGTGACCGATTCTGCCGAACCCAGCTGCCAGTCCTCAAGATCATCCAAGCCGCCCTTGGCCTGATCTTTGGCACGCTTGTTATACATGTTGATGTGGGTGTTGGTCATGATGCGGTAAAGCCAAGCCTTTAGGTTTGTGCCTTGCTGGAATTGCCCCCAGGCCACGAAAGCCTTGGCAAAAGCCTCTTGGACTAGGTCTTCGGCATCGGATGGGTTTCTCGTCCAGCGCAAGGCTGCTCCGTATAGCTGCGGCATCAGCGGCAAAGCCTGCTGTTCAAACTCTTGGATTTGAGTCTGCTTGGCCTGTTCTTCAGTGGTCTTCATCTGCTTAGAGTTTAGCCTTGCACCCTTGAACGGGTTGCTAAAGCTAGACCTGGAGGCTACATATGGCGACATAGTAACCTTGAACCAATGACTTCCAAGACCTATTCCCAGCCTGAGCGCTGGTTGGCCCCAGTGGCTAGCGGCCCGCTCGACGCAGCCGTGGAATTGCCGGGGTCTAAGTCACTAAATAACCGCGAGTTGGTGCTCTCTGCCCTCGCGAGCGAGCCAACTCTATTGACCGGAACCCTAGCCTCCAGGGATAGCTCCCTAATGATCGATGCCTTGCGTTCGCTTGGCACTCAAATTGATCTAAACACCGATGGCAGCATTCTGGTCACCCCAAAGCCTTTCGATCGTTCAGCAACCATTGACTGTGGACTTGCTGGAACCGTGATGCGTTTCGTGCCGCCGGTATCGGTGTTGGCCAATGGCAACGTAAAGTTTGACGGCGACGAAGGTGCCAGACGCCGACCCATGCACACCACGATCGATAGCCTGCGCGCTCTTGGCGTTGAGGTTTCTGACGAAGCTGGTGCGGCCCTTCCTTTTACTGTTCACGGCACGGGCAAGGTAGCCGGCGGCGAGATAACCATTGACGCATCGGCATCGAGTCAATTTGTATCCGGTTTGCTATTGGCAGCCGCACGATACGAAAACGGCTTGACACTGCGCCACCAGGGTGAGCACCTGCCATCAATGCCGCACATTGAGATGACGCTTGATTGTTTGCGAAAGCGTGGTGTTAATGTTTCATCTCCCGAGCCTGCGGTTTGGCGGGTTGAACCAGGAACAATTTCTGGCGGCACAGTGAGCATTGAACCGGACCTCTCAAACGCCGGGCCGTTCTTGGCAGCGGCCATGGTTGCGGGTGGAAAAGTGTTTATCCAAGGCTGGCCAGTATCAACCACGCAGGTCGGCGATGAATTTGATGGAATCCTGCAGCAAATGGGCGCAATCATTCAGCGCAAAAATGGTGGACTCGAAATTTCAGGCAGTGGTGAAATCCACGGAATAGATATCGATCTTTCTATTGGTGGCGAATTGACTCCAGTGATTGCCGCATTGGCAGCCATTGCGGATTCACCGACAGTCATTCGCGGGGTCGCGCACCTACGAGGTCATGAGACAGACAGGCTTGCTGCACTGGCTGCCGAGATTAATAGTGTTGGCGGCATTGCTCGCGAAACCGCAGACGGGCTCGAGATAGACCCGAGTATTAATTTGCATGGTGCCTTGTGGCACACCTATGAAGACCACCGAATGGCTACCGCAGGTGCAATCATCGGGCTGCGCGTTCCCGGCATTGAAATTGAAGACATCACTACAACTTCAAAGACCATGCCAGAGTTTGCAAACATGTGGCAAAACATGCTTGGGGCTAACGCTTGAGTTGGCTCTATGAGCCAGATCCGGGTCAAAACGACCTGGATGAAACCGATGTTCGGGTTCGCCCAAACCCAAAGGGAAACAAACCGCGCACTAAAAAGCGCCCTGAATACGCCGAAGCTCCCCTTGGCTTGGTGCTTGGTGTTGACGTTGGGCGCTACCGCGTACTGCTAGACGGCGAAGATCGCATCGTGAATGCGACCATGGGTAAAGAGCTACGTAAAACCGGTGCCGTAGTTGGCGATCGCGTTGCACTTGCCGGTGACACCTCTGAAACGGAAGGTGCTCTTGCCAGGGTGGTTCGCATCGAGCCACGTTCTTCTTTGCTTCGCCGAAGTGCCGATGACTCTGATCAGGTGGAGCGAGTTATCGTTGCGAACGCTACACAAATGGTGATTGTTGTGGCGATTGCAAACCCTGAACCGCGCACTCGCTTGATTGACCGCTACCTTGCTGCAGCGTATGACGCTGGCCTCAAACCAATTTTGGTAATTACTAAAACAGATCTAGCCAACCCCGATGACTTCCTGGCGAATTTCGCAGGGCTAAGCATTCCGGTGGTTTTGAATCGCTCCGACAAACCGGCCTTGCCACAGCTACGTGATTTGCTTGCCGGGCAGACATCGGTGTTTGTTGGACACTCCGGTGTCGGAAAATCCACTTTGGTCAACTCATTGGCACCGCACGCTTTGCGAGCAACGGGCGGGGTAAACATTGTCACCGGTCGCGGACGTCACACCTCTTCTTCTGTGCGAGCAATTCGACTTGATGAGTCTTTCGATGGCGGCTGGATCATTGATACCCCGGGTGTGCGCTCATTCGGCCTTGGTCACGTGAAGCCAGAGAACCTACTGCGCTCATTCGAAGATCTTTATCAGGTAATTGAGACCTGCCCGCGCGATTGCTCACACACGATTGACGCACCTGATGCCAATAATGCAGAATAAACTGAGCGAATGACCTACCAAGCAGATCTTGACCTGGCCCTTGAGCTTGCCGATATCGCCGACAGAATTTCACTCGAGCGTTTTCGCGCATTGGATCTGCACGTTGAGAGCAAGCCTGACCGTTCGCCGGTAACTGACGCAGACCGCTCGGTAGAGCAGGCAATCAAGAAGATGCTTGCCGAAAAAGCGCCGAACGATGCGCTGATCGGCGAAGAGTATGGAAATACCGGAACCAGTTCGCGCACTTGGATTATTGACCCGATTGATGGCACGGCCAACTACCTGCGGGGTGTACCGGTTTGGGCAACCCTGATTGCTCTTGCAATTGATGGTAAGGCGGTAGTCAGCGTAGTTTCGGCCCCGGCCATGGGTCGCCGCTGGTGGGCAGCGCCTGACTCAGGAGCCTTTACCAAAGACATCGATGGCAGCTCTCGCCAACTCAAAGTTTCAGCAATAAGTGAGCTTGAGAATGCTTCGCTGAGTTACAACAACCTGCAGCTTTGGGACCAAGCGGGGAAGCTTGCTGAACTGACCGAATTGTCTCGAAAGATTTGGCGAACTCGAGCCTACGGCGACTTTTGGAGCTACATGCTGCTCGCTGAGGGCGCTGTCGACATTGTGGCCGAACACGATCTAAAGATTTATGACATCGCTGCTCTGGTGCCAATAGTTGAGCAAGCCGGAGGACGATTTACTTCTCTTGATGGGCCACTAACCGCAGATACTTCATCGGTGTTGGCAACCAACGGAAAACTACACCTAGTAGTTCAAAACTCTTTTTAGAGAGCTATTTGTCCCACTCGAATTTCACACCGATTTGCTC
>JBEGTF010000013.1:0-16130 GCA_041179545.1 Actinomycetota bacterium | reverse complement strand
ACCTTTACCTCAATGCCAAAGTGCTTTTGAATTTCTTCGCCGTGCTTTTCCTTAACCGCGCTGATGGCGGTGTGCAAAAGTTGTTCCTGAATTGCCATCACATCTTCGTGTGATTCGATCCATGAAACCTCAATGTCTACCGAGACGAATTCGGTGGCGTGACGAGAGGTGAAAGATGGGTCGGCACGGAACACTGGTCCGATTTCGAAAATCTTGCCCAGGCCAGACATCATTGCCATCTGCTTGTAGAACTGCGGTGACTGCGCCAAGTAAGCGTGGGTCTCAAAGTATTCAAGTTTGAAAAGTTCAGCGTTTGATTCCGAGGCTGAGGCCATCAACTTAGGCGAGTGAATCTCAACAAAGTCATTTTCTGCCCAGTACTGGCGCCAAGCGTGTTCAATGGTGCTCTGAATACGGAAGACCAAGTTCATCTCAGGGCGGCGAAGGTCTAGGAATCTCCAGTCCATGCGCTTGTCGATAGAGGTGTCGTCGGCTATCGGTGTTTCAGGGTCTGCCATCGTGACGATTTCAACATCATCAAGCTGAATCTCAAGCCCGCCAAGCTTCACGCGTTCGTCGTGAACTAGGCGACCGGTGATCCAAACAAATGAACCGCTGGTAAGAGTAGAAACTTTTTCTGCCAATGCGTCGTCTTCAACCGGCTGGTCATCAACGACCGGGCGAGGGTAGGTGACCTGCACATCGCCGGTTTCATCGCGAACGATGATGAATTGGATGCGCTTTTGATCGCGAAGCTTTTCAACCCATCCACCAACGGTTACAGGTCCTGCTGGCAGGGCGGAAAGGTCTTTGACTAGGGCACGGGCTCTCATAAGGCACAAGTTTAGCCGAGGGTAGACTTGACACTATGCCCGCCAATCGCATTCATCTCATTCGCCATGGCGAAGTGCACAATCCCGGTGCCGTAATTTACGGGCGTCTTCCACATTTTCACCTCAGTGAGCGCGGGCACCAGATGGCAGCGGCAGCCGCCGCCGAATTGAAGAACCAAAAGCGTCCGGTAAACCGCGTATTTGCCAGCCCTTTGCTTCGCACTCGCGAATCGGCCGAGCATGTTGAGAGTGCGTTTGGTTTGGCTGCCACCACCGATGAACGCTTAATCGAGCCGTGGAACAACTTTGAAGGTCGCAAGCTTGGTGGATTGCACATCATTTCTCGCCCGCACCTTTATTACCAGCTTCGTAACCCGCAGCGACCAAGCTGGGGAGAGCCGTTTGAGGAAATTGCTTCGCGCATGCTCGAGGCCATGGATCACGCTTGGAATTCTGTACCGGATGGCGATGTGGTTTTGGTCTCACACCAACTGCCAATTGAAATGGTTCATCGCAAGTTGAGCGGCAAGAAGCTTCCGCACAATCCGCGCAAGCGCCGCACAGCGCTGTCGAGTGTCACCTCTTTTGAACGCGAAGGCAATCAGTGGATTGAAGTTGACTATCAAGACCCGGGGGCACACCTAAGGGGTGTTGTTTGATCAAGCAGTTTGCAGCAGCGCTTGCGGTAATTGGTTTGTTGTCTGGATGTACCGCTAATGATCCACTGGCTAACCAGTACAAGGCTGGCGACAACAAAAACTACATTGCTGGAGACGGAACTGTCACCGAGTTTGCCGCTGGAAATCGCGGCGACAAAGTTTCTTGGTCTGGCACCACCGGCAGTGGCGAGGAAATTTCGAGTAGAGCATTAGCCGGTGTAGTAACTGTCATGAATTTTTGGTACGCCGGTTGCGCACCTTGCCGCGCAGAAGCACCAGACTTGGTTGAGCT
The DNA here is from genome assembly GCA_041179545.1 of Actinomycetota bacterium. Classification (GTDB taxonomy): domain Bacteria; phylum Actinomycetota; class Actinomycetes; order Actinomycetales; family Microbacteriaceae; genus Rhodoluna. The sequence continues at coordinate 14,346 of JBEGTF010000013.1, read as the reverse complement.
TCAGGACGAGTTTAAGGACGTGCAGTTTGTTGGCGTGAACGTGCGCGACACCGCAGCTACCTCCAATGCATTTGAAAAGAATTTTGAAGTAACTTGGCCGTCAGTAATAGATGCGCAAACCGGATCTGTACTCTTGGCCTTCACCGGAATCGTCACACCTCAGGCAGTGCCTACCACCATTGTGATTGGTAAAGACGGCAAGGTCACCGCGCGAGTACTCGGCCGAATCGACAAATCGATTCTGCGCACACTGATCAAGACTGCGGTGAGCGAATAACAAATGCTTAGCTTCAGTCCCGGCGAAATTATTTTGAATGGCAACCTGTTTGCCGCGATGCCAATGGCACTGCTTGCTGGGTTAATTTCATTTCTAAGTCCATGCGTTCTTCCATTGATTCCCGGCTACTTGGGTTTCGTTTCTGGAACGACTAACTCGCACGAACCAGCATCGCGCAAACGCACGCTGATCGGTGCCGCATTATTCGTTCTTGGTTTCTCGTTGGTTTTTGTTTCGTTTGGTGCACTGTTCGGTGGATTGGGTGCTGTGGTTTACGCATCTGGTTTGCAGTGGGTACAGCGCCTCTTGGGTGTTTTTGTTTTTGCGCTGGGTTTTGTTTTGATTGGCCAGTTCTCTTTCATGCAGCGCACAGTAAAGATGCAGGTCTCTAGCAAGTTGGGCCTAGTGGGCGCGCCACTGCTTGGCGTTGCCTTTGGCCTGGGCTGGACTCCGTGCATTGGTCCAACTCTGGCAGCTGTGCTATCGCTGGCGTCTAACAGCGGTGACCCAGCTAAGGGAGCCCTGCTGGCCTTTATCTACGCGCTAGGCATTGGCCTTCCGTTCATTGCAATCGCTGCCGGATTCACCTGGGCAACCAAGTCGATTGGTTTTGTGAAGCGCCACATTCGAGCATTCAACATTGCCGGCGGAGTGCTGCTGATGTTCCTAGGTGTGATGTTGGTAACCGGCATTTGGAACGCATTCGCCGCATGGCTTCAGTTGGAGGTGTTTGGTTATTTCCAGCTCGCGCTTTGATGGTGAAATCGCCACCCCAGAAATGAGTTTTGCCGGATGGGCAAGGTGGACTTGGCGTCAGCTAACTTCTATGCGCACAGCGCTGCTGTTGCTGCTGATGCTGGCAATTGCAGCCGTGCCAGGTTCAGTGTTCCCACAACGATCTGCTGACCCAAACGGCGTCACACAATATTTCGACAACTACCCTGACGTTGCGCCAATACTCGATGCAGTTCAACTATTTGATGTCTACACGTCGGCCTGGTTCTCGGCGATTTATATTTTGCTGTTCATCTCATTGATTGGTTGCGTGGTTCCTCGCACTGGAGTGCATTGGAACAACCTGCGCTCGGTGCCACCGGCAGCACCAAAACTTTTTAGTCGCATGCCAGCAAGTGTTTCGGTAAAGCTTGCAAAGAACACCGATATTCCTGAACGAGCCGAAATGCTTTTGCGCAAGCAGGGCTATCGTGTTGTGCGAAACGGCAAAGCTGTTTCTGCAGAGCGCGGATACCTTCGCGAAACCGGAAACCTAATTTTCCACTTCTCTCTTATCGGTGTTTTGATAGCGGTTGGTGTTGGTGGCGGAACCAGCTTCAGTGGTCAGCGCGTTTTGGTTGAAGGCGAAACTTTTGTAAACAACCTTGCGTCTTATGATTCACTTTCGCCGGGAACGTTTTTCAACGAGCAAATGCTGGTGCCGTTTAGCGTGAGCCTAGATAAATTTGAAGTTGATTTTGATCTGAAGAATCGCACCAACGTTGGTACGCCGTTGGATTTCCGAGCATATGTTTCCAGCAGGCTGACTCCAGATGGTGAAACACAGCAGGGCGTCATCAGAGTGAATGAACCGCTAGCGATGCCAGGAGCAAACCTGTACCTAACCGGAAACGGTTACGCGCCGCACATCACGATTCGCGACTCAGAGGGCAACATAACTTTTTCTGGTGCGAATCCGTTCCTTCCGCAATCCAGCACATACACATCGCTTGGTGTGATTAAGGTTCCGGATGCCGAAAAACAATTTGGCATCATTTCTTTCTTCTATCCAACGGTTGACACTTTGGCGACCGGGGCGCTGACCTCGCTTTACCCGGCACCGATTGATCCACTGCTAACCATGAACGTTTACGTGGGGGATCTTGGGCTAGATGGCGGTGTGCCGCAGAATGTCTACGCTTTGGACACATCAGAGATGAAGCAGGTTGCCGGCGGCAAGAGCGGCGTCAAAGGTTTGCGCCTGCAACTGGGTCAGACCGTGGACTTGCCCGAGGGGCTTGGCACAGTGACGTTTGACTCAATCAAGCGTTTTGCATCGCTAGATGTTAGCTACAACCCGGGTGGGCTTTGGGTGCTGATTTTTGCACTTCTGTCTCTGGCTGGAGTGACAACATCTCTGTTGGTGCCTCGCCGCCGAGTATGGGTCAGGAATACCACCGATGGTTTTGAGGTTGCCGCTCTTGCTCGCGGTGATGACCCAATTCTTGAAAAAGTTGTCGCCGATGTTGCCGCAGACTTGAAAGCAAGCACTAAAAAAGGAAAGAAGTAGAAGTGGGCATTGTTCTGAATGAAGGTCTGTCACAGATTTCACTCATCTTTATTTACGCTGCAATGGCGGTCTACACCGGTGCGTTCCTGACCTTTGCTACCCACCTTTCACGCCTTGCCTCGGAGAAGAAGAAGATTCGCACCGCGGCAACCAAGCTTGAGCGCATCGGCATCATCGTGATGACCCTGGCCGCTGTGTTGCACGGCGTTGGTGTTTTGCTTCGTGGCATTGCTGCAAGCCGAGTGCCATGGGCAAACATGTATGAATTCTCTATTACAGGTTCGTTCGTGGTAATCATGATTTTCTTGATGGCACTGGCGATCAAAGATATTCGCCTAATTGCGACTTTTGTTTCTGGCTTCGTGCTGCTGGTCCTTGGCGCGGCAACCTCGGTTTTCTATGTTGAAGTAAAGTCACTCATGCCAGCGTTGCAGAGTTACTGGCTGGTTATTCACGTGATGGTTGCAATTTTGGCAACCGCGTTCTTCAACATTGCTGCGGCGCTATCGGTGGCTTACCTATTAAAGACTGCCAAGTGGGTTGAGAAGTCAAAGGCAAAATCAATCGCCACCTTCCGCAGAGTGCTGGCACTTTTTCCAACACCTGAAACTATGGAGCGCCTTGCGTACCGCTTCAACATCATTGGTTTCATTCTCTGGAGCTTCACGCTGATCGCCGGTGCAATTTGGGCTGAGCGCGCATGGCACCGCTACTGGGGCTGGGACACCAAAGAAGTGTGGACCTTCATAATCTGGACAATCTACGCCGGCTACCTGCACGCAAATGCAACGCGTGGCTGGACTGGCAAGCGATCCGCTTGGTTGGGTCTAATTGGATTCTTGGCCATCTTGTTCAACTTCACTATCGTGAATCTATTCTTCAAGGGCCTTCACGTTTACAGCGGCTTGAAATAAGAGCTGCAGTTTTACAAAAGTTTGTAAACGCGCTCAAGGCGCTCTAGCCACCAGTCTTCACGATGATCCTGAGCTTTGAAGATTTCAAGCTTTGACTTATCAACTTCAACGCGGCGCACATCTATAAATCCGTTTTCGGCACGAAGTGGTTCGCGAGTTACATCGCCCGCCAACAGCGCTGAGGTGGCAAGTCCGCAGTCAAATTCCAAATTGGGAATCGCTGCTGCCAGGTAGGCGCCCATTGATAGCCCAACCGATGAATCCAGCGCGCTAGAAATAACCACCGGCAATTCCGCTTCGGCAGCAACTTCAAGTGCGCGGTTGATTCCACCAAGTGGCGCAGCTTTCAAAACCAAGATGTCTGCGGCGTTGGCTTGAGCTACCGCAAGCGGATCGCTCACTTTGCGAACTGATTCGTCGGCGGCAATTTTTATACCCACGCGATTGACCTGAAGTTTTAGCTCCGCCATTTCTGCAATGGTCGCAACCGGTTGCTCAAGGTATTCAAGCGGTACCCCGTTTTCATGCATGGCGTTAGCAAGGAGTATTGCCGTCTCAATGTCATAGGAGCCATTCGCATCCAGACGAATCTTGGCATCTGGGTAAAGCATTCGAACGGTAAAAATGCGATCCAGGTCATCCTGAAGACTCTGGCCCGCCTCGGCCACCTTAATCTTCACAGTTGAAAATTCACCAAAGTTTGAAAGCACTCGCTCAACCAAATCAGGCGCAACAGCCGGCAACGTTGCATTTACAGCAATTCGATCGCGGTGTACGTGTGGCAGGTCGCCATAGGCAAAATCCAGAGCGCCACTTAGCCAAACGGCAGCTTCTTCATCGGGGTATTCAATAAAAGGAGACCACTCTGCCCAGCCATTGGGGCCTTCAAATAACAGCACCTCGCGCTCCTCAAGCCCGCGGAATTTGGTGCGCAGGGGCAGGGCAACGATGCGAGCAGCAGAAACCAGATCGGCTAGGGCGGGAATTTGATTTTGGCTCACGTTGTTAGTCTAGATTCATGGCACACAAGGTATCGGAGCTCTTTGACGAGCAGATTTGGCAAGAGGTTGCTGGCTTTCAGGACCTCGAAGATGTGACCTATCACAAACACAAAACCTTGGGCATGGTCCGCGTGGCGTTTAACCGCCCAGAGGTGCGCAATGCCTTCAGGCCAAAGACCGTTGATGAGCTACACCGCGCTCTTGAGCACGCACGTTTGGACTCAAAGGTTGGCGTGGTTTTACTAACCGGTAATGGCCCATCACCAAAAGACGGCGGCTGGGCATTTAGTTCTGGTGGTGACCAGCGCGTGCGTGGTCGCGATGGCTACAAATACGCCGAGGGTGAGACCGCCGAAACTATTGAGGCCGGCAGAGCTGGGCGACTACACATTCTTGAGGTTCAGCGCCTAATTCGTTTTATGCCAAAGGTTGTTATTGCTCTGGTGCCAGGTTGGGCAGCCGGAGGCGGTCATTCACTAAACGTGGTTGCCGATCTTTCGATTGCCTCTGCAGAGCACGCACGCTTCAAACAAACAGACGCCGATGTTGGCTCTTTCGATGCGGGTTATGGCAGCGCATATCTTGCACGCCAGGTTGGTCAAAAGTTTGCTCGAGAAATTTTCTTCTTGGGTGAAGAGTATTCAGCGCAACGCGCCTATGAAATGGGTGTGATTAATAAGGTGGTCACTCATAGCGAACTCGAAAAAGTCGGCGTTGAGTGGGGTGCCGAAATTCTTCGCAAGTCACCGCAGTCTGTTCGCATGTTGAAGTACGCATTCAACATGGTTGATGACGGTTTGGTTGGTCAGCAACTGTTCGCCGGTGAGGCAACTCGTCTTGCCTATGGCACCGATGAAGCTGTTGAGGGTCGCGATTCGTTCTTGCAGAAGCGAGAGCCGGACTGGTCGCCATACCCTTGGCAGGTCTAAATATTTTCAAATGGCAAAACCGCTAAAACTTATTGCAGCTAACGATACGTTTGGCGCACTGGTTGCCTTTGCCGATGTTCTAGATGGTAAGTCGGCCCTGTTCATCACCGCGCCAGAGGTAAATGGCAAGATGCCAGAAACTCACGGCCTACCAAATGAAGTTGCCGATGACGTTGCGCTAATTGTCGAGACCAGCGGGTCAACCGGTGCTCCTAAGCGAATTGAGATTTCGCGAGATGCTTTGATTGCCAGTGCACATGCAGCAAGTTTCGTTCTTGATGCTGCCGAGAATTCAAGTCAATGGTTATTGGCGCTACCAACCAATTACATCGCTGGTGCCAATGTTTTGATCCGCTCAGTTATGGCGGGAACCCAACCGGTCATGATGAACACATCGGTTCCTTTTACCGCTGAGGCATTTGCAAATTCTGCGATGCACCTGAAAGCAGAGAAGAAATTCACCTCGCTGGTTCCAACGCAGCTCTCGCGTTTGGCGACTGCTGCTGAGCTAGATTCCTTCGTGCTTGAACAGTTGCGTAGGTTCGATGCCATTTTGGTAGGCGGACAGGCTGCCGACCACGTACTGATTGGCAAGCTGGAGAAGCTGGGCGTCAACATCGTGACCACATACGGCATGACAGAAACCTGTGGTGGCTGTATCTACAACGGCCTACCGATTGGCGATACAGAGATTAAATTGGTTGAAGGACGCATCGCGATAAAGAACTCGATGCTGGCCAATGTGCCACTGGATGCCGATGGATTCTTCGTCACCAACGACTCTGGAGAAATCACCGACGATGGTCGCCTGGCAGTCCTTGGACGAATTGACCGAGTAATCAACTCGGGCGGCGTCAAGGTTTCGTTGGATCGCGTCGAGCAACTTGGCAAGCGCGTGACCGGTGTAGTTGAACTTGCGTCGGCGGCAATTCACGAAATGGAGTGGGGCCAGCGAGTTGGCATCGCCTATGTGGGCAGCCCAGAGGTAGCCGATGACATCGCTCGTGCTTTGGCAAATGATTTAGGTCCGGCGGGAAAACCTGTTCAAGTTATTCGCGTAGATAAACTTCCTAAGACTGCGAATGACAAAAATGATTTGAATGCAATTTCCAAACTATTTGAGGAAAACTAATGAGCCGCAAAACTAGCAAATTCAAACTCTGGGTCGAGGGTGCTCGTCTTCGTACTTTGCCGCTAGCGATTTCGCCGATAGCAATTGGTGCTGGGGCTGCTTCTGCGGCTAAGAGTTTTGATTTGACGCTTACTTTGCTAGCACTTGCCGTGGCACTGTTCCTGCAAATTGGTGTCAACTTTGCCAACGACTACTCCGATGGAATTCGAGGTACCGATGAACACCGCGTAGGACCGTTGCGGTTGACCGGTTCAAAATCAGTGCGCCCGCAAGCTGTCAAGGTAGCTGCGTTTCTATTTTTTGGTCTTGCGGCACTTGCCGGTTTGACGATTGTTCTAATAACTCAGCAGTGGTGGTTTATTGCCGTGGGTATCGCAGCAATCGTGGCCGCATGGTTTTACACCGGTGGGAAATCGCCATATGGTTACTCGGGCCTTGGTGAAATAGCGGTCTTTGTATTCTTTGGCTTGGTTGCAACCTACGGAACTGCGTACATTCAAATTCGCGCCTTCGATATAAACGCATTACTTGGTTCAATCGCCGCCGGTTTCTTTGCATCTGCAGTTCTGATGGTCAACAACATTCGTGACATTGATACGGATAGCAAAGTGGGCAAGCGCACATTGGCCGTCAAGCTTGGCAAAAAACGAGCCAAGGCAATTTACTTTGCGATGATCTGGCTGCCGATGTTGGTTTTGGCCCCGTACCCATTTATTTATCCAGCAACTATTTTTGCTTGGGGCTCGGTGTTGTTAGTTCTTCCGGCCACACTCATTGTTGCCACCGCTAAGACACCCAAGGAATTGATCTTGGCATTGAAGCTCACCAGCTTTGCCTCGCTTGGCTACGCGGTGCTATTTGGCCTTGGCTTAGCAATTTAAGTAGATAGGTTCACATTGTTTGAGGGCGTAATTTTTGACTGTGATGGCGTACTAGTCGATAGCGAAAAGATCGCAGTCAAGATTGATCACGAAATGCTCCGTGAGGCTGGTCTAGACATAACTATCGATGAGGTGGTTCATCATTTTCTAGGCAAATCTGAAAGTCACTTTCTGGAGGTCGCCGAGGATTTACTTGGAGCAGCACTGCCCGCAAATTGGCTCAAAGCGAACGAAGCAAGATACAAGCAGGCCTTTGAGACAGAGCTGACTGCGGTTCCAGGAATTGAAGCAGTACTAGACAACCTGAGATTGCCTTTCTGTGTTGCGTCAAACGGGTCACACGAGAAGATGCGATTGACGCTAGGAAAGACGGGCTTGCTACCGCTGTTTGAAAATCGAATGTTTAGTTCGACCCAGGTGTTGCGAGGCAAGCCACACCCCGATCTGTTTCTATTTGCAGCCGAAACGATGGGTTGGCAGGCAAGTTCTTGTCTAGTTGTCGAGGACAGTAAGACTGGAGTTGAAGCGGCACTCTCTGCAGGGATGAGGGTCGCCGCCTTTGCCGGAGGATTCGTCAAGCACAACGAATTCACTCACGAGAATTTGAGAGTAATCCACGAGATGGATCAGCTCCTGGAATTACTTACCGAGCCATCGCTTTGGTCAAAGAGCTAATAAACCCATCGAAGTCTTTCGAGCCTCGAATAATTTCCTGCATTCTGGCTCTATCGCTAAATACGTCCACGAATTGCTCTAGAACTGGCTGAAATTCCTCACGACCGCTTGCCGCAAAAGCGATGAATGCAACTACGTTGACACTTTGTTCGCCCCACTGACCTGGCTCCTCATTCACGGCAATCGCAATTGTTGGAACCTGTGCGCTCATAGTCATGTCGTGAGGAACAGCCAAACCATCGACGAAAACCGTCGACGACATTCGCTCACGTTCGATCGCACCCTCTACATAGTCTTGGTCGACAATCTCTAAGTCTGTTAAGCCTTTTCCAAGAGTGCGAATCATCTGCTCTGGGTTACTAAACGCTACATTTCTGTAGAAAAGATCTTCACGGAAACAGGCAAGTAGCCTTTCTCGAATTTTTAATCTGCGACGCGATTGACGGACTCCAGATACTAGATTTCGAAGGTCCGTCATGTTTTGGTGAGTCAGGAAAGGCTTTACTTCGATGGCATTATGAAGAGGAATCCCCAATGGAATGGTCGAAATAATAATGTCTGAAGTAATCGCGCGCACGTCAACATCGGTGCGGTTCACCACGGACTCAATTGAAATCTCGTCACCGAGGTCTTTTTCAATGCTTTCTCGCATAACTATGTGTAAGTCGTAGTAAGACGGGCAAACAATCGTTGCTGTAACGCGGTTTTCTTCCTGAGCTTGACGTTCCAGGAAACTGCCTATGTGTAGTGCCACATAAGAAATTTCATCTTCGTCAATTGTGATTCCGCGCTCTTTTTGGATCAGGGAGCAAATGTAAACAGCTAAGTCAAAAATCAGGGGGTAAGAAGTCTTGATTGACTTGGCAATCGGGTTTCTACTAAATACATTGAACTTGGCGCGATAAAAAAGGTGCCCTAGGTGAAGCGCAAGACGATCTACCAAATCATCATTTCGAAGCTCTACGAGATATTCTTCGTAAACCTTGTCTAGCACTCGAAGTAGAGTCTCTCGGTCCTCTGGTTCAGCTTTTGCTGCAGAGGAAACGCTGCTTTTTGCTGCACTAATTACTCGGGTGGCAACTTGCCTTGCTAGGTATGCCTCTTCTAGCTGCCCAAGACTGACATCGAAGTGTCTTTCGACAAGTGCCTGAAGGACACTTGCGATTAACGCGGCTTCTTCACCAAGATCTTGGGGCTCGTCTGGAAGCGTTCTTCCACTTCTTACACGGTCAACAGTTATGGCCACGTGGAGCAGGACCGAATCGATACCGTATTCATTAATGATGAACCCGTGAAAATCAAGGCGCTCGATCAGATCCGTTTTGAATTCGACCAGTTTTGGAATTTCGAATCTAGTGGCCACTGAATAGAGGTTGACGAAATCAGTGTCCAAGGACGAGTAAACCAATAGCGAGATAACTCGACGGATCTCGGTCTCAGTGCCCTCTAGAGCTAGGAATCCATCGAACCTTGAGATGGAGACCCCGCAGGTTGCAACGATATCGCGAGCTCTTTTAAGGTCCAACTCGGCGGTCGCCAGTGAAACATGCATCTGTTTTGCAATATCTTCAAGGCTGATGCCGTCCTGGGCATCAATAATCAGACGAATTATGTGATTGGCACGCTCACGAGGGTTTGCAGGTGACGCATTCGGGTTGGCTGCCTTGGCCTCACGAAAGGTCGCGTAGGCCTGAACGTTTAGTTTGTAGCCGCGGGGAGAGGCCTCGATAATGTCAAATGGTTCTGCCATGGATTTAGCGGTGGAAATGTAATTTCTAATGCTACGGCTTGTCACATTCAAACGTTCAGCCAATAGCTGTGCGGATATCCAATCGTTTGACTCACGAAGGACATCAATCAGTTGTTGGCTTTTATCGCTCATTGCTCGAACTTTATCTAATCGTTGTCAAATTTTCCGCCTTTTCCGCCTATTTTCCTAACCAGAGGAAAGAGGTTTAGCGAGCAGACAGCCTTTTCAGCAAAACTCGCGTGTCATAGTTTCAAACGAGGAGTCCGAGATGATCAATGTGTTCATAGTTTGCGGTGCTGGAGCATCTAGCACTTTCCTAGCTATGAAGCTGCGTTCTTTATCTCAGAGTCAAACAAGAAATCTAAGCTTCATCCCAAGCGCAGTCTCCGATCTCGGCGCTAAAGGTGATGACCTGGTGCTTGTTGCCTCGCACATCGCAAAGGACGCCAAGGTGGCAGCCCTATGCAAAACAGGAATCTCAGTAATTGAGTTACCCGAGCACATCAATGGCGGATTCAACGCCGACGATGCTTTGGAACTGGTCCTGAGCCACCTGGCACAACCCAAAAATTAGCGTGGGCAACAACCCCACAACTCAAATATCATCAAGCAAAGGAGCACAAAGTGACTGATCCAAAGTCAAATGGCGGCCTACGCGTGGGCGTTCAGAAGTTCGGAACGTTCCTGTCGGGTATGGTCATGCCAAACATTGCAGCATTTATCGCGTGGGGTTTGATCACCGCATTCTTTATTCCAACCGGATGGACACCAGCGCTTGGTGCACCTGTTGAAGATGGCGGTCTGAACTTCCTTGCACTTGTAGGTCCAATGATTGTGAACTTGCTACCTCTACTAATCGCTAACACCGGTGGCCGCATGGTTTACGGCGTTCGCGGTGGAGTTGTGGCAACTATCGCAACCATGGGTGTAATCGTAGGTACAACTATCCCAATGTTCATGGGTGCGATGATCATCGGTCCTTTGGCTGCATGGGTAATGAAGAAGATTGACAGTATCTGGGCCGGAAAGATTAAGCCTGGCTTCGAGATGCTCGTTGACAACTTCTCTGCAGGTATCGTTGGTGCGGCTATGTCACTAGCAGCATTCCTTGGAATGTCGCCTATCCTGACTGCAATCAGCGACACCCTTGGTAAGGGTGTTGAGTGGTTGGTAAGCACTGGTCTATTGCCAGCTACCAGCATCTTGATTGAGCCAGCAAAGGTTCTTTTCCTAAACAACGCAATCAACCACGGTGTTCTAACTCCACTGGGTACCACTGCGTCAGCTGAAACCGGAAAGTCAATTCTGTTCTTGCTAGAAGCTAACCCAGGCCCAGGTCTAGGTATTCTTGCAGCGTTTGCGCTATTCGGTGTTGGTCTATCAAAGGCTTCAGCACCTGGTGCAATCATCATCCACTTCTTGGGTGGTATTCACGAGGTTTACTTCCCATACATCCTTATGAAGCCAGCTCTTATCGTTGCTGCAATCGCAGGTGGAGCTACCGGTGTACTAACCAACGTCATCTTTGGCTCTGGTCTTCGTGCGCCAGCATCTCCAGGTTCGATCTTTGCAGTGTTGCTACAGACTGCAAATGATTCATACCTAGGTGTAATCCTTTCAGTTGTGCTTTCAGCAACTGTTTCGTTCCTAGTAGCTGGAGTTATCATTCGTGCGACTCGTGCGCGCGATCTAGCAACTGACGAAAACGGAACCCTTACTGACGCAATGTCTTCAAGCGCTGCTATGAAGGCTGCAGGTAAGTAAAAATGTCAAACGAACTTACTAGTCACGTGGTTTTTGCTTGCGACGCAGGAATGGGTTCAAGCGCAATGGGGGCATCCTTGTTGCGCGGCAAGTTGAAAGCTGCTGGATTGGCTGATGTAAAGGTCACAAATGCGGCCATTGCTAATCTGACTGGAAGCGAAGAACTGATAATTACACACTCGCGTCTCAGCGACAGAGCTATTCACATGGCTCCAGATGCTCTTCACTACAGTGTTGATAATTTCATGGCTTCACCAAAGTACGACGAAGTTGTTGCTCTTTTGCAATCACAGCGTCAGTAAGTTCTAGGAACCGGGGATTCACAGTGGAGAACACAGCAGTCGAGATTATTCGAATTAGCGGCAAGGCTAAGTTGCGAGACGAAGCCATAGCTGAAGCGGCAGAAATGTTGATTCAAGCTGGAGCCGTTACGCCGGCATATCGTGACTCTATGTTTGACCGTGAATCCTCGGTTTCCACTTACATGGGAAATTTTCTAGCGATACCACACGGAACCCTTGAAGGTGCCGACCAGGTATTGCACTCAGCTTTAGCAATCATTCGATATGACGAACCAATTGATTGGGACGGCAACGAGGTGCGATTCGTAATTGGAATTGCCGGCAAAAATGGCACCCACATGGATTCCTTGGCAATGATTGCTCAAGTTTTTAGCGAGATTGAAATTGTGGAAAAGCTCTTAAAAGCCCAAACAAAAGAGCAATTCACAGATATTTTTGCAGACCAGCGCGCCGCATGATTGCGGTTCATTTTGGGGCCGGCAACATCGGTCGAGGTTTCATCGGCCAACTTCTGCACGAAGCCGGCTATTCGATTACTTTTCTTGACGTTAACGCTGAATTAGTTGATTCGTTAAAGAATCAAGACTCGTATCAGGTTATGGAGACCGGCAATAACGGTGCGATACACAAGATAGATAATTTCACCGCACTTAATTCAAATACTGAATTTGAAGCAGCCGTCGAGGTAATTGCAGAGGCAAATATTCTTACCACTTCTGTTGGACCTAACGTACTTAAGTTTTTAGCTCCTCTTTTAGTAGCGGGGCTAACAGCTCGAAAGTCTTCCACGCCACTTGTAGTAATGGCCTGTGAAAACGCAATTAGAGCCACAGACATTCTTCGTGCCGAAATTGCGGCAATTGATTCCAGCATTTTGGGAAAAGCCGTTTACGCTAACACTGCAGTAGACCGAATTGTGCCTCCGCAAAAACTGGGCGACAACCTAGATGTGCTTGTTGAATCCTTTTATGAATGGGTTATTGACTCGTCAAGTCTGAACGGAAATACGCCAACTATTCCTGGAGCAAATTTTGTTTCAGACCTATCGCCTTATCTAGAACGAAAACTATTCACCGTCAACACCGCGCACGCCACGTTGGCCTATGTGGGCCAGCAGCACAACTGCACAACAATTGTTCAAGCTGTCAATAATCCTCAGGTGACAGAAGTTGTGGCCAGGGTGCTGCAGGAGACTAGCCAAGTTTTGATCCGACGTCATGGTTTTGATCCATCGGCTCACGCAAAGTATGTTCAAAAGACTCTCGAGCGATTCGCAGATCCGCAACTTGATGACCCGGTTAGTCGAGTCGGTCGTGAACCAACAAGAAAACTTGCGAGGAATGACCGCCTAGTGGGTCCTGCTGCTTACCTCGCTGAGTGGGGAGTAGAGCCGACAGCGCTGCTTGAAGCCATCGGTGCCGCATTGTTGTTTGAAGATGACACCGATGCAGGCGTGGAGGTGCTGCACAACAAACTGGGAAGGCTATCCGCCGAAGAATTTGTAAGCGAAATCATGGGAATCAACCAAGACCATTCGCTTGCACCAAAACTCACGAGTCTCGTAAAACAAGTGAAACTAAAGAATTACTCCTAATAGTTCTCTATTGGTTCTCTTGGACTTGTGTAGGTCGGGGTCTTCTGTCAGGAGCGGAAGACCCCGTTTCCAATTTCCGAGCTACAAGCGCCTACTGACCGTCTTCAGAGCGGGTGTCTTTATCGCTCTTGGACTTGTTGAATTTGTAGATGGCTTCAGACACCGCTGCCCGCTGTTTGTTGAAGAAAATCAGTGAAATTGCCAGCGAAACAACCGCCGCGATAAGGGCTGAGAAGAATGGGTCAAAGCCCACAGCCAGCATGATTGCCAAAATTGCGGCGAAAAGGCCTACTCGAATGCTGATGTAAAGGATCCATGGGTTCTTCATGGAATAAGTCTAAGTTTGCCGCTGGTTAGAGTTAACACATGAAGTGGTTCATTTTTATCGTTGTGGTGGCAGCCATCCTGCTGGTATTTGGGCTGGTCTACTTAATCAGCGGCGCAGTCAATAAGCGCAAGCGCCCCAAGTACAAGACCACAGCGCCAGATGATGACCCAAAATTCTTGCGTGACCTGGCCGAGAAACTAAAGGACGAAGACGAAAAGCCTGCCAACGACAACACCGATCCGAGTGGCGCTGCCGATAAAGAAGACGATGAGCCCAAGTAGTTCACCGGCTCAAGCCTTTGCTGCAAATCTTTTAGCTTCATTCGCCAAGGCTGGCGTTCGTAATTTCTTTTTGGCGCCGGGTGCGCGTTCGCAGGCTCTTGCAATTGCCGCCGGTCAATTGGCCGATGCGGGCAAGATAGATCTTCACGTTCGACTCGATGAACGCAGCATGGCATTTACCGCACTGGGTTCGGCATTGGCCAGTGGTGAGCCATCGGTGTTGATTACAACATC
>JBEGTF010000012.1:0-16878 GCA_041179545.1 Actinomycetota bacterium | reverse complement strand
TAGGTGCGCTTCAACTTCGTTGATCAGGTCGTGTGTCTTAGAGAGCAGGTAGCGATCAAGCAGATCGGTACTTGCGGTTGACCATTTCGCTTCGTAGTTTGACGCGTTGGCGTATAGCGAGAAGAAGTACCAGGTGTTCCAAAGTGGAAGCAAAACCTGGCGAACACCTTCGCGAATTCCCTGCTCAGTGACGATGAGGTTTCCACCACGAAGAATTGGGCTCGACAGCAGGAACCAACGCATCGCATCTGCGCCGTCGCGGTCAAAGACTTCGTTTACGTCTGGGTAGTTGCGCAATGACTTTGACATCTTCTGCCCGTCATTGCCCAAAATAATTCCGTGCGAAATTGCTGACTTAAACGCCGGGCGGTCAAATAGCGCTGTCGAAAGTACGTGCAAGGTGTAGAACCAACCACGGGTTTGGCCAACATACTCAACGATGTAATCGCCTGGGTTGTGTGTTTCAAACCACTCTCGGTTTTCAAATGGGTAGTGGGACTGAGCAAATGGCATTGAACCTGATTCAAACCAGCAGTCCAGAACTTCAGGAACACGACGCATAGTTGATTTGCCGGTTGGGTAGTTCTTCCATAGATCCGTAAACATCTACGCGCGGGTAGTTTGGGTCATCGGATTTCCAGACAGGAATTGGTGCACCCCAAAAACGGTTGCGACTGATCGCCCAGTCGCGAACGTTCTCTAGCCACTTACCAAAAGAACCATCCTTGGTGTGATCTGGAGTCCAGTCGATTTCCTGGTTAAGTTCCAACATGCGGTCGCGCAACTTTGTGGTTTCAACAAACCAAGATGAAACCGCCTTGTAAATCAACGGATTTTTGCAACGGTAGCAGTGCGGGTATGAGTGTTCGTAAGAAGCCTGACGAAGCACTCGTCCCGCAGCCTTCAAGTGCTGCGAGATTGGCTTGTTTGCTTCAAAAACGTGTTGACCTTCAAAATCGGTGATGATCGAATTAAACTCACCACGTTCGTTAATTGAAACGTAGGTTGGAATGCCTGCGTCATTACACACTCGCTGGTCATCCTCACCGTATGCAGGAGCCTGGTGAACTATTCCGGTTCCATCGCCGTCGCCTACATAGTCATCAACTAATACTTGCCAGGCGTTATCGGTGTTGAATTTTTCGGAATCAACATAGTAATCAAACAGGCGCTCGTACCTAATTCCGGCGAGCGCTAACCCCTTGTGCGTTTCTGAAATTGCGGCAACTGCATCTTCAGCGGATTCGTAGCCAAGATCCTTGGCGTAGCCACCCACTAGAGACTTGGACAATAGGTACTTGGTTCCTGCTGCTCCACCGTCGCCGGCACCGGCGGCACCCGCAGGCACAATCGCGTATTCGATATCTGGCCCTACGGCGAGCGCGAAATTTGTAGGGAGTGTCCACGGAGTTGTTGTCCAGGCAAGCAGACGAACGCCCTCGAGCTTTTGCCCAGCAGAAATAGGGAATGTCGCGGTGAGAGTTTGATCCTGACGGTTTTTGTAAACCTCATCGTCCATCCGGAGTTCGTGGTTCGAAAGTGGAGTCTCACAGCGCCAGCAGTATGCAAGCACCTTGAAGCCCTCGTAGATCAGACCCTTCTTATAGAGCTCACTAAACGCCCAAAGTACGCTCTCTGTGTAGTTGGTGTCTAGAGTCTTGTAGTCATTATCGAAATCCACCCAGCGTGCCTGGCGAGTGATGTACGAACGCCATTCCTCTGTGTACTTCAACACCGATGTCTTGCAGTATGCATTGAACTTGTCTATGCCGTATTTCTCGATCTCTGGGCGTCCTGAGATACCCAATTGACGCTCTGCCTCGACCTCAGCTGGTAGTCCATGGGTGTCCCAGCCAAAGCGGCGCTCCACTCGGTACCCCTGCATCGTCTTAAAACGGGGAACCATGTCTTTGGCATAGCCGGTAAGTAGGTGACCATAGTGTGGCAGGCCATTGGCGAATGGGGGGCCGTCATAGAAGACGAATTCCTCGGCATTTGCCTCACTGCGCTGGTCAATTGAGGCCTGAAAAGTGCCATCTTTGGCCCAAAAGTCCAAAATCTGCTGCTCAACCGCCGGGAAGCTAGGGCTAGGGTTGACGCCCTCGCGCTCTGGCGTAGTTGAATCTTGGTTCTTTGGGTACATGCACGGCTTTCTAGGCAGTCAGGCAAAAGGGTTTCCGTATCTAATGTTAACCTGTTACAAACCCCTTTCTTGGAGACTTTCAGCGTGAATACTGCCCCAAACAGCTTCTCTAGCCACATCCTGGCCCCTGCCGACGCACCCGAGAAGGTGTCTGTCGAGGGCCTTGAAGAAAAGTGGGGCCTGGTCTGGGAGAACGACGGCGTTTACCGCTTCCGCCGCGATACCAATCGCGAGAACATCTACTCAATTGACACCCCGCCGCCGACCGCATCGGGGTCCCTGCACGTAGGTCACGTATTTAGCTATACCCACACCGATGTGGTTGCCCGTTTCAAGCGAATGAGCGGCTACGAGGTTTACTACCCAATGGGTTGGGATGATAACGGGCTGCCGACTGAGCGTCGCGTGCAGAACTATTACGGAGTTCGCTGCGACCCTACCCTTCCTTACGTTGCCGATTTCAAGCCACCGTTCGAAGGCGGTGACAACAAGTCTTCAAAGGCTGCCGATCAGGTTCCAATTTCACGTCGCAACTTTATTGAGCTGTGTGATGTTCTAACCGTTGAAGATGAGAAGCAGTTTGAGAATCTTTGGCGCAAGCTGGGTCTGTCTGTTGACTGGACACAGACCTACCAAACCATTTCTCCTGCAGCTATAGCTGTTTCGCAAAAAGCATTTTTGAATAACCTTTCTCGAGGTGAGGCTTACCAATCAATGGCGCCCACTCTGTGGGACGTAACATTCCGTACCGCGGTTGCTCAAGCTGAGCTAGAGGATCGCGAACAACCTGGCGCTTATCACAAGCTTGGTTTTGACGGCCCAGATGGCAAAGTGTTTATCGAGACCACTCGCCCAGAACTTTTGCCGGCCTGTGTTGCATTGGTGGCTAACCCAGAAGATGACCGCTACAAGCACCTTTTCGGCAAGACCGTTAAAACTCCGCTTTTTGATGTTGAAGTTCCGGTAGTCGCACATCGCTTAGCGCAGATTGACAAAGGTTCGGGCATCGCGATGATCTGTACCTTTGGTGACGTCACAGACATCATCTGGTGGCGCGAACTGGATCTGCCAAACCGCGCCATCATTGGCTGGGATGGCCGAATCATCGAAGAAATGCCAGACGCAATTGTCTCGGCACGCGGTAAAGAAATTTATGCCGAATTGGTTGGCAAGACCATCTTCTCTGCCAAGCAGCGCATTGTTGAGCTACTTCAGGAATCCGGTGACATGATCGGTGATCCAAAGCCGATCACCCACGATGTGAAGTTTTTTGAAAAAGGCGACAAGCCGCTAGAAATCGTTTCAACTCGTCAGTGGTACATCCGCAACGGTGGCCGCGATGCTGATCTTCGCGATCGACTAATCGCACTCGGCAAAGACTTGAACTTTGTTCCAGACTTCATGCGAGTGCGTTTCGAGAACTGGGTTAACGGACTAACCGGTGACTGGTTGATTTCTCGTCAACGCTTTTTTGGTGTGCCTATTCCGGTTTGGTATGCGCTAGATGCCAACGGCGAAGCAAACTATGATGCACCACTTGTTCCAGCAATCGAATCACTTCCAGTAGATCCATCATCAGATGTTCCTGCCGGTTACACAGAGTCTCAGCGCGGAGTTGCCGGAGGCTTCATCGGTGAGATGGACATCATGGACACGTGGGCAACTTCATCCTTAACACCGCAACTTGCAGGCGGTTGGATTGACGACCCAGAGAAATTCGCCAAAGTGTTCCCTTACGACCTTCGCCCTCAGGGTCAAGACATTATTCGCACTTGGCTGTTCTCATCTCTACTTCGCGGTGAACAAGAGCACGGACAATTGCCTTGGAAGAACGCCGCGATCTCTGGCTGGATTCTTGACCCAGACCGAAAAAAGATGTCTAAATCAAAAGGCAACGTGGTTGTTCCGGCTGAGCCAATTGACAATCACGGTGCTGACGCCGTTCGATATTGGGCCGCATCTGCGCGCCTAGGTACCGACGCAGCGTTCGACGAGGGTCAGATGAAGGTTGGCCGGCGCCTAGCGATCAAGCTGTTGAATGCCGCCAAATTTGCTCTCTCTTTTGAAGTGCCTACCGGGGCAAGCGAGGTTACTGAACCGATTGATCAGGCCATGCTGTTGGCCCTAGCTGATGTGGTTCGAGAAGCAACAATTGCATTTGATGGTTACGACCACACAAAGGCTCTAGAGTTGGCCGAGAAATTTTTCTGGACCTTTACCGACGACTATCTAGAGCTTGTTAAGGAACGCGCGTACAACGCAGAAGGAACCGTTTCTACTGTGCAGCAAGCATCTGCAGCGATTTCACTTCGTAAAGCGCTTCACGTAATGCTTCGCTTGTTTGCTCCATTCCTGCCATTTGCAACCGAGGAAGTGTGGGGCTGGTGGCAAAAGAGCACTGGTTCCATTCACCGCGCATCATGGCCGGTAGTTGCCGAGTTGACTGAGGGTTTGGATGCAGGAAATGCCGGCCTACTTGACCTTGCTTCAATTGCGGTTGGTGGAGTTCGTAAAGCAAAGTCTGATGCAAAGGCTTCGATGAAAGCTGCTGTTGATTCGGCAACTATCGAGGCACCTGCAGCCGTGTTGACCAGCTTGCGAGGATTTGAATCTGACCTCAAGTCTGTTGGAAAAATTCAGAGCCTCAGCTATGCCGAAGGCGCTGAAGTTGCGATGACTCAGATCGTTTTGGCTGAAGTTGTTGAAGGTTAGTTTTTCCTAAAGGACAACCAGCCCCAGACGAGAAGTCCGGCAATCAAGGCCCAGAAAGCTGAGCCGATTGAAAACGCTGACAATCCTGATGCTGTAACTAAAAACGTCACCATCGCGGGAAGTCGAAGCTCAACAACTTCAACAGCCGAACTGAGTGCGCTGATTATTGTTCCAAGCAGCGCGATACCAGCAGCTGCAAGAACCAATTCGCGAGGTGCTTGCAAAACGAAAGCTACTGTGACACCGGCAAGCAAGGCAACGATCAAGTAAACGTATCCCCCGTACACCGATGATAACCAGCGACGCTTTGGGTCTTTATGGGCGTGATCATTTGCATTGAGCGCAGCGGTGATGGCAGCAAGGTTCATTGAGAACCCGCCAAAGAATCCGGCAACAATCGCAGCGATTCCTGTGCTTGCCATCACTGGCTTAAATGGCACCGCATAACCAAAGGTCTTCATGATTGCAATGCCAGGAATATTTTGACTTGCCATGGTCACAAGATAAAGCGGAAGACTGATGCCAATAATTGATGCCAGATCAAAAGTAGGCACAACAAATTCAAGCGTCGGCAAAATCGACAACGGGTCTACGGTTATTCCCTCTGCAATCGCGGTGGAAGCAAAAATCAAAACCATCGCAGCCGGCGTTGCCCAGATGGTTGCGTATTTGTAGAGCACAAGCCAAACAATTAGCGCGGGCAGAACCAGCCAAGGGAAATCGCTCGCTGATTGAAAAGGCGCAATACAAAAGTTGAAAATAACACCGGCTAACATCGCAGAGGCAATCGGTTTTGGAATAGACGACACCAAACGGCCAAGCGCTGGCCATAAACCGGTCAGAAGCAGCAGAAAGCCCGTAACTATGAACGCGCCTACCGCACTGCTAAACGGGACTCCAAGTGAGCCAGAAGAAATAAGTAGAGCCGCACCAGGGGTACTCCAAACAATGCTGATCGGCATTTTGAAGCGAGTACTAAGCAAAATTGAAAGCAAGCCGTAAAAGGTCAGCAAAACTACTATCGCTGATGTGGTTTGCGATTTTGTAGCGCCAAGTGATGTCAACGCAGCAAGAACTAGTCCCGCACTTGCCGCAGTTCCCGTGATTGATGCAACTGTTCCGGCAAGCAGTGGAGCGCGGTGATCAGCAAAGCTGCCGATTTTTAACATTTAGGTTAGGCAGACTTTTCTTGACGAACGTTTTTAAATGGAACGGTCTGTGGCTCAGCGCCATCAAGAACGACGGCCTTTGTGATCTTCACTACGCCTTGAATCTCGCTGCCAGGAATATCGAACATCACTGGGCCAAGAATTTCTTCCATGATTGCCCGAAGGCCACGTGCACCAGTTTCGCGCTCAATAGCTTTATCTGCAATTGCTTCCAGTGATGCTTTGTCGAATTCAAGCTCGAAGCCGTCTAGTTCAAACATTCGCTGATACTGCTTTACCAAAGCATTTTTTGGCTCGGTGAGAATCTGCATCAATGCCGGTCGATCAAGCGGGGTCACGGTCGCAATTACAGGCAATCGCCCGATGAACTCCGGAATCAAACCGAATTTACGAAGGTCTTCAGGCTGAACTTCTGTGAAGATTTCGATGTCATCGTTTTTGCCAGAAATAGGTGCTCCAAAACCAATACCCTTTTTGCCGGCACGCTGAGAAATAATTTCTTCAAGTCCGGCAAACGCTCCAGCAACGATGAAAAGTACGTTGGTCGTGTCCAGTTGAATAAATTCCTGCTGCGGGTGTTTGCGACCCCCCTGTGGCGGAACAGATGCAATGGTTCCTTCAAGAATCTTTAGTAGCGCCTGCTGAACACCCTCACCCGACACATCTCTGGTGATTGATGGGTTCTCAGCCTTACGTGAAATCTTGTCGATCTCATCGATGTAAATAATTCCTGTTTCAGCGCGCTTCACATCAAAGTCGGCGGCCTGAAGCAACTTGAGCAAAATATTTTCTACGTCTTCACCAACGTAACCAGCCTCGGTCAACGCAGTGGCATCTGCTACCGCAAAAGGCACGTTCAGGCGCTTAGCAAGGGTTTGTGCCAAATACGTCTTTCCGCAACCGGTTGGACCAATCATCAAAATGTTTGATTTGGCAATTTCAATCGAATCGTGATCCTTACCCGCGGAGGTAAGCGTTCCACGAGAGCGAAGACGTTTGTAGTGGTTGTAAACCGCAACTGAAAGCGCTTTTTTAGCTTGGTCTTGACCAATTACGTATTCGTCCAGGAAACCCTTGATTTCGCGAGGCTTTGGAAGATCAATGTCTTCGACGGTCTTGGCTACTTCGCCAAGTTCCTCTTCGATGATCTCGTTGCAAAGCTCGATGCACTCGTCACAGATGTAGACGCCTGGGCCGGCGATGAGCTTGCGAACCTGCTTTTGGCTCTTTCCGCAGAAAGAACACTTAAGTAGGTCACCCGATTCGCCAAGCTTAGTCATGTAAAAACCTTATGCTCTGAACGCAAAAAAGCGGATGAGCCTCGCCCATCCGCTTTTTCAACGATTTTCTTACTGCGCGTTTTTTCTTGAGGTGAGAACCTGGTCGATTAGGCCATATTCAAGCGCCTCGGGAGCGGTAAGGATCTTGTCTCGGTCAATATCTTTGTTGACCTCAGCAATTGTGCGCTTGGTGTGCTTAGACAGCGTCGCTTCTAGCCATTCGCGCAGGCGCATTATCTCTTTGGCCTGAATCTCAATGTCTGATGCCTGTCCACGACCCGAATCCCCCGAAGATGGCTGGTGAATCAAGACACGCGCGTTTGGCAGTGCAAGTCGTTTTCCAGGAGCACCAGCCGCCAACAACACAGCTGCAGCAGAAGCCGCCTGACCCAAGCAAACCGTCTGGATCTGCGGACGGATGTATTGCATTGTGTCGTAGATGGCGGTCATCGCAGTGAATGAACCTCCTGGTGAATTGATGTACATGGTGATGTCGCGATCTGGGTCCTGAGACTCAAGAACCAACAACTGGGCCATGATGTCATCGGCTGAGGCGTCATCTACCTGAACACCAAGGAACACGATGCGGTCCTCAAATAGCTTGTTGTAAGGGTCTTGACGCTTGAAACCGTAAGAGGTGCGCTCTTCAAAAGTTGGAAGAATGTAGCGAGCGTCAGGACTTGTGAAGACGTTTGGATTTGTCATGATTAGCTCCCTTAGTTGCTTCCAACGCCGGTGGCGCTTGCTGCGTACTTTTGAATGTGGTCAATAAATCCGTATTCCAAAGCTTCTTCAGCGCTGAACCAACGGTCACGGTCGCCATCGGCCATGATCTGGTCCAGGGTCTTGCCGGTCTGCTCGGCCGTGATCGATGCAAGCTGACGCTTCATAGACATGATCAGCTCTGCCTGAGTCTGAATGTCAGACGCGGTTCCACCAAAGCCACCGTGTGGCTGGTGGAGCAATACTCGGGTGTTTGGAGTTGCGTAACGCTTGCCCTTTGTTCCTGAAGAGAGCAAGAATTGGCCCATTGATGCGCACATACCTATTCCAACAGTGACGATGTCGTTTGGCACGTACTGCATGGTGTCGTAAATCGCCATACCTGCGGTAATAGAACCACCCGGTGAGTTGATATATAGGTAGATGTCTTTTTGCGAGTCTTCAGCCGCAAGCAACAAGATCTTTGCACAGATCTCGTTTGCCATATCGTCTCGAACTTCGGTTCCAAGCCAAATAATTCGATCCTTTAAGAGTCGATCGAACGTGCTGCTTGGGCCCTTTGGTTGGTCCGCCATTGAAGTACTCCTAGTTCTTGAGGTTGCCTGTCAAAGATAACCTCAAAAACAGGCAAAACCTTGGCGTGTTCGCCCGTGGCTAAAGCGAAAACCCCGCCTGAAGAGACGGGGTTTTCAAAAATTGCCTTTTAGTCGTGGTCGTGACCCTCGTGGCTGTCAGCAGAACCAGCGTCTAGCTTGGTGAACTCTGAAAGGTCAACCTTGCCACCCTTTGAATCAGTAACCTCTGCAGCCTCGACTACCATCGCTAGAGCCTTGCGGCGAGATACCTCTGCCACAAACATCGGGACTTGTCCTTGCTCGCTAACTGTCTTGATGAAATCATTCGGAGCCATGCCGTACTGCTGTGAAGCCTGAACCAAGTACTGAATTAGTTCTTGCTCATCAACCTTGATGTCTTCCTTTTCAGCGATTGCATCGAGGACCATCTGTACCTTGAATGACTTGGTGCTTTCAATCAAAACCTCAGCGCGGTGCTTGTCATCCTCTAGGCGGCCTTCACCCTCTAGGTGGCGGTGAACGTCTGCCTCGACAAGCTCATCCGATACAGGCACATCAATCAGTTCCAGCAATTTATCGGTGGCAAGATCGCGGGCTTGAATTCCTTGACCGTAGCTCTTTGATCGCTCGATCTGCTTCTCTAGGTCAGCCTTTAGTTCCTTTAGAGTGTCAAACTCGGATGCCAACTGTGCAAACTTGTCATCGGCAGCTGGAAGCTCGCGCTCTTTGACAGCGGTTAGCTTGACAGAAATTTCAGCCTCCTGGCCTGCCTTCTCGCCACCAACAAGCTTCGATTTGAAAGTGGTTTCTTCACCAGCGGTAAGTGTGTCCAGCGCTTCATCGATTCCGTCAAGCAGGTTGCCAGAACCAATTTCGTAGGAAATGTTTTCCGCAGAATCAATGGTCTTGCCGTCTACAACTGCCTTTAGGTCAATAGTGGTGAAGTCACCCTTCTTTGCAGGACGCTCCACAGCCTTTAGGCTGCCGAAACGCGCGCGAAGTGCATCAAGTTCAGCTTCCAGCTCTTTTGCCTCAACCTTGACATCATCGACCTTGATTTTAAGACCCTTGTACTCTTTGAGATTTAGTTCGGGACGAACCTCAACTTCAATCTCGACAATCAAATTGCCTTGGAAAGTTTTCTCATCAGGGCTCTGCTTGATGTCCGCTGCAGGCTGACCCAAAGGACGTAGTTTGGATTCTTCAAGAGCCTGGCGGTAAACAGTGTCAAGACCGTCATTAATTGCGTGAGCCAAAATTGCCGCACGTCCAACGCGCTGATCAAGAATCGCTGCAGGAATTTTTCCCTTACGGAAACCAGGAATGTTTACGGTTTCGGCGATGTGCTCATAGGCGTGATCAATGCTCGGACGAAACTCTTCAGGAGTTACCTCAATAGTTAACTTCGCGCGAGTTGGCTTAATGCGTTCAACAGCAGTTTTCAAGGGCTCTTCCTCTGAAAAGGGCCCGCCTCCGCAAGGAAGACGAGCCAGTTTTATTTCATAAATTTGGTCGGGGTGACAGGACTCGAACCTGCGATATCCTGCTCCCAAAGCAGGCGCGCTAGCCACTACGCTACACCCCGGTTGTTTGAACAACCTCAGTGAGTCTATCCCATAGAATGGAGTGGTTGCGTCGGTTTTTGAGAAAAAACGGCCCAATACCCGCGGGCGTAGCTCAATGGTAGAGCCTCAGTCTTCCAAACTGATGGTGCGGGTTCGATTCCCGTCGCCCGCTCCAAATCGAAAAAAGGCTCCTCGTTTAGAGGGGCCTTTTTTTAGTTCTGGCAACTCACGCACCAATACAACTTCCGGGCCGCCATAATTTCTAGGCTGATGTTTGTTCCACAGTTTCTGCAGGGCAACCCTTCGCGCTTGTAGACGAAATTGCGCTCACTTTTTTCCGGATTTCGCTTTGCGAGTTCATCGCGAGTGATCATGAAACCGGTGGCAACACCGATCTTCATAAGCTTTACCGAGTCATTCCAGATTTCAGTCAGTTGCTCTATCGAGAGCTCATTCCCTGGAGTGTGCGGACTAATGCCCGAGCGAAACAAAAGCTCCGCGCGATAAACGTTGCCGATGCCACTGATTACGTCCTGGTTCATGAGAGCCAAACCAATTGGAGTCTTGCTCCTCATAACCCGCTCAACAAATCGGGCTAATTCTTTACCTCGTGGATTGGGGTTGAGTGGATCTGGGCCGAGGCGCTGTTCCACGTGTCGAACTTCATCGGTGTTGATTACTTCACAAACCGTTGGCCCACGAAGGTCCGCCACAGCAAATTGATTATTGAATCTCGCTCGAACTTGACCAGTAACTTCTGGCAAGTTGTCGCTGTGTTTGGCAAACGACCATTTTCCATAAATACCAAGATGAATTCTCAGAGTTAGCTCGTTGTCGAAATTAAGGAATAACTGTTTTCCAATCGCCCGCGCGGTCACAAGCGTCTTTCCAGAAATGGATTTTGCTCCGGCAGTAAACCTGCCCTGCGGAGACGAAACCGTGAGCACTTCACCGGCAAACGTTTTATTAAACTCAATCGCCGTTCTATGGACGGTGTGGCCTTCAGGCATTATTTAGAGAATGTCGCCGGTTTGCTCGTAGGTGCCAATTTTGCCAATCCGGCGAACGTGTCGTTCGTCATTGCTAAATGGCTCGGCAATAAACAATTCAATCAGGTGCAGCACTTCTTCTTGGCTGTGCTGACGCGCGCCTACAGCGATAACATTTGCGTCGTTGTGATCACGCGCCAATTTGGCAGTTGATTCATTCCAGGCCAGGGCCGCGCGAATTCCCTTAACTTTGTTAGCCGCAATCTGTTCACCATTTCCGGAACCACCAAGAACGATTCCTAATGCAGCTACCCCGGCTGCTTCATCGGCAACAACAGCCAGAGCTGCGTTGATGCAGAAGCTTGGATAGTCATCTAGAGGGTCGTATGAAGTTGGACCGTGATCGAATACTTCGTGGCCCTGTTTGGTGAGCTCACGAATTAGAAAGTGACTTAGTTCAAGTCCGGCGTGATCAGTAGCAATGTGTATGCGCATGTATTCAGTTTAAGCCTTTGCTTTAGCTCTTGCTTTTTCGAAGGAACTCCGAACCGCCCGCAAAACAATCGATGCGGCCAGGGATGTAAGTAGAACGTATGTGATTGTCAACGCTTGCAATTGACCGCCAAAACTCGTGGTTGCAGCCAATCCAGCGATAACAATTGAAAACTCGCCGCGAGGAATTAGAAATGCGCCAGCACGTTTCCAGGCAGAGCCATCCGACATGTCTTTGGCAATATTCCAACCAACATACATTTTTCCTGCAATTCCGAGCACAGCCAGGAGAATCGCAAGTGGCAAGACCGGAAGCATCTCAGCCGGTGAAACACTAAGCCCAAAGAACAAAAAGAAAATGGCAGCAAACAAGTCTCGTAGCGGTGACAACCTTATTCTGACTGCAAGTGCTACTTCTCCAGTCAATGCCAGTCCCACAAGAAACGCTGCAACAGCAGATGAAAAACCAACCAACTCTGCAGAACCAGCGGCAAACAGAGCTGCGCCAAAAACAGTCAAAAGCAATCCACCCTGGGCTTGCGTATTCAAAATTTTTCCAAGCGCGTTCTCTCCTTTAAAGGAGATGACTAGCGCAACGGCAGTAACCAAAAGGGCGACAGACACCGATAAGAACCCGGCAATTGCACCCGCCCCTGCCACCAATGTGGTGAGCAGAGGAAGATACGGAGCAAGTGTTAGGTCTTCCACTACCAATACCGTGGTGACACGTCTGGAAACTTCTGACCGCTGCCAGCCCGTTTCCTTCATCATCTGCGAGGCGATTCCCGAGGAGCTCACATAAGTAATACCGCCCAAGACAACCGCCCCCAGCAAACCCCAGCCAAGGAGCAATCCGATCAAGGCACCAGGTAGGGCATTAAGGGCAAAGTCAATTGCGCCGATTGATTTACGCTCCATAAAAGCAGAGGCAAGGTTTGGACCTGAATGTTCTAGACCAAGCATCAACAAGAGCAGTATTGCGCCGAGTTGGGCGCCCGTATCTAGAAAAGTTTCGCTCAGGTCAAGTGGAACGAGGCCACCCTTGCCCAGCGCCAATCCAATCATGAGATAGATCGGAACCACCGAAATTTTTATCCGAACCGCGATGAAAGCGGCCACCCCCAGGCCGAGCAGGACCAACCCAATTTCTGCAAGGGCCATGTTTTCGACCCAGGTCGAATTTGTACCTGTAAACACTGTCCCCATACTCCGATTATCCCCCAGAAACCCAGCAGTTAGGCTAGCCCTAGAAATCAAACGAATTACGGAGTCCAAATGCCTGGCGAAAACCTCACTCGTAAAGAAGCGCAGGAACGCGCCTCACTCCTCAACGTATCGAGCTATGAAATCCACCTTGACCTAACAAGCGATGACAAGACTTTTGACTCCCTAACAAAGGTGAAGTTTTCTTCAAAAACCGAGGGTGCCAACACATTTATAGATGCCATAACTCACTCAGTGCAAAGGGTGCGATTGAACGGCGTTGAGCTTGATGTCGCCAAGGTATCCGATGGGGTTCGCATTCAGCTTGATGACCTTGCCCTTGAAAATGAACTTGAGATCCAGGCCAAAGCAAACTACATGAACACCGGGGAAGGCCTGCATCGGTTCGTTGATCCGGTGGACAACGAGGTCTATCTCTACACGCAGTTCGAGGTACCTGACTCAAGGCGAGTATTCGCGGTCTTTGAACAGCCAGACCTCAAGGCAACTTTCGAGTTCAACGTGACAGCACCAAGCCACTGGAAAGTCATCTCTAACCAAACTTCACCAACGCCGGTTGCCTTGGATACTTCAAAAAGCATTTGGAACTTTGAACCCACTCCAATTATTTCTAGTTACATCACCGCGCTAATAGCAGGGCCATACGTTGAAGTGCGAAGCGAATTGACCAGCTCCAGCGGGCGTGTAATTCCACTGGGCGTATTTAGTAGAGCGTCGCTATCGGAGTTTATGGATGCCGACTACATCTTTGAAAAAACTCGCCAAGGATTCGAGTTCTACGAGCAAGCATTTGACCAACCGTACCCATTCGACAAATATGACCAGCTCTTTGTCCCAGAGTTCAACGCCGGCGCAATGGAGAATGCCGGTGCTGTCACATTTACAGAGAGTTATGTTTTCCGCTCCAAAGTCACAGATGCCATCCGCGAACGTCGCGTCGTGACAATTCTTCACGAACTCGCCCACATGTGGTTTGGAGATCTTGTGACAATGAAGTGGTGGAACGACCTCTGGCTCAACGAATCGTTTGCAGAATATGCATCGACACTTGCGACAGCCGAAGCAACTGAGTGGCACAGTGCATGGACGACTTTCGCCGCGCTGGAAAAGTCTTGGGCGTATCGCCAAGATCAACTGCCTTCTACTCACCCGATTGTTGCGGAAATCAATGACCTTGAAGATGTGCAAGTAAATTTTGATGGCATTACCTATGCCAAGGGCGCCTCGGTTTTGAAACAACTTGTTGCTTGGGTTGGTAAAGACAAGTTCATGGCTGGTGTGGCCAACTACTTTAAGAAGCACGCATTTGGAAACACTGAGCTAAACGACTTACTCGTTGAACTAGAGGCCACATCTGGTCGCGAATTACGAAGCTGGTCAAAACTTTGGCTGGAGACAGCAGGGGTAAACACATTGCGCCCTGTTATCGAAACCGATGAAGCAGGATTGATAACACGCTTCGAGGTCACACAAACGGCGATTGCCGAATACCCGACTCTTCGACCACATCGCATGGCGATTGGTTTCTATGATCTCGTGGACTCAAAACTTCGCCGAGTATCTCGCGTGGAAATTGATATTGACGGACCTCGCACAAGCATCAAGGAGTTGGTTGGCCTTCCACGCCCTGACTTGGTATTGCTAAATGATGATGACCTTGCTTACGCAAAAATTCGCTTGGATCAAAAATCTTGGGACACGGCGCTAGCGAATCTTTCTAACTTTGAGGATTCCCTAGCCCGCACGCTAATTTGGGGAGCAACCTGGGATGCCACGCGAGACGCCGAAGCGAATCCACGAGAGTTCATCAACTTAGTGATAAACAACATCTCGGCGGAAACAGAATCCACCACCATGACGACGCTCTTGCGCCAACTCGTGACAACCGCGTACCAATTCGTAGCGCCACAGAATCGCAAAGACGTAATCAGCCAAATAGGAAACGATCTACTTCGACTGGCGACGGACGCGCAACCAGGATCCGATGCGCAATTGCAGTTTGTAAAGTTTTTTGCGGTCTTCGCAAATAACCCAGTTTTGCTTGATGAATTGGAAGCCTTGAGAAACGGGAACAAGTCGCTGACTGGATTAAAAATTGACACCGATTTGAGCTGGGAGCTGTTGGCCGGACTTGTCGTGGGTGGAAGAGCTGATGCGAAAGATATAGACGCCGCATTAGAGGCTGACAACACATCAAACGGTCAAAAGGCGGCCGCTGGTGCGCTTGCGATGCTACCGACGCAACCAGACAAGCAAACTGCATGGAACACGCTCACCAAGACGCACGAACTTTCCAACATCTTGGTCGATGCTGCGAGCCTAGGTTTTGTTCGGGTCCAAGACCCTGCGCTTCTAGAACCATTCGTTGACGAGTACTTTGAGAATGCTGTCCGAATTTGGACTAGCAACACTTTCAAAATTGCCGAGTATCTAATCGAAAACCTTTACCCATTGCCATTGGCAAGCCATAGCTTGGCTGACAAAACCCAAGGCTGGATTGAAAAGCCTGAAGTAATGGAAATTCCAGCACTTCGAAGAATTCTGGTTGAGTCCAAATCAAGTGTCGAGAGGGCATTGAATGCCCAGGCTAGAGATATGGAATAGCCGCAAGTCGAATAATCTAGAAAAACGCCTAGGACAAGTTCGGAGAACTAATGGACAATTACCAAGCATTCACACAGTGGCTTCAACTTGCCTGGCAGGATTGGTCAACTTTAATACGTATCGCGCTGATCATCGTAGGGGCAATTGTACTTCGTTCGATATTGCTTGTTTCAGTAAAACGAATCGTGAAGGGAATTTCTTCAGGCGCTAAGAAAAGCGAATCTTCCTCCACCAAAACGATTTCTGTCTCCATCAACGCAGAACGACTTGTACTTCGCGCAGCCACGCTTGGTTCCGTGCTGAGCAATTTCATCACCTGGAGCATCTACATAATTGCCGCAACAATGTTGCTGAGCGAACTTGGCGTGGCAGTTGGCGCACTGATTGCAGGAGCAGGCATCTTGGGTGCGGCACTTGGTTTCGGTGCCCAAAACATTGTCCGTGATTTATTGTCCGGTCTGTTCATCGTTTTTGAAGACCAGTATGGAATTGGTGATTCCGTTGACCTTGGCGAAGCTAGCGGCACCGTAGAAAGCGTCGGCCTTAGAATCACCCAGGTACGCGATACCAAGGGAACTCTTTGGTACGTGAGAAATGGCGAGATTCTCCGAGTAGGAAACTCTTCACACAAAAAAACAGCAACGACAAAGAAGTCAAATAAGTAATGTCAAATGGTTTTGAAGATGCGGCGCGCGTAGAAACGGTTCGAATCCGAGGGCTTGATGGCCAAGCTGCTGGCGGCAACTTCTATGATCAAGTTGGCGGTAAAGAAACATTCAGAAAGATTGCGGTCAAATTTTATGAAGGCGTCGCAACCGATCCTGTCCTGCGCCCGATGTATCCCGAAGAAGACCTAGGTCCAGCGACCGAAAGACTGCAATTATTTTTAGAACAGTATTGGGGTGGTCCAAGTACCTATCAAGAGCTTCGTGGTCATCCGCGCCTTCGGTTGAGACATCAGCCCTTTCGAATCAACCCAGAAGCCCGCGAGCACTGGCTCCAGCACATGAAGGCAGCTGTTGAATCAGTGAAATTGAGTCCACTGCATGAGGCAGAAATGTGGGCTTATTTAGACAGAGCCGCTACGGCCATGTTGAACAGCTTTGACGATTAGTTAAAATTTTGTGGCAGCTTTTGCCAGCACGTGACCGTGTTCACTAGACAGGCGAACCCAGCCCTCGGCAAGATACAAGCCCACTTCTTCGTTTTCAGTCAAGAAGCCCAGCCCTGCAGCAACGAATGCAGCGCCAGTGGGAATCTTACTTTCAAGATCTATCCCCCTGCCCCAAATCTCACCACGGATTCGTGCTGCGATTGGACCACCCACAGACTCTGGCAATGACGAAGCTACTTCTGCAATTCCATCTCGCGCAATTTGCGTCAAACGAACTTCGTTGATGGT
>JBEGTF010000011.1:0-16827 GCA_041179545.1 Actinomycetota bacterium | reverse complement strand
CAACAAGCCAGATCGCAACTTAGGCGTTGAGCTAGTTCGTGCAACTGAGGCTGCAGCCATTAAGGCAAGCGCCTGGATTGGCCGCGGTGACAAGAATGCTGCCGATGGCGCTGCAGTTGAAGCAATGCGCGATTTTCTAAATACCGTTGATTTCCGTGGCACCGTTGTTATTGGTGAGGGCGAAAAAGACGAGGCCCCAATGCTTGCCAATGGTGAGGTCGTAGGTAATGGCAATGGCCCAGAGTGTGACATAGCAGTTGACCCGGTTGACGGAACAAGCGTTACAGCTTCTGGTCGCGCACACGCGATCTCAGTAATTGCCGTTGCCGACAAGGGCACGATGTACAACCCTAAAGACGTTTTCTACATGGATAAGTTGATCACCCGTATCGAGGGCAAGGGTGTCGTGAGCCTTGACGCATCGGCCGAAGAAAATGTGCGTGAGCTGGCTAAGGCATTGAAAAAAGATGTAAGCGAGATCACTGTTGCGATGATTGACCGCCCACGTCACGTAGCGTTAATGGAGGCCGTTCGTCGTGCCGGCGCACGCACGCGACTATTTCTTGATGGCGACGTAGCAGCCGGAATTCACGCCGTCACCGGCGGTGGAAATATTGACATGCTGCTTGGTATTGGTGGTGCACCAGAGGGTGCAATTTCTGCTTGTGCGACTCAGGCTTTGAACGGATACATGCAGGGCCGCATTGCTCCGCAGTCTCCAGAGGAACTAAAGCGAGCAACCGCTGCCGGACATGACTTATCGAAAATCTTTGAAATCAATGACTTGGTAGCTAGCGACAATACCTACTTTGTTGCAACTGGTGTCACAGATGGTTTGCTACTTGACGGTGTTAAGAAAAACGGCGAGTACTTAACCACCGATTCAATTATTTTGCGTGCTCGCTCTGGCACCATTCGCCGAGTAAAGGCTGATTACCTAGCCTCTCGCTGGGCTTAATTTTGATTAATTTGTGGACTTTCGCCCACTTGTTCTCTTTACCCTTGCTGTAGTTTCCCTAGCTAAGAGCTGCGGAGCAATTGTAATTTTTGTTACAGTTTTTCTCGGCTCTTTCTCCATACGATCAAAAAGCACGCGAGCAGCATCTCTTCCAATTTGAATTCCAATTTCATCTACGGTTGATAACTTGAGAAAATAATCAGATGTTATTGGGGAGTTGTCGTAGCCGATTACAGAAACATCTGAAGGCACGCTTATCTTTTTTTCCTTCAAAGCCGCTAGCACTCCTGCAGCTTGCGCATCGTTGGTAGTTGAAATTGCGGTGAAATATTCACCACTATCAAGAATTTCTTTCATCACGAGATAACCACCAATTTCTGTGGTTGGTTGCCCATGTCCAAGAACCCTTGGTTCAAGGCCTTTCTCGTTCATAAATTTGACAAACGCATCCTTGCGCCTGATGGACATGCCACCAAAACCGGTGATGTGAATTATATTTTCGTGGCCGAGGCCAACTAAATGTTCCACGACTTGACGCATGCCATCGGAGTCATCACCACGAACCAGGTCGGATTTTGGGTGAACATAGACTCGATCACCAATCGTCACGAATGGCACATTGATTTCCATCTGCTGTGATTCGGGAATCTCAGCAGCAATTACAAGTCCGTCAACTCGCATTGCCATCAGCGCTGAAACAGTGTGGTCTGAAAAGTTTGGACTGTTGTGAAGGTCGCTCACAATCACCTGGAAACCCGCATCGTCTGTTACTTCGCGGAGCCCCCGAAGGAAACCAATGAACGAAAGATTCTTATAGTCAGTGATAATTACACCGATAGTCTTGGTGCGGCCGCCGGCAAGCTGTTGGGCTGATCTAGACGGGCGGTAATCAAGTTTCTCAATTGCCTTATGGACTGCCTTCAGCTTTCCAGCGCTCACGCCTGATGCCCCGCCTAGAACCAGCGAAACCAAAGATTTGGAAACACCGGCCTCAAGCGCCACATCGTAGATAGTAGGCTGCTTGGCGGGCGCCTTTTCTGGCTGTTTGTTCGGCATAACTCGTAAGCCTAGTAAATACGGGCTATTCAGGCGAAACACTCAATTGTAACGAATGTAAAGACATAGTAACAATTCAATAACTCGGGACTCCAACTACACCTCGCAGTGCTAGTTTTATGGAGCGCTCCAAGCAATTTAGTACTTGGCAGCAGAAAGAACCTCAAGGAAGAGAAACAATGTCAGCAGCAACCAATTCAAAGAACGACCTGAGAATTGCGGTCGTGGGTGCGGGCCTTATGGGCGCGGACCACGTTATACGAATTGGAAGCCGAATTGTTGGCGCCACTGTTTCGGCGATCGTGGAACCAGATGAGAGTAGAGCTAAAGCCGCACTTGGGAGCGCTCCAAATGCCCGCTGGTTTAAGAGCATTGAAGAGGCGATCAGCGAAAACGCTATGGATGCGGTACTGATTGCAACGCCGGGACAATTCCACGAGCCGGTCCTGATTCCAGCAATCGCAGCCGGCTTGCCAACGCTTTGCGAAAAGCCACTCGCAGCTGATGCCGAGGCGTCGCTTCGAATTGTGAACGCAGAAGTTTCCGGTGGAAAGCAACTTGTTCAAGTTGGATTTATGCGTCGCTTTGATGCAGAGTACATCGCGCTTCGCGACTTAATTGCCGGCAAATCAAAGGGTGAACTCTTGGGACTGCACTGCAAGCACCGCAACCCGTCAGTACCTGACACCTACTTCAACGAAATGTTGATCTTTGACTCTGTCGTGCACGAAATAGACGTGGTCCGCTTTTTGACCGATTCCCCAATTAAGTCAGTGGAAGTAAAGCACTTCAAGCGCAACTCCAAGAGTCCAGCTGGTCTTCAAGAGCCAATTCTCGTGCTGCTTGAGACCGATAGCGAAGTTTTGGCAACCGTTGAAATGAATGTATCCGTTGGTTTTGGCTACCAGGTAAAGACAGAGGCCGTATTCGAAACTGGAATCGCAGATATTGGTCGCGCGTCAGGCATGGAAGTAGCGTTCAACGGTGAAATTGTGAAGCAGGAACACGCTTCTTTCAAGACACGATTTGCGTCAGCTTACGATGCACAAATTCAACGCTGGGTAAATGCAGTTCATCGGGGGACCATCGATGGCCCAAGCGCGTGGGACGGTTACCTAGCCGCAGCAGCAGTTGAAGCGGGCCTAGAAGCGTTGAAGACTGGAAATAAGGTCTCAGCTAAATATGCTCCGACCCCAAGTTTTTATAAGTCCGCGAAGTAAAGAAAAGTAGAAAAATGAAATTCGGTGTTTACAATGCGATCCTTCATGATCGCTCATTGCCTGAGGCGCTAAAGGTTGTAAAAGACCTTGGCCTGGAGGGCATTGAATTAAACACTGGCGGATTCTTAGCGCCGGTTCATGTCCCAAACATCCAGGAAATTCTTGAATCTGACACCGCTCGAGATGACTTCCTTGGAGTTTTCGAAACTGCCGGGGTGGAACTACTGGGCTTGAATTGCAATGGAAATCCACTGCACCCGAACCCAAAGATCCGTGGCCCGCAATCAGCCGATGTGCTTACTGCGATTAAGCTAGCTCGCCGACTAAACCAAAATCGCGTGGTAACAATGTCTGGTTGCCCAGGAGACAACGACTCTGCAACCTACTTAAACTGGATCGTTAACGCATGGAGCTCCGGTGCATTAGATGTCCTTGAATATCAGTGGGGCGTGGCAACCAAATTCTGGAAAGACGCAAACGCTCTTGCAGCTGACCTGGATGTAAAAGTTGCTCTAGAACTACACCCGCAAAACTTAGTTTTTAACGTACCTACGATTCACGAGTTAGTAGAACGCACTAAATCAACCCACATCGGTGTAGAACTTGATGCGTCTCACCTTTTCTGGCAGCAAATGGATCCAGCAGCCGTTGTACGTGAACTTGGCTCCTTGGTAGTTCACGCCGCAGCAAAAGATGTTCGCATTAATCCAAAGAATGCCCAGTTGGTGGGTGTTTTAGACAACAGCTTCCGCAGGATGACTACGGATGAGAATCGCACAAACATGGGCGATCAAGAGTATGTAAACGAATGGCCAAAGAATTCCGCTTGGGATTTCGTGGCCGTAGGTAAAGGGCACGGTACCGATGTGTGGGCCGATTTCTTAACCGCCTTGTACGAAGTAGATCCAAACATGATCGTAAACATCGAACACGAAGACACTTCGATGGGTCGTGTAGAAGGTCTTGAATTTGCGACAAAAGTGCTTTACGAAGCTGCCGACAAGGCAGGAATTCAACACAACTAAAAATTTCGGGCAGAGGGGTACTTAAGACTGCACGAGAATTGCCAAGGTCAACCGCTTTGGTGAAATCAAAATAGGAAAGGATGAACTGTGAAGACTTCACGTTCTCTAAAGATCGCTGCTGCGATCGCTGTATCAGCATTGGCGCTGACTGGCGTTAATGCAAGCGTTGCTAACGCAGCGGATGCAAAGAAGATATATGCACTTGGTGGAACTGACCCATTCTTTACTGTGGTTAAGAATGGTTTCGATGCTGCTAAGGCTGCTGTAGAAGCAGATGGACACAAGGCAACTTGGTTGGCTATCAAGGACTGGTCAAACATTGGTCCTGACATGAACAAGATCCTAAAGACTGCTTTGGACTCAGGAGCTGACGCAATTGCTACCCCAATCTGGGTTCCAGCAACTCAGAACCCTGCCATCACTGCTGCAGTGAAGGGTGGAACACCTGTGTTCCTATACAACACTGGTCTAACCGAGCGCAAGAAGGTAGGCGCACTTGCTTACTACGGTTCTGACGAGTTCCCAGCAGGTAAGGCTGCAGGTGCTTACCTGAAGTCACTGAAGGTGAAGCACATCCTATGTGCAAACATGTCTCCTGGAACTGTTAACCACGAAGCACGTTGTGCAGGTACCAAGGCTGGTGCAGCTGGTGTTAAGTTCTCAACACTAAACATTGACATCACTAAGTTCAAGGACGCTACCGCGGTTGCTAACGCGGTTAAGGGTGCCCTTGCAAAGGACAAGACCATCGATGCAGTTATGGGAACCTCAAATGGTGACGCTGTAGTTGCTGGTGTTAAGTCAGCTGGTTCAAAGGCAAAGGTTGGAACATTTGACATGACCAACACACTGATGGACTTCGTTGAGAAGGGCGACACCGCCGTTGTATTGGTTGACCAGCAGGGATGGCTACAGAGCTTCCTAGCTACAACCGCAGCTTGGTACTACAGCGCATATGGCATCTTGCCTGCAACACCAGACGTATTGACTGGCCCAGCGCTAATCACTAAGTCAAACGCAACAAAGGTTAAGGCTGGCGTTAAGTCAGGTCAGCGCTAAATTTTATTTAGCGCCTAAAGCTACAAATTGGTTTGGATGGGTTGAGGGTTTCTTCAACCCATCCAAACCAAATCTTTATTTATTATTATTAGGAGTACCCATGGCTGCCCAGAAGCAGATATTCGATGTGAGATCTTTGTTACGTCGTCCAGAGTTCGGCGCCTTTGTAAGCGCATTATTTGTATTTATCTTTTTCGCCATTTTCGGCGGAGCAGAATTCTTGGGCCCAGGTGGCCTTTCCAGCTCTTTGAATATTGCGGCTGAATTAGGTTTAATCGCCCTTCCAGTGGCGTTGGTAATGATTGCCGGTGACCTGGACCTTTCCGTAGGTTCAACCATGATGGCCTCAGCAGTGGTTATGGCACTCCTTTCTGGAACTTACGGTCTTCCAACTATCGTTGGCGTGCTTGGCGCGCTAGCCGTTGGTGTAGTTGCTGGTTTCCTCAACGGAATCATCACTACCAAGACAAATCTTCCGTCATTCGTTGTGACCCTGGCGATTAGCTTTGCAACTTCTGGTCTAGCTTTTGGTGTTATTCGTTTACTTACTGGAACTCTTCAAGCGGACGTGACTCCAGAGCCTTGGCTAAAAGACACTCTGGGCACCCTCTTCTTCAACAACTGGGAAGGTGCGATCGGCCTCTTCATTCTTGTTGCAGCTATCGTTTCTTGGATTCTTTATAAGACCAAGTACGGAAACTGGATCTACGCTATCGGTGGCGACGTAATCTCTGCCAAGGCAACCGGTATTCCAGTTGATCGCGTGCGCATCGCACTTTTCATCGGTAGCGGTATTGGTTCGGCACTCCTTGGTATTGTGCAAACCGCCATGTATAACAGCGCACAAGTTGGCGCTGGCTCGTCATTCGTTTTCAACTCGATTATCGCCGTGGTAATTGGTGGCGTACTTCTTACCGGTGGTTACGGTTCACCAGTGGGTGTTGTACTTGGTTGCCTTACTTTTGCGATTGTTGGCCAGGGCATCTACTACACCGGTTGGGAATCTGACTGGGCACTTCTATTCATCGGTACCCTGCTCCTTGCCGCCGTACTCTCAAACAACACATTCCGTCGTCTGGCACTTGGTGGCGGACGCAAGAAGAAAGAGGCAAAGTAAATGGCTAAGCAAACAGAGAAGCCTATTTTCAGTCTGCAAAACGTAACCAAAGACTTCGCCGGATACAAGGCACTCAACGATGTATCGCTTGAGGTGTATCCAGGACAGGTGCTTTGCTTGCTTGGCGACAACGGCGCGGGAAAGTCCACACTCATCAAGGTACTCTCTGGCTTCCACCGCCCAACCAGCGGAACAGTTCAATGGGAGGGCGAAGACGTTGACTTTCGATCTCCTAAAGATGCCAATGACCGTGGTGTAGCAACCGTTCACCAGTTTGGCGGAACTTTCCCGTTGATGAGCATTGGCCGATCCTTCTTCGTTGGACTAGAGCCAACAAAGGGATGGGGACCGTTCAAGCGCTTTGATAAAAAGTACGCAAATGAAACCGCCGTTCGTGAGATGCAGGCGCTTGGAATTACTCGTGTTACTGACGGTGAGCGTCTAATTGGTTCACTTTCCGGTGGAGAGCGTCAGGCTTCAGCAATTGCCCGCGCGGTGCACTTTGGTGCAAAGGTATTGATTCTTGACGAACCTACAGCCGCCTTGGGTGTAAAAGAAGCTACTCACGTACTTCGCATCATTATGCAGGCTAAGCACAAGGGAATTGCCGTTATTTTGGTGACCCACAACGTGTCCCACGCACTCACCGTGGGTGACCACTTTGCCGTGTTGATTCGCGGTGAAAAGGCAGATGACTTCAAGAAGGGCGAGCGTACTCGCGAACAAATCACTGACCTTATGGCCGGTGGCGAGGCAATGGCTGAACTTGAAGCAGAGCTAAGCACTCTGACTGGCGTAATTAACAAGATTCATTAATGCCGAACTCCAAATAACCTTTCCATGGTTGAAAATGCCCGGCTATCCAGCCGGGCATTTTCAACTTAATCTTTAGAAGGCGATTAGGGTTGCGACAACTTCTTTTTGCCGAGCCTTACGCTCGCCAAGAATCCCAATGCCAGGAAAAATGCTGCTGCAAAGGATGTGACTTTTACCGCATCCAAGAAGCCTTGTTCAGCATTGGCCTTCGCCTCTTTTGCTATTTCCTCCGGCACCTGTGATTTCTTTAGGAACTCGTCGAGGTCTTTGATGATTACGCCAGATGTCTCAGTCACATAATTTCCAGGGATGCTAGCGAAGGTCTCGCGGGTAACCAGGTTCCACTCAGAAATCGAATCTTGATTCTGCACATTACTTGTTGTGAATGTATACGCGCTGGTGAACAGAATGGTACCTAGTACAGCAATTCCTAGTGCTGAACCAACCTGGCGGGTGGTGGACTGAGTTCCCGAGGCTTGGCCTACCTGTTCTAGCGGCACATCAGCCATTATCACGTTAGTGAGTTGAGCTGTTGCAAGGCCAACGCCTAGGCCGTAGATCAGAAGCCAAATTGCTACAGACCACCAACCACCATCATTCGAAATGAATATCGCGATTGCTAAAACGCCGATCGTCTCTAAAATGAGTCCAATTCGAACGCTTGTTAGAGGTTGCAGCCTGTTTGACAGAAACCCGCCAATAACGGACGCGAGGAATGAACCGCCGGCAAGCCAAAGAAGCACCATGCCCGCCGAAACTGGATCAAGTGCTAGCACCCCCTGCAACCAAAGGGGAATAGCAAAAATTAAACCGAATTCTCCAAGCGAGACGATAAGTGCGGCAATAGATCCGTTTCTAAAAGAGGAAAGTTTAAAAAGGGACAAGTCCAATATCACAGACTTGCCCAACTCGGAACGCCTATTTTCGTAAACAACAAACGCCCAAAGCGCTATTAGCGAAAGCAAAATAGCTATGGGAATTATAGAAATTCCTTCCTTTGGCCATTTAAAGTCCCCCACTTGAAACTCACGATGAAGCGGGTTAACAAACAGCCAGCCATAAAGTCTGCCTTCGATCAGGGCAAAGACGAGAAAACCAAACAAAACCATGCTGATCATCGCACCTAGGTAGTCGATTCCCTTCCTTAGGTTTTCAGCCTTTGACTCGGCTACGAAGACCCAAATTCCCAGTATGAGAATCAAACCAATTGGCACATTAATTAAGAAAGCCCAGTTCCAGCTTAGGTATGTCGTTAGCCAACCGCCGATTACAGGACCAACCGCCACCATTGCACCAATAGTTGAACCCCAAATAGCAAAAGCTATGGCGCGCTCTTTGCCTTGAAAGTTTGCGTTAACTAGTGAAAGGGTGGTGGGCAAAATCATGGCCCCACCCACACCCTGCATCGCCCTCGCAAAAATTAGTGCGCTCCCAGAATCGGCGAACCCAGCGCGAAATGATGCTGCAATAAAGACCCCGATGCCAAATAGCAAGATCAGTCGCCGCCCAAATCTGTCTGCAAGAGAACCCCAAACCAGAAGCATTGAGGCTAGAACTAGAATGTAGCTTTCTTGCACCCACTGGACTTCACTTGAACGAATTAAGAGGTCTTGAATGATGCCCGGAAAAATCGTGTTTACTATGGTGCTATCGATAACAACCAGCGAAATCGCCAACGAGGTGAAAAAAAGACCGATCCAGCGGTTTCGAAGTTTTGTCATGAGTGAAATTTTACCGCCAAATTGGAGCGCTACATCCGGTAATCTAAAGGTCATTAGACCGAATCGAGAGGCACTTCAAATGTCCAATACACCTGACCTAATCGCCAGCTGCTGGACGAGTGCCGGAAACGTTGGCCCACTTTTTGACTCCGAATTAAGCCCCCACACCGCAATCGAGCGGGTAACTGCTGCTGCCGCCGCTGGTTTTAAGGGTTATGGATTAGCTGCTGATGATCTTCGGGTTGTAGAAAACAGCCAGGGCTTTAGTGCGTTGAAAGATATTGCAGGTGAGCTGGGTATGAAATATACCGAGGTCGAGTACGCAACCAGCTGGTGGCAAGATGAGTC
Source organism: Actinomycetota bacterium (assembly GCA_041179545.1). Taxonomy (GTDB): domain Bacteria; phylum Actinomycetota; class Actinomycetes; order Actinomycetales; family Microbacteriaceae; genus Rhodoluna. The sequence goes on along the minus strand of JBEGTF010000011.1, from coordinate 7,507 downwards.
AAAATGGCTCGACACTTGGGATCTTTTGATCAGAGCTGCCATTGGGCTCGACGCAAAAGTAATCAAGATAGGCACAGAGTTTGGCGATCCTCTAAGAGACTTCAGCCACCTAGTTGCCCCGTTTAGAAGGCTCGCACAGGAAGCGGCAGAAATCGGCGCCAGAGTAGCCCTGGAACCCCTGCCCTTCTCTCTAATTGGGTCAATGCCGCAAGGCGCGGACTTAGTTGCTGAGGTAAATCACCCTGCGGCTGGGCTAGTGGTGGATTATTGGCACATCTTTAGAGCAGGCACTTCGCTACAAGAGTTAGAAAAACGGGTCCCTATTGAGATTGTTTTTGGAATAGAACTCAACGATGCACTCGACGAAATAACAGGAACTCTCTTCGAAGACACTCGAGACAACCGAAAACTCTTGGGAGAGGGTGATCAAGACGTAGTTGGCTTCATAAAGACGATTCAAAAAATGGGCTATCAGGGTGCCTGGGGTGTCGAAATCCTATCTAGGGAGCACAGAGAAAAACCGATTACCCAAGGTCTAAAAGACGCCATAGACTCGGCACACCATGCCTTCGAATTAGCGGCTGGTACGGATGATCATTGAGAATAAGTTTCAAGAGATAGCGGATATATTTTTTCGCCAAGGGGAAAATTCAAAAGGTGGATCGTCGCTATCAATCTTCCAAAATGGCAAACCTGTATTGAATGTTTGGCATGGAGAATCAAAACCAAATCAACCTTGGAACAAAGACACAATATCGATTATTTTTTCTTGCAGCAAAGGCCTTGCTTCAATACTTGCTCATCGACTAATTCAAGAAGGGCAACTTGACCTTGAGCAAAAGGTGAGTTTCTACTGGCCTGAATTTGCACAAGCAGGCAAAAGAGACATTCCAGTTAAGTGGCTCCTTCAGCACAAGGCTGGTCTTTCAACTACGCGTAAAGACTTAACCATTGAACAAGTTGTAGATGGCCACACGATTGAATTTGAATTGGCGGCACAGGAACCACTTTGGGAACCGGGCAAGGCACACGGATATCACGCCATAACTTTTGGCACGCTTATCGGAAAGCTTGTTCACAACATCACAGGTATGACAGCGGGCAAGTACTTCGCTGAATTAATCGCAATTCCACTTTCCGTTGACGCGTGGTTTGGTTTGCCACAAGAGGAATTCTCAAGACTTGCGCCAGTGGTTACAGATGGTAAGCGCACTTCAACCCAAGCCGAACCGGAGTCTGATTTATATTGGCTATCCAAGTCAATGACATTTGGCAGCGCACTGAATCACAAAATAGAAAGCTACGAAACTGGATTCAATAATCCCCGGTTGCTATCTGCTGAATTACTTGGGGTAGCCGGGGTTTCCAACGCATTTTCGCTGGCAAAAATATATTCCGCGGCAGCTACAGTAACTGACGGTATTCGATTGCTTGAAGATGAAACTCTTCGCGCTGCAACAGTTCCTCAATCCACCGGCCCACTGAAATTTGAATCTCAGACCGGGCCTTTCCCGGTATGGGGGAATGGATTCATGCTAGACGCGCCAGGCTTCAAGGTAATGCTTGGTCCAAGTTCTTTTGGGCACGATGGATTGGGCGGGCAAATTGCATTTGGAGATTTCGAGCACCGAATAGGGTTTGCCTACGTTAGTAGTTACCTGGAAAGTGGACCTGACGAGATGTTCCGTCAGCAACAGCTGGTTAGAAAACTTAGATACTTATTAGGTGACTGATTCCAGTCCAAAAGGCCTTAGAAGTGAGCCAAGACATCCTTAGTCCAAAGAACTGCTGTATCATTCGGCAGGGTTCCGGTGTGGGCATCGTGTCGGCCGTATTCCCCAACGCGGATTGCACCAAGCTCAGACAATTTATCGTCAATGTGTTCGCTGCCCTTGCTGTAGTGCTCGTAGCTACTGTCGCCAAGACCGAACATCGCGTACTGAACTCCGGTTAGATCCGGAGCTTGAGAGGCTAGCGAATTGAACAGCGGTGCAGCGCCGCTCGGCAAATCACCCTCGCCATGGGTCGAACAAATAATCAGATAAAAATTTTCAGGAGAAAAGTCATCAACATCAAAGTCTGTCATGTCAATAATTTCTACTTCGCGATCCTCAACAGCCGCAGCCATGTCTTCAGCAGCGAACTCGGCATTTCCAGATTCTGTACCAAAGAGAATTACAACTTTTTTACTCACAGTGCTCCCTGCTCTTTCATGTTTTGCTTGTTTTCAAAATCCTGAATTATTGCATCGCTTACCAATTTTGCGTCTGCACGGTTAGCCGGAATCGTTCCTTGAGGGCCCCGCCGTAACCAGCCAACGCAGTAGAGACCGTCGTCAAGGAATCCTCGCTCCAGGTTAGTGGCACTGGATATATGGGCATCGCGTTTGATTGATGACAATTCTGACTCTGTAAATCCAATGGCAGTAAAGATTGCGTCTGTGCTAAGACTCAGATCTGTTCGATTGTCCTTGGCTATGAATTTGATGGTTTCAACTTTTTGTTGACCAGAAATCTCTAAAGGTGTCCATCCAAAATGAAAATTTACTTCTCGCGAAGCATCTCTCGGAGAATTTTCTACGAGGGCACTTATTGCGTCAACCCTTTTTTGAGTTTCTGCATCAAAACCCTCAGTTACAACCGCATCAGAAGTAAAACGGACATCTGGGATTTTTATGAGTTCCTTAATCATGGCCACATCAAATTTTGCATTTTCAATACCAGATCTGCCAACGACTTCAATCCGCTTCAAGTTTCCTGACGAAATCAAGCCCGCGACATCCTTATCCACACCCACTTCGATTAGTTGGTCGGCGTGCGTCAGGCTTAGTCGGATTAGATCAATCGCCACGTTGCCTTGTCCAACAATTACGAGGCGACTTCCAAGCTCAATGCCTTGGATTGATTCTTCAGGGTGTCCATTTATCAATCTCGTGACTCGCCCTGAGCCATAGACACCTGGCAAATTCTCTCCAGTAAGCCCAAGACTTCGATCGGCACTAAGTCCGGTGGCTAAAACCACGATGTCGAACTTGGTTCGGATTTCTTCAAGGCTCGTGTCCTTGCCGACTTCGGTATTCCCAACAAACTTCACGCCATCCCGCGCAAATAGGCGATCAAACTGCTGAGTTACAGCTTTGGTGCCTGCGTGGTCTGGGGCGACTCCAAAACGAACCAACCCATAGGGCATCGGGAGCCGATCGAAGATTGTGATTAATGAAGATGGAAAACGTTTGCGCAGAAATTGGGCGGTGTAGCAACCGGAAGGACCGCTACCGATGATGGCGATAGACGGGTCGCTAGCACTACTCATAGTTATGCGTCCTTTATTAGCTGCGGGCAGATGTTGACAAAATACTAGCACGTGCTAGTCTTTTTGCAACATCCGTTTGAAAGGAATCTGCGATGGAAAACGAAATCCACGACGCACGCATCGAGCACCCAGTAACCCAGCCGCCTGCAGGCGCGAATGTGTTCTATGATCCACTTTCCTACGCGGTGTATGACCACCCATATGACATTTACAAGCAACTCCGTGACAACGCGCCGGTCTATTTCAGCCCCCGATTGGGCGTCTATGTGCTTTCTAGATATGAGGACGTCCAGGCAGCATTTAAGAATCACGAACAGATGATTAGCGCACTTGGCAACGACATTGACGGCACCCACGATTCTTACGGCAAGGGAAACCTAGTAGCCCAAGACCCTCCGCGCCACACTGCGCTCCGTCAATCGGTGCGTCGCGTGTTTGCCCTTCGAGAGATCTTGGCAAAAGAAGACGGTATTCGCGAGGTGGCTCGACAGCTAATTGCTGATATGCGTGCTAACGGAGGCGGCGACTTCGCGGTTGACTACGCTCTTCCATTTACTTTTGCAATGTCGACTCGACTTATTGGGTTACCTGGCAGTAAGAACGACATTAAGTGGTTGGTAGATCACTTGGCCCGATCGATGGAACGAACTGTAGGCGAATTCGGAGTACCGGAAGACGCTTCCAAATCTAATGCGGAAGCCGAAGAGTACATTCACGAAATTGTAAGCAAACGATTGGAAGCCTTGGCAGCCGGAGCCGATCCATCTGTTTCAGATGTTATTACCCAAGTTGCAGCGGCTATGGAGAAAGGCAAAGTTGACGCTGACGAAATGGTTGGACTAACTCACCTAGTTTATTCAGCCTCAACAGATGCTCCGTCGGCACTTTTGACAAACTGCGTAGCCGTGCTAGATAAGTATCCTCAGCTGCAGGTGTTCTTGCGCGAGCACCCTGAAATGATTACAAACTTTGTTGAAGAGGTCTTGAGGTACGACACCCCTGGTCAAAATGTTTCGCGCCAAACAACTGCTGAAGTGACTTTCGCAGGAGTCACCATTCCTGCAGACTCGCGAGTAATGCTGTTGCAGGGTTCGGCAAACCGTGACGAGCGAGTATTTGAAAATCCAGATTTGTTCGATGTAACACGTGACTTCACGAAAACAGGAAAAATCATTTCATTCGGTGAAGGCATTCACGCTTGTATGGGTGCTCCTCTGGCACGCCTAATTGCCCGTGTGACCATCGAGGAGCTTGTAAAGCAACCCGATGAAATCCGAATCGTTGGATTCCCGAAGCGATGGGTTAAACAGCTCGTGAGAGGTTTCTCGGAGCTTCCAATAAAATTTGTTGCTTCCGGAACAAATTTCGAAAAGAAGTAGTTAGGTCAGAGCCGCGGCAACTGCGCGCTCTATTGCATCGCTAATTTTTACGGTAAGTCCTTCGGCAGCCTCCGGCTTAAAGTTGCGCGGGTCGGGACCAAAGACGCCCCAAAGCACGTGCTCTGGGTCATGGCGGTGTAATCCGTATGGGTCGCCATCAGGATCATCTGCAGGCGCATCGTCAATACTTGGCAACTGAGATAGGTCGATAGTGTCTGGCTGAAATCTTGATAAGACGGTAGTTTCGAAAAGCCCAGCATGGTCTGGGCTTGGCGCGTCTTCAAGTGGCATATTTATGGCAAGAGCCAAAACCTTCATTTGATTTCCAGCGGCCATCCAGGTTTTTGCAATTGAATCAATCATTTCTAATTGCTCGGGGGCAAAGTGCCCAGTGAAAAGCACTGCCAGTTTGACTTCAAATTCTTGAAGTCGACTCAGTGTCTTTTCAAGTTGCACACGAATCTCATCTTCGCTATCCATCATGATTGTCCACGGGTAGTTTTTGTGGCTTCCGCCGGTTCCGAAGTAAAGGGGAGGCAATACAATTCCTCCGAACCTAGATGCTGTGAGGCAGGTTAAGCCATGTGCATTTAGAGTGTCAAGCCCAAGTGGCAAATGTTCTTGGTGAAACTCAAGAGCACCAATTGGAACGTAAACCACTGACCGATTAGCCAGCGCTGATCTAACCTGTCCGGGGCGAAGTAACTCTGCTTGTACGTTTCTAAAGCTTGACATCTGATCTCCTAATTCGAATCTTGGTTTAAACGGGGGTTCCTAATTTGTAAAAGTTTCGTGGCCAATTGAACTCAGCTAGCTTTGCAACAAGTTCTTCTGGGAAAGGCTGGCCATCACTGTAGGCCACGTTTCTATCAACGCTTCTGGAATTGCTCATTCCCGGAATTGTTGCAGAAACCGCAGGGTGGCTGAGTGAATACCTCATAGCAGCTTCGGCAAGGGACGAATAGTACGGAGCAACAACTTTTTTTAGCTGTTCTACTTTTTCATAAACTGCAGAGAATCGATCGCCTCCGAAAAGTTCAGACTGCACTGAACCCTTAATCCAGCTCGCTGGAGTTTCTGGGGTCCAAAGTCCTGAAAGAGCACCGGAATCCATCGGCACTCGCGCAATAGCTGCTGTATTCGACTGTGCACAAGCTTCGAAAAGACCTTCGGTAGCCGGGCGCTGTTCGAAGATATTGAAAATCACTTGGACAGACGTGACCAACCCTAAATCTGCCGCGACGATTCCTTCATTTGGTCGATAGTCGCGAAGAGAAACACCAACTCGATTTATCTTTCCCTCGACTCGAAGATAATTTATTGTTTCCAGCCAGTCAAGGGAATGTGCTAGATCTGGTGCCCAACAGTGCAACTGCAAAAGGTCAAGTTGTTCAACGCCAAGACGCTTAAGTGAACCGTCGATAGTTTCTCGAAGATACCAGCTTGGGTAACGACCTCGCATCGCAGGAGCATCATCATCTGGGTCTGGCCAGCGAATTGGACGCACCTTGGTAGCAACATAAATCTTGTCGCCTTTCCACTCTTTAAGGGAGCGCCCAATGACAGACTCGCTACGACCCTCGCCATAGAGTTCCGCGGTATCTACAAAGTTGATTCCTTTTTCGTAGGCATGCAGCAAAGTCTTAACGGATTCGTTGTCATCAACCTGACCCCAAGTTCCACCCAGCTGCCAACCGCCAAAAGCGATCTCACTTACTTGCCATCCGGTGTTTCCAAACGACCTGTATTTCATGTAAATACCCCTAAACTCGCTACAAAACTTGCGATTACTCTAGCACGTGCTAGTGGGCGCTCGTCTGAAGAGTTGACTCAGTGGGGTAATTACTTTATCTGGGCGCCTACTAAGCGGATTATTTCGGCGCAGACTTCTAAATTGGCAATTGAGTCAGCGTGAGACTCAAATGGCGACTCAAGTAATCTCGCGTCTAAAAAGGAAGCCATAGCCGTGGTCTGATAAGCCAAGCCTTCGTGACCTCTTACTTCTGTTTCATCTTTCCAGGTAGAGACGGGTGCGTAAAATTCTTGCTCACTTAAATCGATCCGACTCGGTATACAGAATTCCGGCCCCACACTCATTTTTGCCTTAGTTCCGCTTACCTGCCCAATAGCAGGTATTCCAGACCTACCTGACACCAGAATGTAGGCTCTTGCACCGTTTGCGTATCTAAGTTGGGCGGATATTTCTTCATCTATGCCTTCAGAATTCAGGATCCCCTGTGCCGTGATTGAGGTCCCCGCCATTTTTAGTGAACATACGAGTCATCCAAAGGTTCGACTGGCACATTGAAACGTTCACCATTTCAATTTCCCCAAAAGTTTCGTTTGTTATCAACTGACGAATGATGTCGTACTGCGGCAGATACCTGGTCCACATTGCTTCCATTGCCATCAGACCAGCTGACTTTGCCGATACAAAAATATCTTTAGCTTCTTGTACATCCAGAGCTATTGGCTTCTCGATAAGCACGTGCTTGCCGGCAGCAAGTGCCATCAATGCATGCTCCTTATGTTGGCTGGGCAAAGTTGCGATGTAAATAATATCTATGTCTTCTCGGGAAACGAGATCTTCATAGTTGTCATGCGCATCTAAATTAAATTTCTCAGCAAATGCTTCTGCCTTGCCCTCAGATCTTGAAGCAACGGCAACAACATTTTGCTTTGAATGTTTTTGCACACCATTGACAAAGTGTTCGGCGATGCCTCCTGCGCCAAGAACCCCCCAGCGGTATGTGGTGACATTTGAAGGATCAATTAAGCGTGGCGTAGGAATGGTGATGGTCATGGAATTACTGTAG
>JBEGTF010000010.1:0-17756 GCA_041179545.1 Actinomycetota bacterium | reverse complement strand
CCAAACATCGAGTAGAAGACATAGAACGGAATCATCGGCTGGCCCTGAGTTGCGTAACTCGTTGCTGCAGCTGTAAATCCTGCAACTGACCCGGCCTCGTTAATTCCCGTGTGCAAGATTTGCCCCGACGAGCTTTCCTTGTAGGCCAACAAAAGTTCTCGGTCTACTGAAATGTAGTGCTGACCGCTAGGGTTGTAAATTTTAGCCGATGGGAAGAACGCATCCATTCCGAAGGTGCGCGCCTCATCAGGGATGATCGGCACAATTCGTTGACCAAATTCTGGTGAGCGCAGTAGGTCCTTGAACAAACGAACAAAGGCCATGGTTGTGGCAACTTCTTGAGTTCCAGAACCACCCTTTGCTGACTTATAGACATCTTCTGTAGGTAGTGCGAAATCAACATACTTACTGCGTCGCTCTGGCAAGTAGCCGCCGAGTTCGCGACGACGTTCGTGCATGTATTGAATCTCAGGCGCATCCTGACCAGGGTGGAAGTATGGCGGCTGGTATGGGTTCTCTTCCAGCTGCGCATCGGTAATAGGAATGCGAAGTTCGTCACGGAAACCTTTAAGGTTATCCAAGGTCAGTTTCTTCATCTGGTGGGTAGCGTTGCGACCCTCGAAAGATTTTCCAAGAGTGAAACCCTTGATTGTCTTTGCCAAAATAACTGTTGGCTGGCCCTTATGTTCAACCGCAGACTTGTAAGCGGCGTAAACCTTTCGGTAGTCGTGGCCACCGCGCTTCAATCCCCAAATCTCGTCATCGGTCATATTCTCGACGAGCTTCAAGGCGCGAGGATCACGCGCGAAGAAGTTCTCGCGCACAAAGGCGCCGTCTTCAGTTTTATAGGTCTGGAAATCACCATCTGGAGTCTTGTTCATCAAATCTACGAGAGCACCATCGGTGTCGTTCCGCAGAAGAGAGTCCCACTCGCGACCCCAGACAACCTTGATTACATTCCATCCGGCACCGCGGAAGAAAGATTCAAGTTCCTGAATGATTTTTCCGTTTCCACGAACTGGACCATCAAGTCGCTGCAGATTGCAGTTCACAACGAAAGTTAGGTTGTCGAGATTATCGTTTGCAGCAAGTTGCAGTGCACCACGTGACTCAACTTCATCAAGCTCACCATCGCCTAGAAAAGCCCAAACGTGTTGCTGTGAGGTGTCCTTGATGCCGCGTCCTTCAAGGTAGCGGTTGAACTGAGCTTGATAAATAGCATTTATCGGACCGATACCCATCGAAACAGTAGGGAACTGCCAGAAGTCAGGCATCAATCTTGGGTGCGGGTATGAAGAAAGGGAACCAGCGGCATGTGACTTTTCTTGACGGAAACCATCAAGTTGGTCAGCACTTAGGCGACCTTCAAGAAACGCTCTCGCGTATGGACCAGGAGAAGCGTGTCCTTGAATGAAGATTTGATCTCCACCTGATACGTGGTCTTGACCTTTGAAGAAGTGGTTAAAGCCGACTTCATACAAAGAGGCAGAGGAAGCAAAAGTTGAAATGTGTCCGCCGACTCCAACACCTGGACGCTGTGCGCGGTGCACGAGCATTGCAGCATTCCAGCGCATCCATGCGCGGTATGTGCGTTCGATTTTTTCATCGCCCGGGAATTCGGCTTCATTTTCGGGAGCGATGGTGTTTAGGTAGTCAGTTGTGGGAACGATTGGAACGTTCAACTGGAGCTCATGTGAGCGGCGCAGGAGGTTGAGCATGATTTCACGAGCACGACCGCGACCGTGAACTCTTGCAACAGCATCAAGGGATTCCAGCCATTCACTGGTCTCTTGGGGGTCCTGGTCGGGGGTATTGACCGCATACGCATCATTGTTGTTAATCGACAACTGACATCCTTTTCGTGGGGGATGGACAAAGAAATCTCAAAGGCTTTGTAAAGCCTCATAAGAGTTTATGACGACAAAGGGACTCAAATGTATGTTTTGCTGCTTGTTAGAGTAATAAGTGACAGATTTTTACTAAGGAGAGACAAATGACCCTAATAATCGGTGATCCAGCGCCAGAATTTGAATTGATTAACCAATTCGGAGAAACAGTCAGCCTGTCTGATTTCCGCGGTAAGAAGCCTGTGGTGCTGGTCTTTTACCCGCTCTCATTTTCGGGAATATGTACCGGCGAGCTTTGCGAAATACGCGATAACTTTGCCAAGTTCGAGAAGGAAAATGTAGAACTTCTTGCTATTTCTGTTGACTCAAAGTTCGTTCAGAAGCAATTTGCTGAGCACGAGGGCTACAAATTCTCTGTTTTGGCCGATTTCTGGCCTCACGGTGCGGTAGCCAAGCAGTATGGCGTGTTCCTGGAGGACAGCGGTATTGCCAATCGCGCAACCTTCGTGATTAATGAGTTTGGCGACTTAGTGGCCAAATTTATTACCGCACCTGGCCAGGCGCGCAGTCTGGACGAATACGACAAGGCTTTGGCCGCGCTATAGGCCAATTGGCATAAAACCCGTCACATGAGATAGGCTCTTCGAGTTGCAGTTCACTGCAAACCTCGAAAGAGGGGCCTTTAGCTCAGCTGGTAGAGCGCCACGCTTACACCGTGGATGTCATCGGTTCGATCCCGGTAGGGCCCACCATATCTAAACCCCAGTCCTATGGCTGGGGTTTAGTGCTTAAAGGCCCCGGCATTAGGATTTGGGTATGGATTCGACTAACTTCACCCCTCCAGCACGTCGGTCGATGACCGATGAAGAAATCACGTCAGCCTTGGGGAACGCCCAAGCCGACGAGGCCGGCATTACAGCCGCAATGGAGCTCCTCGAGACACAGGCTCAGCTTCGCGATATCGAGAAAATGGAATTTTCCTCATGGGTGATAGAGATGGAGCGAAACGGTTCGCCTCAGGCTCTTTTGGCAGTCGAGAATGCTCACCGCGCTCAAAAGGGATTAGAGCCTCTAGCTGAGCTTCCAAAGGCTGAACCTACAATCACTCCGATTGAAGACGTGGTTTCACACCTTAATAATCTTTACGCCGCACAAACTAACGAAACCGTGGTTCAAGAACCAGAAACCGTGGTTCAAGAACCAGAAACCGGAGAAGTAAACATAACCGAACCGTCGGCCCCGGCGGAGGCAACTTCGTCATTCGACGAATTCGATCGCTTGCTGGCCGCCGACACGGTTGTCGGTGCAGAAGATGAGATTACGGCACTTGAAGAAGAGCTGAAGGATGAAATTACAAGCACTCCGATTTCAGCTTTTGCGCACGTGGATGTTGTCGAGGCTGATCCTGGAATTGATTTCATTCAGGAGTCGGCTATTGAACAAGTGAAGCTTGAATCAGCTCCAAAGATTAATCGCCGAAGTCGCGCATCTTCGCAGTTTTGGGCTTGGCTTGGCCTAAGCGGATCAGTCCTGCCACTTGGCTTAGCCTGGTTTGCATCCCAATTGGGCCTGGCATTTAGCCAGGCGGTCGTTGCTATCTTCTTGGGGACACTCGCTTCAGCACTTGTCATATCTGTGGGCGCGTTGGCTGGAAAACGCAGCGGATTGCCCACCCTGCTGCTTTCGCGTGCGCCATTTGGTGTTTATGGCAACCTGGCTCCTGCATCGGTGTTGACGATAGTGAGGTTGTTCTGGTCTGTTTCGATTGTTGCTTCGATTCTGACTCTGAGCACGAACTTCCTTTCAGTTAAGTCATTCGATGATTACGCGTCAAACGCCAACGTTTATCTCTACGTGGTGGCATTTGTTTTGATTTCTGCGGCAATCACGCTTGCTATTTTTGGTGGACGAGTTCTATTCCGAGCCCAACAAGTAGCGGGTGTTATTGGTTCACTGGCTGCCTTGGTGCTGATTGCGACGACAGCCAGCACTTTTTCACTGCAGGATTTGCTGTCGCAGCCTTCTACAAGTTGGACACAGGCATTTGGACTTGCTGTGCTGACTTTTAGCCTCTTTGGTCTTGCATGGACCTCAGCAGGATCTGACTTCGCTAGAAAGCTTTCAACCACGGCTAGAGGTGCTGCGGTAGTTGGTTGGGGAGCGCTTGCACTTGTTGCGGTGCCGACCGTAGTTGCCACTTACGGACTTGCGCTTATCGGTTCTCTAAAGCTTGGAGCAAATTCAGCGATAGTAATTAGCGCTGTCTATCCAGCTGGAACTCTGCTTGGTGATTTTGCGTCCGTCATACTTCCTTGGGTCGGCTGGATACTTATCTCATCGGCAGCGGTCTCTGGAATCATAATTCTTGCGATGTCGCTCTACAGCTCAAATTTGAGCCTTCACTCGCTTGGGCTAAAACTGAGCCCCGCGCTGGCACAACCGATCCTAGGTGTCGTTGTGGCCGCAGTGGCAGGGGCAGTGCTTTATTTCAACACCGATGTATGGTTGCTCCTAGCGGACTATGCGAGGATCGCTGCGATTCCTGTTGCGGCCTGGTCTGGAATTTTCATCTCGGACATTTTAATTCGCCGGATTGCTTACCACGAAATTTCACTGAGCCGTAGTTACGGTTTTTACAAATCATTCAACTGGATCAATTTATCCGGCTGGCTAATTGCAACAGCGGCAGGCTTTGGATTTACCGTTGTAAACCAGAATGGATTCGGTTGGACTGGCTTCGTTTCAGAGAACCTAGTTAATCCAGAGTTTTGGTCAACAACATCATTTGGAATCGTAATTGCATTCGCTTTCGCATCGTTATTGCCTGTGGCTTTTGGAATTCCCAGAATCAAGAGACAAGAGTCAGAAGTATTGGCTATCGAGGCTCGTCGAGATGATCTCAAAGACATTTTCGGTTTAGTCGATTAATTACCTCAAGGCTTAGGTTAAAAAGATGGCTGTAGAGCTCGCACAACTAATAGATTACTTCGAAGAGCTTTGGCCTCTAGCTGGAGCTGAATCATGGGATGCGCCAGGTTTGGTTGTGGGAAGTCCTCGTAAGCGAGTATCCCGTGTGTTGTTGTCTGTGGACGTGACTTCCGAAATAATCTCGGAAGCCATTGATGGAGAATTTGATGTGGTGTTTGCGCATCACCCGTTTCTCTTGAAGGGAATCACTTCTGCTTCAGAAGTGAGCGCAAAGGGTTCCACATTGGCAAAGGCGATTCGATCGGACATTTCTATTTACGCCGCACACACAAACGCTGACATTGTTGAGAACGGTGTTTCGCATGTGTTGGCAGAGTCTCTGGGTATTCAAAACGCGGTTGCTCTTGAAGGTTCCGGCCAAGGTCAGGTTGTTCAAGGTCACGGGCGCTTTGGAGATCTCGTCTCTCCGATAAAGCTCGGAGACTTCGCAAGGCTAATTGCAAGGATTTTGCCATCAACAGCCACCGGTGTCCGTGTATCTGGGGATTTTGAACAGCCCGTTCAAAAGATTGCTGTTTGTGGTGGTGCTGGTGATTCCTTCATACAAGCTGCCGTTTCTGCAGGGGCAGATGTTTACGTGACATCTGACCTGCGCCACCATCCAACCCAAGATGCTCGTGAGCACGCTTTTTTGCATGATGGAAAGCCCGCTTTGATCGATATTTCTCACTGGGCAGGCGAGTGGCTCTGGTTGCAAATTGCTTCTGAGCAATTGGCCAAGAAATTTCCAAACGTTCAGTTTGTTGTGAGCCAAATACGGACCGACCCATGGGACTTTGTAGTAACTCAGTAGGTCAAGTAGTTTTGTACTATTAACTAAAAAGAGGGCACCAAATGAAAGCTTCAGAGAGCCAGCAGTCAGACCTGTTGTCATTGAGTAATTTGGATTTAGAAATTACTCGGGCCCGTGTTGCGTTGGGCTTATTGACCAACGGCGAGGCGTTTACCGCCCTTAGAGATGCTCAGCGAGCAAGTGCAAATAACTTAATTGAGAGCCGTAATCAATTAGATTCCGTCGAGCTTGAATTGACCAGAGCAGAAGCTGACTTGAAACTAGTAGAACAGCGCATTGACAAAGATAATTTGCGCCTCAATCAGACATCTTCAAGCAAGGACGCTCAGGGGATACAGGCTGAGCTTGAGACACTAAAGAAGCGCAAGTCAGAGCTAGAGGATCTGGAGCTTGCCATTCTTGAGCGAAAAGAAGAAGCAGAGGCTTCTTATCAGACAATCTTGGTGGACAAGAAAAACATCGATGATGAATTGGCTCAAAAAGAATCTGCTAACGAAACCGAAATTATGAAGCAGCGTTCGGGATTAGATTTACTTACTCAGCAAAGAGCTCAGCAAGCTGGCCGCATCGAAGAATCCTTGCTTGAAATCTATGAGAAGAAATCTCTGCGCGGAGTTGCTGTGGGCAGGCTCTTGAATCGCGAATGTGGCGCATGTCGAATGACCATTGGTGCCACAGCGTTAGCAGAGATAGCATCAACTCCCAGAGATGAATTGGCTACTTGCCCTGACTGCCAGGCGATTCTAGTCCGATGAGTAAGCCTGAAAATCTTGTAGTTGAAGCTGATGGTGGATCAAGGGGCAATCCAGGGCCTGCGGGTAGCGGAGCTGTCGTAATAAATGCCGACACTGGCGAAGTGATCCTTGAGGTTGCAAAATTTATCGGTGTTGCAACAAATAATGTTGCGGAGTATTTGGCACTTAAGGCCGGACTTGAGGGTGCTCTAGAGATAAATCCAGCCGCTCGCATTTTGGTCCGAATGGATTCCAAACTTGTAATCGAGCAGATGTCAGGTACCTGGAAAATCAAGCACCCTGACATGATTCAACTTGCTGCTGAGGTGCAAAAAGTTGCGCGTGGACACGAAATTAAGTGGATGTGGATACCTCGCGAAGAAAATAAACGTGCAGATGCTTTAGCCAATAAAGCAATGGATGAAGCGTCAGACTCTACGGTCTCATCTGAAGGTGAAATTCTGCGTTCGCCGGTAGTTGAATTTAACCAGACCAGACCTAGCTCTGTGAGAGCTCCCGGCGGGGTGACAGCACCACTAACTACAGTCGTGTTGATTCGCCATGGAAGAACACATCTCACCGAGACAAAGAGAATCTCAGGTCGTGGAGGCGAGAACCCAAGGCTGTCCGATCTCGGTCGAATCGATGCTCGAATGGCGGCCGAGGCCGTTGCGCAGATTGGGAAGTCGGGTCCTTGGTCCTATTTGAGTCCGGTCTCTGCAATCGTCTCTTCGCCGATTCAGCGAACACAGGACACGGCCAACATAATTGCCAACGAATTGGGTCTTTCTGTTTCCTTAAATGAGAATATCGCTGAGATTTCATTTGGTGATTGGGACGGTTCAACCAATGATGAAGTGAGAGAGAACTGGCCCAACGAATTTGAAGCGTGGCAAGGTTCTTGGGATGTTGCTCCACCCAACGGGGAGTCACTCGAAGAATTTGATTTGCGGGTAGTTAAAGGTCTTTTTGAGATAGTCTCCGATCACGCCGGTAAGACAGTAGCCGTTGTGAGTCACGTGATGCCGATTCGTGGAATCGCCAGAAGAGCAATGGCGGGTGGGGTATCTGCATACTGGTCGCCGCAGATCTCACCATGTTCGATTTCAATAATTCGCTTCTGGGGAGACCAAGCCGCCGAAGTGATTACCCTCAACTCGACTGCCCACCTGTAGTCGGCATTGCCACCACTTGGTGGGTCAAGTAGTCTTGAACGCGGATGGGTCGGCAAGGCGATCGCGATGGAAACATCGAGGAACGTCCGGGCTCCAAAGAGCAGAGCGGTGGCTAATTACCACCCGGGGTAACCCGCGAGAAAGTGCAACAGAAAGTAAACCGCCGAGAAATCGGTAAGGGTGAAACGGTGGTGTAAGAGACCACCAGTGGGGCGCGTGAGCGCTTCAGCTAGGTAAACCTCGTTTGGAGCAAGGTCAGATAGAGAACGAATAAAGCTGCTCGCTTTTGTTCTCGGGTAGGCCGCTCGAGAGTGTTGGTAACAACGCTCCTAGATAGATGATCGTCACCTGGTAACAGGTACAGAACCCGGCGTAATAGCCGGCCCGTCCACTGCTTTCTAAATAGCTATCTTGAGGCTTTTTTTGCTGATGCGGCAGCACCCAAAATTCCCGCGTTGTTGCGCTTTTGAGCGGGAACAATCGTCGTGGAAAGTTTCAACAACGGCAAGAATTCTTCGTGTTGTTTTGACACGCCACCGCCCACGATTATTAGGTCAGGCGTAAAAAGGCGTTCGATAGTTGAATAATAATTTTGTAAACGCTCAGCCCAATCCGCCCAGTTCAGGTCTTCGCGCTCTTTGGCTGCGAAGGAGGCCTTAGTTTCGTAGTCCACGCCCAGAATTTCCAAATGCCCTAGTTCAGCATTTGGAATGAGTTTGCCATTCATGAAAAGTGCGCTGCCGATACCTGTGCCAAGCGTGGTCATGATGACCAGGCCTTCCACGTCTTGTCCAGCACCATATTTGATTTCGGCAATACCAGCGGCATCTGCGTCGTTGACAACATGAACCGGTCTCTTGAGTTCTTTGGTAAAGAGCGCATCTGCGTCAAGACCGATCCATTCCTTAGACACGTTTGCAGCTGACATGGTGATGCCGTTTCTAACTATTGCCGGAAAGCAAATACCAACAAGCATGTCCGGTTTTGCGTCAGGAAGTTCTGAAATCAGCCTGGCGACGACCCCGGCTATGTCACCTGGTTTACCACCGGAAGGGGTTTCGTGGCGGACACGCTCGCCAATTAGTGATCCATCCTTAAGATTGACAACAGCACCCTTAATTCCGGTGCCGCCGATGTCGATGCCAATAGCCTTTTTACTCATAGGTGTCTATTTTGCTATGCCAACGTGAGAATCTCAGGACCATCCTCTGTGATGGCGATGGTGTGTTCAAACTGAGCAGTCATGCTTTTGTCTTTTGTTAGAACTGTCCAGTTGTCGGGCCACATGTCCCATTCGTGGGTGCCTAAAGTCAACATCGGTTCAATCGTGAAAACCATACCAACTTTGATTTCATCGTTGTATAGGGGAGCAGAGTCATAGTGAGGAATGATGAGACCTGAATGAAATGATTCTCCAATTCCATGTCCGGTGAAATCTCGAACCACACCATAGTTATATCGCTTCGCGTAGGCTTCGATAGCCCGGCCAATTATGTTGATCTCTCGACCAGGCAAAGCTGCGTTTATGCCACGCATCATGGCTTCGTGGGTACGATCAACCAAGTCGCGAACCTCTTGCCGCACGTCTCCAACTAGAAATGTTTGATTGCTGTCACCATGGAAACCATTCTTAAACGCTGTTATGTCGATGTTCACGATGTCGCCCTCTTGCAAAACGGTATCGTCGGGGATGCCATGACAGATAACCTCATTCACCGATGAGCACAGCGATTTTGGGTAATTCCGATAACCGAGAGTTGATGGGTAGGCGCCCTGGGCCACCAGAAAATCGTGACCTATTCGATCCAGTTCATCGGTTGTCACTCCGGGTTTTGCGTGGGAGCCAACCAGCTCGATTGCTTGAGCTGCAATTTTTCCCGCAGCGCGTATTTTTTCAATCTCTTCTCGAGTTCGCACATCGCCCTTGGTGTTTTTTGCTGGCGCTATTTTCCCAACGTACTCGGGGCGAGCAATCGAAGCGGGCACCGATCGGGTTGGGCTTAGTTTTCCCTGCGTCAGAAAACCGGTTTGTGGGTCGCGTGGCATAGAGTTCAGTCTATGCAAGATCAAAGTGTCCAGTATTGGTTTAACAGTCAGACCGGCCAGGTAGAGGTTGGTCCTCAATCATTGGCGCTTCATCGTTTAGGACCGTTCATGACCCGTGAAGAGGCGGAGCGTGCTCCGGAAATAATTGCTGCACGCGCGGCGGCTTGGCGCAAAGAAGAGGATGAACGCGACTAGTTCTCGAAAGAGTGGTCTTGGGTGGGAAACGCGCCACTTGATACCTCAGACGCGTATTGCTTGGCACTTTCCAAAAGGGTCTCACGGATGTTCGCATAGCGCTTCAAGAATTTGCGGGGCTTCTGAACGCTCAAACCCGCAAAGTCTGTCCAAACCAGAATCTGCCCATCGGTGTCTGGACCTGCTCCAATTCCAATAGTAGGAATCGAAAGCTCACGGGTAACCTGGGCAGCGATTTCAGCAGGGACCATTTCAAGGACAACTGCAAAGGCGCCTGCGGCTTCCACGGCTTTAGCATCTGCGAGAAGTTGCCCGGCACCTTCGCCGCGGCCCTGCACCTTGAAGCCACCAAGCGCATTAACACTTTGAGGTGTGAAGCCAATGTGCCCCATAACTGGAATACCTGCCTCTACGATCGCAGCAATTTGAGCACTACTTCTCTCGCCGCCTTCAAGTTTCACCGCTGCGGCACCGCTGGTTTTCATCATCTTGATCGCATTAGCCAGAGCATCGGCGGGACCGGTTTCATAAGAACCGAATGGCATGTCAATCACTACGAGTGAGCGTTTTGCCGCGGTCGAAACCGCACGACCAAAAGAAACCATTTCATCGATAGTTACCGGAAGAGTACTGCTGTACCCCAAAGAGTTATCTGCCGCGGAGTCGCCAACCAAGATCACATCAATACCAGCTTCGTCAAAAATGCCGGCCGTCATGTGGTCATAACTTGTCAGGCAACTGAACTTGCGACCAGCTTGTTTGAATTCTTTTAGGTGCGCAGTGCGAATCAGCTTTGGGGTCGGTTCCATTTATTTAGGCACGCTTCCAGGCATCAACTTCAATTTCAACCAACATTTCTTTGTTGATGAATTGAATACCGGCCAACATAGTTGCCGCCGGACGAATTTCAGCAAAAACTTCACCGTGTGCTTTACCAACAGCGTCCATATCTTCTGCGTTAGCAAGATAAACGCGGCTTCGCACGACATCTTCAAGACCATAGCCAACTTGAGCAAGTGCCTTTGCGATTACCTCCTTGAGTGTCACCAGAGTTTGACCGTAGGCATCGCCCTTGTGCTGAAGTTCACCATCAACGGTTGCGGTAGATCCAGATACGTGCACATACTCACCGGCGACTGTTGCGCGTGAATAGCCAATTACTGACTCCCATGGGCCACCGCTTGAAATTAGTTTGTCTGCTGCCACTGGCTTCTCCTCGTTAGTGTGTTCGGTTTGTGATTGGAAGTCTGCGGTCACGACCAAAGGCCATGCCTGTAATCTTTGGGCCAATTGCCCCTTGACGACGCTTCCACTCGGCTCGGTCGACTAATCCGATAATTCGGTCGACAACTGCGGCGTCGAAACCAAGCCCAACGATTTCGTCGCGACCGAGTCTCTTTTCAATGTAGTTATCAAGCAGCTCGTCAAGTAGTTCGTATTCCGGCAGGCTGTCTTGATCGGTTTGATCTGGTCGGAGCTCTGCCGATGGTGGCTTGGAAATCGAATTTTCAGGAATAGGCGGTGTCTCACCATTTGCCGTTGCCAATTCGTTTCGCCACTTCGCAAGTTCCCAAACCAAGGTTTTTTCAACATCCTTGATTGGTGCAAAGCCGCCAACAGAGTCGCCGTAAATAGTTGAGTACCCAACGGCAAGTTCAGTTTTGTTTCCGGTCGTCAAGGTTAGGTGACCTTCGGCATTGCTTAGGCCCATCAGAATTACTCCGCGCATCCTTGCCTGCAGATTCTCTGCAGCAACGCCATCTAGTCCAAGTTGAGTTTCAAATGACTTGACCATAGATTCGATTGGTTCTGTTCTGAAGTGCAGACCGATACGGTCTGCTGAATCATCAGCGTCACTTCTTGAATGCTCAGAGGAGTAGCGACTTGGCATGGAAACGCCATACACTCTTTCCGCTCCGATTGCATCGGCTGCAATTGCGGCACAGACGGCGGAGTCGATGCCACCGCTCAGCCCAAGGATTACAGATTTGAACTGGTTCTTCTCAACGTAATCGCGAAGCCCTAGAACGAGGGCATTCCAGATTTGCTCACGGTCATCGTTCTTCGTGATTCTTGGATCACCAACCATTGAAACTTGATTCTTGTTCTCGATGTCAAAGAAGACAAGATCATCTTCAAATTGCTTAGCTCTGCCGGCGAGGGTTCCACCTGCGTTCACCATTAGTGAATCTCCGTCAAAAACCAGATCATCCTGACCACCAACAAGATTGACGTAGGCAACTGCAGCGTCGTTAGAAGTAGCTAATTCACGAACAAGAGCTTGACGCCGGTCATCTTTGTCAATCTCAAATGGTGAACCATTTAGTACCAGGACCACATCGGTGTTGCTTGTTGCTAATTGGGCAACGGGACCTCCGCTTTGCCAGATGTCTTCACAGATCAAGGTCGAGAACTTGAGGCCCTGGAACTCGAAGCTTAAAAGCTCATTTCCAGGAACAAAAATTCGATATTCATCGAAGACTGAATAGTTAGGCAAGTGGTGTTTGGCATAAGTGCCTATCACCTCGCCGCCAAGCAACACTGAGGCGCAGTTCTGCGCCAAGGCCCAATTGTGCGCTTCACGCTTTTTAGCTAAGGATGGATGGCCAATTACAACTGCGATATGCCCGAGTTCGGCCTGTTCAAGGCGAGTTGCCAGTTCTCTGACAGCTGCAGCTGCGGCGGCCACAAAAGATTCACGCGCTGCGAGGTCCTCGATTGGATAGCCGGTGATCGCCATCTCACCGAAAAGAACCATTTCAGCACCATTTTTGGCTGCGGCTGTGACGGTCGCAAAGGCCGTATCGGTGTTTGCGCCAATATCGCCAACAACAGGGTTGGTCTGAGCCAGAGCTAGGCGAACTTTCGGCATAACCATTAGCCTAGTAGGAGCAAGAGAGAGGATTTCCCGATGGAAAGACAGCGCGATTTTGTACTTCGGACGATTGAAGAACGAGGCGTCAAGTTTGTTCGCCTTTGGTTCACCGATGTTGCGGGGACCCTCAAGTCGGTAGCTATTGCACCGGCCGAAGTTGAGGGTGCGTTTGCCGAGGGATTGGGCTTTGATGGCTCCGCAATCGAAGGATTAGCTCGTACCTACGAGGCTGACATGCTGGCTCAGCCTGACCCAAGCACCTTTCAGATTCTGCCTTGGCGTGGCGAAATTGACCCAACCGCTCGTATGTTCTGCGATATCCAGACTCCTGATGGCCAGCCGGCCGCTGCTGACCCGCGTAACGTTCTTCGTCGTGCATTGGCAAAGGCCTCTGATCGGGGATTCTCTTTCTACATTCATCCTGAAATCGAGTTCTATCTTTTGAAATCCACTCAGTTGGACTCCAAGGGTGAGCCAGTTCCAGTGGACAACGCTGGATATTTTGATAACGTTCCTGGCGGAACCGCACACGATTTCCGTCGTCGCGCTGTGTCGATGTTGGAGCAGCTAGGTATCTCGGTTGAATTTAGCCACCACGAGGGTGGTCCAGGTCAGAATGAGATTGATCTTCGTTACGCTGATGCATTGACCATGGCGGATAACATCATGACCTTCCGTACCGTAATCAAAGAGGTGGCGATTGAGCAGGGTGTCTACGCGACGTTCATGCCTAAGCCATTTACTCAGCACCCGGGTTCTGGTATGCACACCCACATGTCGCTCTTTGAGGGTGACACCAACGCCTTCTTTGACCCAAGCTCTCAGTATCACCTCTCAAAGACTGCAAAACACTTCATAGCAGGCCTCTTGAAGCACGCTCCTGAAATCACTGCGGTGACCAACCAGTACGTGAATTCTTACAAGCGACTTTGGGGTGGCGGCGAAGCTCCAAGTTTCGTGTGTTGGGGACACAACAACCGCTCAGCTTTGATTCGTGTTCCGCTATACAAGCCAGACAAGGGTAACTCTTCTCGCATCGAGTACCGCGCCATTGACTCCGCTGCCAACCCTTACCTGGCATATGCTCTTCTCTTGAATGCTGGACTAAAGGGCATCGAAGAGGAATACCCGTTACCAGCTGAAACTGAAGACAATGTTTGGTCACTCAACGATGCCGAACGCCGTGCAATGGGAATTCAGCCTTTGCCTCAGAGTCTCGACCACGCGATTCGCAAGTTAGAGGAGTCAGAACTCGTGGCTGAAACTCTCGGCGAAGAAGTGTTCTCTTACGTGCTAGCTAACAAGCGTCGTGAGTGGAGCGAATACCGTGCTCAGGTAACCCCATTCGAACTTAAGCAAAACCTAGAGACTCTCTAGTTCTCGAAGATCTAAGTAGCTCTCATGGCCAACGCTCGTTCGCTGGGTTTATCCGAACTGGCGCGGTTTGGATTCGTTGACCTCAGCGGCACCATCGGAAAACTTGATGAATTGGTCAGGCTTGTTGGTGATTCAGGCAGGTCGGCACTCGCAGCCCTCGGCAGTGCTGCTGACCCCGATCAAGCGCTGGTCGCTTTGCTGAATTTAGCTAGCGCTCAACCTTCGAAAGTTAAATCTCTCCTTAAGAAGGACGATTCAGCTCGCAGGTTGTGCCTGTTGCTGGGAGCATCTACAGCGCTCACGGACTTCATAATGCGACGGCCCGAGCAATTATCGGCGTTCGAAAAAGCACCGGCTCTTTCAAGGCTTGAGGATCTCAAGTCTGAGGTAGTCAATAGCGTTCAACCTCTGCTTGTTGCAGGCTTTGATTCGCCTTCAGTTTGGAGCGCCCTAAGAGTGGCCTACCGAAGAGAGCTATTGAAAATAGCGATCTTTGACCTAAGCCAAACAGATGTTCAAGCGGGGCAACCAGCGGTAGCCGCAGCTTTGGCAGACATCGCAGCTGCCGCTATTGAAGCCGGGCTCTTGATAGCTCGCGCTGAGCTAAAACTTAGCAATGAGCACGGTGTCTTCGATGAGATGGAAGTAGATTCAACTCAACTCGCCGTTATTGCAATGGGCAAATGTGGCGCACGTGAACTCAATTACATTTCGGATGTGGATGTGATATATGTTGCGGACAGCGGTTCCCAGGACTTAGATCCGCAGCGGGCAGTTGAGATAGCAACAAAGCTTGCCACTCGAATGATGCGCGCAATGGATGGCACAGCGAGCGAGCCTATGCTTTGGCAAGTTGATCCAAACTTGCGTCCCGAAGGAAAATCTGGGGCGCTGGTTCGCACTCTCGAATCTCACGTGGCGTACTACGACCGATGGGCACAGAGCTGGGAATTTCAGGCTTTGCTAAAAGCTAGGCCGTTAGCGGGGGACATGCAGTTAGGTGAGCGCTATGTTGATGCGCTAGCCCCAAAAGTTTGGTCGTCAGCGGCCCGGGAGAATTTTGTCGAATCTGTGCAACGTATGCGTGAGCGAGTTACAGAATTTATCCCAGCAAATGAAATCGACCTTCAATTGAAACTGGGTCCGGGCGGCCTTCGCGATATCGAATTCACGGTACAGCTGCTCCAGCTAGTTCATGGTCGCTCTGATGATTCAGTTCGACAGCGAGACACGATAGGTGCAATCCAGGCTCTATCAAACGGTGGTTACATTGGCAGAAGTGAAGCAAAT
Organism: Actinomycetota bacterium; assembly: GCA_041179545.1. Taxonomy (GTDB): domain Bacteria; phylum Actinomycetota; class Actinomycetes; order Actinomycetales; family Microbacteriaceae; genus Rhodoluna. The sequence goes on along the minus strand of JBEGTF010000010.1, from coordinate 2,436 downwards.
GAATTTGCCTCGCACTATAGATTCTTGAGATTGCTTGAGCATCGGATTCAAATGTCTGAGATGCGTCGCACTCATCTGATGCCTACGTCTGAGCCAAAACGTAGGGCGTTGGCCCGAGCAGTTGATTTGAAGTTGAACGCTGATTCACTCATCGAAAAGTGGGAGGGCGTCAAGGTAGATGTCCGGGCACTGCATCAGCGAATTTTCTACCGACCCCTCTTGTCTGCAGTTTCCAAACTTGGAGACGAGAGTTTGTCGCTAAGCACGGATCAGGTTCGGGATCGTCTTCATGCAATTGGGTTCGCTGATCCAAAGGGAGCACTTGACCACATCGCCGCACTCACATCGGGTCTTTCTCGTAGAGCAGTTATACAAAAACAGCTTCTTCCTGTGTTGTTGCAGTGGTTTGCAGAGGGCACTGATCCTGATGCCGCATTGCTCGCTTTTAGGCGTCTAAGCGAAGATCTAGGGGAGTCTCACTGGTACTTGCGCATGCTTCGTGATTCAAGTGGGGCCGCAGAACGCATGACCCAGGTTTTGTCGAATAGTCGACTTGCTACCAACCTTTTTGAGCGCATTCCTGAGGCAGCGGCCTGGTTTGAAAGATCAGAGGATCTAACCCCGATGACCGCCATGGAATTGGCTACTGAGTTTGATGCGGTTATTTCCAGACACGAGATTGTGGACACAGCCGCAAATCTTATTCGAAACGTTCGACGTAGAGAAACCTTGCGAATTGCGATGGGTGCAGTGTTAGGCGACTTAACCATCTCGCAAGTTTCGCAAGGGCTGAGTGACCTGACGGCGGTTTACCTTCGAGCAATGCTAGAGGTTGCTACGGACATGAATGGCGCCGACATTTCTGCAACCGATGTTTCAGACTTGTTAGATTTCGGGATCATAGCAATGGGTAGATTTGGCGGCGAAGAGCTTGGTTTTGGTTCGGACGCTGATGTAATGTTCGTTTACAAAACTAAGCCAGGAGCTGACAGTGTTGTGTCGCAAAAAGTCGCTGAGCGAATTATCGCGGAACTTAGGCGATTAACTGCGGACCAGGTTCTTGAATTCGAGCTCGACGCCGATCTTCGTCCTGAAGGAAAGAATGGGCCGGTCGCTCGTTCAATCGAATCGTACGCCGCCTACTACGAGCGCTGGGCAAACACCTGGGAGGCTCAGGCACTGTTGCGAGCAAGACCAATAGCGGGAAGCTCGGAGTTGAGGAACGAATTCCTGGAACTAATCAACAAGTATCGCTACCCAACGCAACTAGCGGATGCTGCCGTCGTTGAAATAAGAAGGATTAAAGCCAGAGTCGAAACAGAGCGATTGCCGCTCGGTGCGGATCCCAAACGCCACCTCAAACTCGGCAGAGGGTCACTCAGCGATGTTGAGTGGTTGGTCCAGCTTTTCCAAATGCAGCACGGTAATGAGCATCCATCTATTCGTACTCCTAAAACTTTGGAAGCTTTGGACGCCATGGTGAGTGAGAAACTCATTGCAGAGCACGATGCAAGGGTTTTAAGCGAAGCTTGGACCTTGGCCTCACGTCTTCGTTCAGCAAGCGTTCTTTGGGCAAACAAGAGGAGTGACGTACTACCAACAGACCGTCGCCAACTAGAGGGAATGGCGCGGATCCTCGAGTATCCGCGAGGAAGCGCTACGCAACTTGAAGACGATTACCTGGCATTTACCAGACGTGCACGAAGCGTTTACGAGCGCCTTTTTTATGCCAACCCCGATGAAAATCGCTACGAGTAGTGAGAAATTGAAAAGGACCCCACCTTTCGGTGAGGTCCTTTTCCCTTGAACGTCTTATACGCCGAAGTAAAGCTCGAACTCGTATGGGTGAGGACGAAGGGCAAGAGGCTTGATTTCCTTCTCGCGCTTGTAGTCAATCCATGTTTCGATTAGGTCTTTGGTGAACACGTCGCCCTGTAGTAGGTAGTCGTGGTCAGCCTCAAGTGCCTTTAGAACGTCTTCAAGGTTGCCAGGTACCTGGGGGATGAGCTTTGCTTCCTCTGGTGGCAACTCATAGAGGTCCTTGTCAACCGGAGCGTGTGGCTCGATGCGGTTCTTAATACCGTCAAGACCAGCCATAAGCATCGCCGCAAAAGCTAGGTATGGGTTAGAAGATGCATCTGGCGCACGGAACTCGATGCGCTTAGCCTTAGGGTTAGTTCCGGTCATCGGGATGCGGATTGCAGCCGAACGGTTTCCAGCAGAGTAAACAAGGTTTACTGGAGCTTCGAAACCTGGAACCAGACGGTGGTAGCTGTTAACTGTTGGGTTAGTGAATGCAAGCAGTGATGGCGCGTGCTTCAAGATTCCACCGATGTACCAACGAGCCATGTCTGATAGACCGCCGTAGCCTGATTCGTCGTAGAACAATGGCTTGCCGTCTTTCCACAATGACATGTGAACGTGCATACCTGAACC